>CALDKD010000016.1 GCA_937898885.1 uncultured Bacteroidales bacterium | reverse complement strand
TGTTCTGCTACAACTTACAGCATTGTATTATAAGGTACGTTTTGCTTTCGGCAGGGTTCTTGCATTGAAGATTGCCAGGTATTTCGGCAAACCGACAGACTCCATATTCCAACTGGACGAGGGGGAATAAATCTCCATTTAATTAACCGATAAGCCACAATTCGCAGCACGATATTTCAGTCATATTTGTCAGTATTTCTATAATTTGTTATATTTGTGCGTTCCAGTCAATGAAGTATATGAGAAACAGATGCTTTTTTATTGTGACACTGATGTGCCTGATGTCATCGGCATATGTCTGCGGGCAGGAAAGGCTGACACTGGAGAGCATGGACGGCAGCAGCACGAAAGAGCATGACAGATATGTCCGTAAAGTTGATAACCTGCTTAACAGGAAAGGCGTATATGCCTGTGTGGTGAGGCCGTCATTTGAGAATGAATATTCTCTTCTGGTTTATGATGACAAGCTCAAGGTTCTCACTTCAAACACGCAGATATGGTACGAGAAGCACAAACCAAGGTCATCAAAAAGTGCCTCTCTAAAAGTTGATGGGGAAATCTGTACAGCATTGCAGGATCTTTTTGAAGTGGCAATCGATACACGTTCAAAGTATGCCAATGACAGGTGGAGTCTCACGCTTGACGGAGTCAAGTGGGTTTTCTCAAATCCGTCAGGAAAGAGGGCTTCGACCCACTCGCCGAGTGCAGGTTCCGCCACAGGCAAGCTTGTCAGTCTGGTTGAAACGGTAATAAGTGGTGTCAGAAACAGTGACAACGCCTCGGTAAACAATCAGATGGAAAACATTCAGAAACTTACTGACGTTTTCTGTTCACTGCAGCCAGGACCGGAACTTGAATATGACAAATCGATTTTCAGCGTAGCCAACAAAGACGGCGTAAAGATAAACTATGTCATTACATCGGCCAATGAACAGACCTGCAAGGTGACATTCCCGCCAGGTGAAGGTAATCGGCTGAATATGGAAGTGTATTCCGCCGACAATATTGTCATTCCATCAACCGTAGAGCATAACGGAAAGGCCTATACGGTAACGCGCATCGGTGAGCGTGCCTTTGAACATTGTACAGAGGTGAAATCTGTGGTCATTCCGAATACGGTGACCTGGATTGAAGACAATGCGTTCTATAATTGCAATAAATTGTCACACATAAATATTCCTGAAACTGTGACGGGCATAGGCTACCGGGCATTTTACGGCTGTTCCAGTCTGTTGTCTCTGAATGTTCACAAGAATGTAAGCTATATAGGCATCGGGGCATTCGGGGCCTGCAGCGGACTGGTTTCCATAACAGTTGATAGTGACAACAGATATTATGACAGCCGGAATGACTGCAACGGCATTATCGAGACTGCATCCGATTGTCTTATTGCCGGCTGTATGAATACCCGTATTCCGGAAACCGTAAAGAGTATAGGCGATGATGTTTTCAGCTGGTGTGAGAATCTGAAAAGCATAGTCATTCCAAATTCCGTAACCACCATAGGCGAATCTGCTTTTGAACATACCGGGCTTTCCAATATCAACATCCCGGAATCAGTGACTGAAATAGGTAACTGGGCTTTTTTGGCATGTAATTCACTGAAGGAAGTCAGACTGCCCGAATCAATTGGAAGAATTGGCGAATCTACATTTGGATACTGCAGCGACCTTGCATCGGTAAACATACCTGAGTCCGTCAGATATATTGGAGCATCAGCCTTCGAGCGCTGTTCAAGTCTGAAGACCGTAACCATATCTGCCGATACAATCTGCAATACCGCATTCTTAGGATGTAAAGGTCTGACCGATGTAAGACTTACCGATTCCGTGAAGTATATAGGCCGTGCCGCATTTGCAGACTGCAAGAGTCTGAAAACTCTTACAATTCCCGAAAAAGTGACAAGACTTAATCCGTATATCTTCGGTGCCGGCGCCGATTCAAATATCACACTGACACTGAAAAGTCCCGTTCCTCCGGAAATTGACCCCGAAGCCCTTCCTGCAGGTCTGACAATCTTTATCCCCAAGGGTTCAAAGGGCTCATACCTGAAGGCTTACCAGAAGGAAGATTATAATTTCGTTGAAGTGCAATAGCCATATTTGCCCCAATAAATCAAAGTCCGACGGTTTTAAATCACAAGTTGTCGCTGAGACCTCGCGAAATTCCCATTTCATTAACCGAAAGAACACGATTTCATTAACTGAATAATCGTAATTATTGACTAAAAGTAGTAATGAGACAAAAAAGAAATTAATATAATCCCTTGTTATGATCTATCAAGGCATTGATGGATTGCACGGACAAGGAAGAGCGCAGGCCATCCTGTGGAGTGTTAAGACAGTAATCGGTCAGCAAATCCACAGTAGATGTGGCAACATGCAGGCGGGTATCGCTTGACGCATAGTATATGAACACCTTGCCATTATCCTCTATCCATCCGTTCGAGAAGAGCACATTCGATACATCACCCGTACGCTCATCACCCTCTGGCGCCATAAAGTAGCCGGCTGGAGCCGCAATAACACGCCACGGCTCATCAAGTGCCGTCATATACAGATATAGGACATAGCGCAAGCCGGCAGCGCAGGCGCGCACACCGTGTGCCAGATGCAACCACCCTTTTGTGGTCTTGATTGGATGAGGGCCCTCGCCGTTCTTCACCTCTTTAATTGTATGGTAATACCTACGGTCAATAATTCTCTCATCAGAAATGCAGGCATTCTCAATATCATCAACAAGCGCCCAACCTATTCCGCCACCGCTTCCGGCATCGATGAAACCGTCTTGCGGACGAGTGTAAAAAGCATACTTTCCGTTCACGAACTCAGGATGAAGCACAACGTTCCGCTGTTGTGAGGCACATCTGATATCCGGCAGACGCTCCCAGTCAATCAGGTTGCGCGTGCGGGCTATGGCAGCCGACGCCACCGCGGCCGACAGGTCATCTGGCCGTGACGAGTCTTTCCGCTCCGCACAGAACACGCCATAAACCCAGCCATCCTCGTGACGGGTCAGACGCATATCATAGACATTTGTATCCGGCTCCGAGGTCTCAGGCATTGTAACAGGACGGTCCCAGAAACGGAAATTGTCTATACCGTCAGGACTCTCCGCCACCGCGAAGAAAGATTTGCGGTCAGCACCCTCCACCCGGGCCACCACCACATATCCGCCATTCCATTTAATGGCTCCGGCATTGAACACCGCATTTATTCCAATACGCTCCTGCAATTCCGGATTTGTCACAGGATTCAGGTCATAACGCCAATGCAGCGGCGTGTGGCCGGCGGTCAGCACCGGATTCGCATACCTTGTCCACACTCCATTTGTGGAAGATATACAGTTCTTACGCGACAAAAGAGCCTCGTAGTCTGAGAACAGCTTCTTTTTTCTTGACTCAAACGTATCCAAAACCGGTATGCTTTATTATTCCTGTGAGTCTGACAAAAGCTTCTGCACCTCCTGGTCTGTCTGATAAAGCTTGTCCTTGCAGAACTTGATAAGCTCCTGGGCCTCTTTCAGTTTCTCGGTAATCTTGTCAATGTCAAGCTTGTTGTCCTCTATATCGGAGACTATAGTCTCCAGTTTCCTCATTGCCTCCTCGTATTTCATATTTTATTCTTTATTTAATTCAACACTGTTTATTGTTCCCTCGGCAGTGCCGTCGGCAAAGCGCATCACTATGGTATCGCCCTGACGCACTGAGGACGCGCTGCCCACTATATAGCCGTTCACCACTGCCATCGTGTAGCCCTGACGCAGGATGCGCTCAGGCGATGCAGCATCCACCTTACCGGTAAGCATCTCCAGTTTATGACGTTGTGACAGCAACAGTCCTCGCACTCCTGAGTCAAGCCTCAGGCCCAGACGGTCGCACTGATACTGCTGTTCCGCAATACGGCTGCGGACTGCCGACACGGCGCGCTCCAGCATACTCTGCATGGTCTGCTCCTGACGAAGCCTGAGCAGCGAGAAGAGCGATGGCACTCTTTGCGACAGCAGGGCAATACGGTGCTTCTCCTCCTCCATGCGCGATGTGATGCCGGCGGCAAGGCGCTCGCTCAGGTTATCCAATTGCATAGCGGACTCAAGTATCACAGATATAAGCAGCTCAGCCGCAGCCGTAGGTGTCTTCACACGGGTATGTGACACCACATCAATCACTGTATCGTCACGCTCGTGGCCTATGCCGGTGATTACCGGCAACGGGAAATTGGCCACATTCAACGCCAGTCCGTACGAGTCAAAGCAGCTGAGGTCGCTGGTTGAGCCGCCTCCACGGATTATCACCACGACATCGAACTGATCCCGGGCCATAACGATGCGGTTCAAGGCAGAGATAACGCTCTCCTCCACCCTGTCGCCCTGCATCATAGCCTGAAACAGAGTAACAGAGAAACGGAATCCATACTGGTTGTTCTGCAGTTGATTGCAGAAATCGCCATATCCGGCGGCTGTGGCAGACGATATCACCGCCACACGCTGCGGCAGCACCGGCATCGGAAGTTCCTTATTCAGGTCAATCACGCCATCGGCGGTAAGTTTTGCCAATATCTCCTTGCGGCGGCGCGCCATATCGCCCATAGTATATGTAGGGTCTATGTTCTGAATGACCAGCGCATATCCGTATGCCTCGTGAAACGAGACGCTTACCTCTGCCAGAATATTCAGGCCGGCAGTCAGACGCTGGCCTGTCTCACGCTCAAAACAGGGTTTGATGCGCTGGTAGTTGCCACGCCACAGGTTGGCTTTCGCACGTGCTATTATGCCTCCGCTTGAAGGGTCTTTCTGCACAAGTTCCATATAGCAGTGCCCTGTGGCGTTGGTCTGGCAGGTGGATATCTCCGCCTGCACCCAGAAGGTGTGGTCAAACGAGGTCTCAAGCACCTCGCGCACCAGTCCGTTCAACTCATATAGTGTAAGTGTTCTCATTGTTCAATGTATTGGTTTATTCCCCGCTGCGAGGCTATGAGAGCCCCGCCTGCCACACGGTCGCCAATATAAAATACGGCAGACTGTCCCGGAGCTATGGCTGATGCCGGCTCCATAAAGCGCACAAGCAGCACATCGGGCTCCACCTCGCGTACTACAGTACAGCGGATTGCCCTGCTGCGGTAACGTATCCTCACGCTCAGCGCTCCATCGGGAATATCCTTATGGCTTATCAGAAAATGAGGCTCACGCACCAGCATATACTCCGCATCAAGTTGCTCAGGAAGTCCCAGCATCACAGTATTCTTATCGGGATTGGTCTTCAGCACATATCTGGGAGAGCCGAAAGCCACCTCCAGGCCCTTGCGCTGGCCTATAGTATAATAAGGATAACCTTTATGCTCCCCAATAACCTTACCCTCGCTGTCAACGAAACGGCCCGGGCCAATCTTTGAGTCAATATCGGGAATGCGCCCGCGCAGGTAAGCGCGATAATCCTTCTCAATGAAGCAGACCTCCATACTCTCGCCTCCCGACGGATGAATCTCAAATCCCTCACTTTCAAGGAAGGAGCGCACCTGATCTTTCCTCATCCCGCCAATCGGAAAGAGAGTGCGGGCCAGCACGCTCTGACCGAGCCTCCATAGAAAATAGCTCTGGTCTTTCCGCTCATCCGCACCACGCTCAATGAAGTATGTGCCATTGTCCAAGGCAATCCTGGCATAATGGCCTGTCGCTATTCTCTGACATCCAAGCCTGTCGGCCCACTCCGTCAGCACACGGAACTTGAAACGGGGATTGCACTCTACACAGGGATTGGGAGTCTGTCCCTCCAGCCACTTGAGCGCGAACGGCATCGCCACATCGCGGTCAAATGCCTCACGCTCATCGGCCACGTGATGCTCAATTCCCATACGCAAGGCTGCACTGCAGGCGTCGGCGACATACGGCGGCTCAGCATTGCCATCGCCAATGCCAAGGTCGTGATTGCGGATGGTAAGGCCAATCACGTGGTACCCCTGCCTCTGAAGCAGAAGACACGTGGCCGTACTGTCTATGCCACCGCTCATTCCTACCAGAACCCTGTCCATTCTCCAGCTCCTCTTGTGGATGCGAATACGCAAAAATACATTAAATCTGCTTTTCGGCGAAAACAAAGAGTTCATATATTGAGTAATTTTGCAGTTGAAAACAAGAGAAGTAATGGCAGAGTTGAGAACGCCCACCGAATTGGGCACAGAGAGAATTGGTAAATTACTGATAAGATATGCGCTGCCGGCTATCACGGCAATGGTGGCGTCATCGTTGTACAATATCGTTGACCGGGCTTTCATCGGGCACGGAGTCGATGCGCTGGCACTCTCCGGACTGGCGGTGACATTTCCGCTGATGAACCTGTCAGCCGCCGTGGGCTCGATGGTCGGGGTCGGCTCCGGCACAATGATATCGCTCAAGCTCGGACAGAGAGACAACGATAGCGCGCTCATCCTTTTCGGAAACTCCATCACCCTCAATGTCATAATAGGCATAGTGTTCGGAGCGCTCGGACTGTTGTTCATCAATCCGATACTTACTTTGTTCGGAGCGACGGAGACCACCATCGCCTACGCCCGCGACTATATGTCGATTATCCTCATAGGAAACGCATTCACGCACCTGTACCTTGGCATCAACTGCATCCTGCGCTCAGCCGGACATCCCAAGAAGGCTATGGTAGCCACCATAGGGACGGTACTGCTGAACACCGTGCTTGACTACCTTTTTATAATGGTGTTTCATTGGGGTATCAAGGGAGCGGCAATCGCCACTGTGATATCACAGGTTCTTGCCTTCATCTGGCAGTGCATCCAGCTTTCAGACAAGAATGAGCTTATTCATCTGCAGCGCGGCACATTCAGACTCCGTTGGAATCTGGTAAAGAACATGCTTACCATAGGCCTCTCGCCCTGCCTTATGAATGCCGCGGCCTGTCTTGTGGTACTCATTATCAACCGGAGCCTGCTTTCATACGGAGGTGACCTTGCCATCGGAGCTTACAGCATCGTGAACAGCATCGCATTTGTATTCGTTATGATATCAATGGGCATAAACCAGGCTATGCAGCCTATCGCCGGATACAATTTCGGAGCGCGCAAGCTTGACCGTGTATTAAAGGTGCTGCGCATATCCATAATATTCGCAACCATCATAATGACAGTGGGATTCGTCACCGGTGAGTTTCTGTCCGTACCCTGTATCAGGATATTCACAAATGACCAGACACTTACCGCCCTGGCACGCAATGGAATGCACAAGACTTTCCTTGTGTTCCCGCTGATAGGTTTCCAGATGGTTACCGGCAACTTCTTCCAGAGTATAGGTATGCCTGGCAAGTCCATTCTGCTGTCACTCTCCAGACAGCTCATCATTCTTGTTCCGTGCCTGTTCATACTGCCAAAGTTTGCGGGTATTGACGGTGTGTGGTACAGCCTGCCGGTGTCTGATGCCATATCTGTGATTCTGGCGGCGGTACTGCTCTACGCTCAATTGAGAAAATTCAAAAAGAACACATCACTTAATGTAAAATAGAATATGGATGCTCACTATGCTATCAACATCGGCCGCCAGATAGGCAGCGGCGGAAGGGCTGTCGCAAAAATTCTCTCTGAAGAGTTGGGAATCAACGTCTATGACAAGAAGCTTCTGAAAAGCGCATCGGAAGAAAGTGGCTTCAGCGAGGAGCTCTTTGTGAAGGCCGACGAGGAGACATCGCGCAAACGTCTCCGCTCGCTTCTCCTGAATCATCTGACGGAGGGAGGACTCACAAGGAACTATATGAGCAATGAGTCCATTTTCAAGCTTCAGAGTGATGCCATCCGCAAGATTCACTCACAAGAGGACTGCATCATCATAGGACGTTGCGCAGGCTATATCCTGCGTGACAGCGACCGCATACTTAATGTTTTCCTGACCGCGACTCCCGAGGACCGCATCCGCCGTATCTGCGAGCACGACAACTGCGATGAGCGCAAGGCCCGCAGTCTTATTGAGGATGCCGACCGCAAGCGCGCCTCCTATTTCAACTACTTCACCGGATGGAAATGGGGCGATTCCACTACTTATGACCTGTGTCTGAGCACATCGGTTTTCGGGACAGAGAGATGCGCGGAGATTATTCTGGACATAGCACGCAAGAAGCTCTGCATCTGATATGACGCGCATCGGACTGATATCTGACACCCACAGTTGCTGGGACGACCGCTATGCAAAGTATCTGGGCGAATGCGATGAGATATGGCACGCGGGTGATATCGGTGCTTTCGCAGTAGCGGAGCGGCTTGGCGCGATAGCGCCGCTGAGGGCCGTCTATGGCAATTGCGACGGTGCCGAGGTAAGGGCCGCATATAGCGAGACCTGCCGTTTCAAAGTTGAGGACGCGGAGATTCTGCTGAAGCACATCGGCGGCACTCCAGGACACTATGACCACAGCATACGCACCCAGCTCTCCATGAGCACGCCGGATCTCTTTGTCTGCGGGCACTCGCACATCCTGAAGGTTCAATATGACACAACGCTTGGGATGCTTTATATGAATCCGGGGGCCGCAGGCCTGCAGGGATGGCAGAAAGTCAGGACCCTGGTCCGCCTGACAATAGACGGAAAGAAATTCCGTGACCTTGATGTAATCGAGCTGGAGCAGGACAACTCGCACATCCAGATTCTGGAGCAATAGATTAAACCATTGAGAGGACGACTAGTCAAAGTAACGATATCCATTGGAAGATATCAATGTATTAACTAAATAAACGACAAAAAATGAAGAAGTTATTTTTCGCAATTGCAGCTATGATGGTTTCATCATTCGGCTTTGCACAGGGTTTCGGCGGCCCGATGGGCGGCGGTTTCGGTGGTGGTGATTTTGATCCTGACCAGATGGCCCAGCGTCAGGTTGACCGTATCGGCGAGGGTCTGGACCTCACAAAGGCTCAGCAGGATTCTCTTCTTGTTTTCTACAAGGCTCAGCAGAAGGAGCAGATGGAGCGTATGCAGAAGATGATGGAGAGCGGTGAGCAGCCACAGATGGGTCAGCCGAACGAGGAGATGATGAAGGAGATGCAGGCAAGACGCGAGAAGCAGCAGGCCAAGATCAAGTCCATCCTTACCGAGGAGCAGTACGCAAAGTACCAGAAGGCTCAGGAGGAGCGTCGTCAGCAGATGCAGCAGGGAGGCTTTGGCGGCGGAATGGGCGGCCCAAGATAATCATCGGTTCATAACATTGAGAAAAGAGCGGCAAACAAGTCGCTCTTTTTTTTGTTTTAGCCAGACAAATAGGTTAACTTTGCAAGACTTGTGAAATAGTATGCATTTTCATTAAAACTTAAACATAAGTTCAAACAAAATTATGGCAAACAACAAGGAAAAACTCTTCTCCGAGTTTCCGCCAGTATCCACCGAGGAGTGGATGGCCAAGATCACAGAGGATCTGAAGGGCGCCGATTTCGAGAAGAAACTCGTTTGGAGGACAAACGAAGGATTCAAAGTTCAGCCGTTCTACCGCGAGGAGAATCTGGCAGGTCTGGACACCTGTACAAAACCGGGTGAGTTTCCATTCAAGCGCGGCATCAAGGCCGACAACGACTGGAAGGTGGCTCAGGGCATCTGCTGCAAGGACATCAAGGCTGCCAACGCAAAGGCTCTTGAGGTTCTCGGCAAGGGTATCACCAAGCTCAACTTCATCATCTGCGACTCACTGTGTGAGGGCAAGGACCTTGAGACCCTTCTGGAGGGAATCTGCGCAGAGTGTGTATGTATGGATTTCGTACTTTGCCCGACCATAGCATGCAAGCAGGCCGAGGCTCTCGTAGATTACTTCACCAAGAAGGGATACGACCTGAGCAAGATCTGCGGCTGCATCTGCTACGATCCTATCAACGCTATTCTGAAGTATGGTTCCGACAAGGCTGACGGTCTGTCTCAGGCTGCAAGGCTCATCGAGATTCTCGCTCCGATGAAAAAGTTCCGCTGCCTCACCGCAAACGCGGTAAGTCTGAGCGATTCAGGCGCATACTGCTATCAGGAGCTCGGTTACGCCCTGGCATGGGGTAACGAATATATGCGCACCCTCACTGAGGCCGGCGTTCCGGCAAACAAGGTTGCCAGGAAGATACGTTTCAACTTCGGTGTCAGCTCCAACTACTTTATGGAGATTGCCAAGTTCCGCGCCGCCCGCATGCTCTGGGCCAAGATTGTAGAGCAGTACAAGCCTGAGTGCACATGCCAGGACAAGCCTGCAGACGGCATCTGCCGCTGCTCTTGCAAGATGCACGCACAGGCACAGACCTCCAAGTTCAACCAGACAGTGTTTGACCCGTACGTCAACCTGCTCCGCTCACAGACAGAGGCAATGAGCGCGGCCATCGCTGGCGTGGACTCAATCCTCGTCACTCCGTTTGACTTCGCATACGAGATGCCTGACGACTTCTCAGAGCGTCTGGCCCGCAACCAGCAGCTGCTTCTGAAGGAAGAGTCACATATGGACAAGGTCGTTGATCCGGCCGGCGGCTCATACTACATCGAGAATCTGACTCAGGCTCTCGCTGAGCAGGCATGGAAGTTGTTCCTCGACATCGAGGAGAATGGCGGTATGATGGCTCAGGTCAAGGCCGGCAAGGTTCAGGAAGCTATCAACGCTACCGGCGCAGCCCGTCACGAGGCCATCGCCAAGCGCAAGGAGACTCTCGTAGGCAGCAACCAGTTCCCGAACATCACCGAGATTGCAGGCGAGCGCAAGCCTATGGCATGCTGCTGCAAGAAGGACAGCGAATATCCTACTCTCAACGGTGCCCGTCTGGCATCTGACTTCGAGGAGCTGCGTCTGGCCACTGAGGCTTCCGGCAAGCGTCCGAAGGTATTCATGCTGACCATCGGCAATCTGGCAATGCGTCAGGCACGTGCCCAGTTCTCTGGCAACTTCTTCGGTTGCGCAGGTTACGAGATCATCGATAACCTAGGATTCAAGACCATCGAGGAAGGCGTTCAGGCTGCTTTCAGTAAAAACGCCGACATCATCGTCCTCTGCTCAAGCGACGACGAGTACGCAGAGCTGGCTCCGGCAGCTTTCAAGGCTGTGGACGGCAAGGCCATCTTCGTAGTGGCAGGTGCTCCTGAATGTATGGAGGACCTCAAGGCTCAGGGCATAGAGAACTTCATCCACGTACGTTGCAACGTCCTTGAGACCCTCAAGGATTTCAACGGCAAGTTGAACATCAAATAATCAGTGCGCAATGAAACCTAATTTTAAAGATATAGACATCAAGGCTGCCATCGCTAACGAGTGCAGCTGCAAGCAGACAGGCGCTGATGAACTTTGGTCAACACCTGAGAAGATTGAAGTGAAGCCTGTATATACAAAGGCAGACCTGGAAGGCATGGAGCACCTGAGCTATGCCGCAGGTATCGCCCCCAACCTCCGCGGCCCGTACTCAACAATGTACGTAATGCGTCCATGGACCATCCGTCAGTACGCAGGTTTCTCCACCGCTGAGGAGTCCAACGCAT
>CALDKD010000015.1 GCA_937898885.1 uncultured Bacteroidales bacterium | reverse complement strand
ATGCCTGGCCCATTTCATCTGCAGGGCAGGCGGCGAGTGACAGATTGTATTTGGAAAAATCCTCAATCAGAGATGTGATGATGTGGTCAGGCATCTTCGCCTTGTTTGTCCAGCCGTCCTTCGGGCCGAAAATTCCGTCCAGGCCACCGACGATTCTGCCGTCTTCCTCGACTCCGGGGTTAGCTTGTTCGATGGCAATGAACGCCTCAACCAGACGCTGGCCAACGTTTTCCGTCACCTGGCGGACATCCTTCCAATGGGCTCCTTCCGGAATTCTGATTGCAAGTTCCTCTGCCTGCATGTTTGCATACTCAGCACCACCATCGTGCAGGAACCCATCATATTGTTCGTCATAAACGTCGCTGATTCTCTTGAAGAAGAGCAGCGGAAATATATACTCCTTATAACCGGCAGCGTCAATCTGGCCACGAAGTCTCGTGGCTGCACTCCAGAGGAAAGTCTTAAGCTCATCCAAGCCTATTGTATCACCAGGCCTTCTGTATCCATCAACTATCATATCGTTATTCCTCCTTCATTAAACGTGAGAACTCTGCTTCCGCATCTTTCACTGCCTGAATGGCGGCTTTGAATTCTGCAAGGACCTCTGCATAAGGACGGACTTCTTCTTTGTGGTAATCCACATACCTGTTTGGCGAGAGGTTATAATCTTTGGCTGCTATCTCGTCAAGAGTAACCACCTTTGAATAATCTTCTACGTCTTCGTAGTTGGCGTACAATTCGAATATCCTATTGACATCATCGTCGCTAAGGACGTTTTGTGCTCGTTTCGGAGTAAGGATCTTTGTTGCATCAATCATCAGTACCCTTGCAGAATGCTCGGCAGGTTTGAGATTGCGCAAAATCAAGAAACACGGAGAGAGGCCGGTTCCGTAGAAGAGCTTATCTCCCAATGTTACAACGGCCTCGACCTTGTCGCTCTTGACCAGCTTTTCTCGGATATTGCCTTCCTCGTTTCCTCGGAACAGAACTCCCTGAGGCATTACGACGGCCATTCGGCTATTGCCTGGTGCCATAGACTTTATCATATGCTGAATCCAGGCATAATCGCCGCAGGAATCGCTTGGCGTGCCCCATATATTGCGTCCGTACTTGTCAGATGACCATTCTACGGCACCCCATTTATCAAGAGAGAACGGCGGATTTGCTATTACGCAGTCAAACTTGGCAATCTCTCCACCTGCAAGAATCTTCGGGTTACGGAGCGTATCGCCCTGCATGATATTGAAGTCGGATGCTCCGTGCAGGAATAGATTCATCTTGGCAATGGCTGCATTGACAACGTTCTTTTCCTGGCCGAAGATGCTGCCGCAGCACAGGCTCGAGTGGTTCATGTGGTGAACGGCCTCGATGAGCATACCTCCGGAGCCACAGGCGGGATCATATACGGTTTCACCCGGTTTCGGGTCAAGAATCCTGACAAGCAACTGGACAACGGAACGCGGAGTATAGAACTCTCCGGCCTGGGCCTTGCTATCGTCAGCGAATTTCTTCAGAAGCACTTCATAAGCGTCACCCATCAGATCTGCCGGATAGTCGTTATTGCCCAGACGCCTTGTTGAGAGGTGCTCAATAAGGTCACGAATCTTGGCGTCTGTCAGGTTCTGCTTGTTTGTCCACTTCTGGGAGGAGAACATCGACAGCACACCATAGAGCGTATCTGGATTCGCCAGTTCAATGCCACGCATCGCCCCTACGATAGCGGCACCGAGGTTTTCTGTGCGTTCACGGACATCTTTCCAATGACAGCCTTCCGGGATGTCGAATCGATGCTGCTCAGGAAGGGATGCATACTCTTTATCTCCACCGCTTTCCAGCAATGCCGCTTCGGTCTCTTCGTCATAGACGTCGCTGATGCGCTTGAAGTATAGGATTGGGGTGATATAGTCTTTGAAATTGTCCTGGCTTACTGGACCGCGCAGGATATTACAAGCCTCGAAAAGGAAGTTGTACAGGTCCTGAGCATTCTCCATCTTTATCTCCTGCTCGGTTTTGGGAGTAGAAGATACAGTGGCTTCTTTTTTCTTTTTTGCCATCCGGGGTATTATTGAGTGCTACTTGCTGATTAATTGTCCAAATATACTCAAAATTCTCTACCGAAAGTACAATTATTGTCAAAAATCACAAAATTAATACAATGCCAAATTTATCTTTTGCTCGTATCTCACTGCCGGAAACGCAATCACTGCGATCCAGAGGCGTGCAATGATGACCGGGCAAAGTTCTATATGGACTTCGGAAAGTTCCTCGCCGACGCGAATCTTCTGGCCGCTTTGAAGGAAACCCTCTACGGCTACGCGGAGACGATCATCGCCTACCACGAACGCATGGACGCCATCAAGAAGCAGCTTGACAACCCTCTTGCCTAGAGCTGAGTCACACCGACGAGTTCCAAATCAAGCTCGTCGATAAGGTGCCTGAGTTCGTCATGAGATTCCGGTGAGATGAATTCTCGGATGGCCAAGAAGGTCTGGCTTTGAGAATCTCTCGCCGACTCTTTGTTGTCGCGGATCAGTAAGTCTGCTATGTCAACGTGGTTTTCCCGGTCTTCAGGAGAGGCCACTCTTTCCAGATAGTCAGAGACCGTTACGTCCAGACCGGACATAGCAGATAACTTCGTGCGCCACTCAGCGTATCCGTCCACATCCGGGAAGGCCACGACCTTGCGCCCACGCAGCACGTTCAGGCGTTCATTCAGTTGAGACTTCCCTCCGGTGGCCAGCCACACGTATTCCGGCATCATCCCGGCACAGATCACCGCAGTTTTTTCCGATTCCACGAGTGCAACTGTTTTATCTGGGAACAGCGGCAGCAAATGCTCGCCGAACAGGCACTGCTTAAGGCTCCAGTTCGCCGACAGGCGGCCCGTTTGCTTCAACAAGGAGTGTATCCAAGTGATTCTACCCTTGACCGCCTCGTCTTTGATACGGTGGCCCGTTTCGGGGTTGTACTTCATCACCTTCCCTGTGCGGCAACGCCCGAAACGATCTATCTGGAAAAAGATGACATCTCCGGATTTGGTGACGCCCAATTTGTAGTCGACAACGAGGCCCTCGACAATCATCGGATCAAGGATTGTCAGCAGGAACCGTATAAAGTCGCTTTCCCGATCGAGACGGACCGACTTATCAATAAAGGAATATGGGATGTACGATGGCTTAGGCTTAAATGCTGGCTTGACGACCTTGATCTCAGGTATGCCGCGTTCAAAAGGCGGGTGATCTTGATAGTACTGCCAGGGAGTGTAATTATAACCGCAGCTGGATTCGTGGTCGCATCGGCCAACAGACTCGTGGACGGGAACATCGTTCTCATCAATATATAAGGTAAAGCAATGCTGCCGTCCACAACGTGGACACTCATGCCGGGATGCTATCCCATTATATTTCTGGAGTTTATATTTCATGACGCTGCCTGTCCACGGTGTCCACACTGTCCACGCCTGTGGACGCGTGGACATCTGTGGACGCCTTATTCGCTTTGCTAACCTTTGAAACAAGTGACTTGCTGGATCCGGTTATCTGAGCTATGTCTCTGCAGGATTTCCCTTGCGAGAGCAAATCCAAAATATTCTTATCCCTCTCGGACAGTTGATCGTCTTTCTGCTCCTTCAAGTGCTCCCGTTCGGAGTCATAACTCTTGAACTCGAAATGTACGAAGGCGTTGATCTTCTCGATTTCATACACCATCACATTGTCGTCGCTGTACCGGAATTCACCAGCCCTGACTTTCAATTGCTTGACATAGCGCAGGCGGCTGTCCTTGGCACTTTTGCCGATTGCAAACACGCTGTCAAAGAAGTTGTAGAGCTTCTTGCTGCCTGCCAGGTCGTTCTGGGTAATGGGACTTGAAAGACTCCGTTTGGGAGTGTGGGCGATAACCAGAAGAGACCAGCCGTACTTCATCTTCAACTGTATTAATTTCATCATGAACAACCCGGCATCAACCCCCTTGTCCGATGCATTGCAGAGGTAAGTCAGGTTGTCGACGATGATAATCTTTGCCTTAAGTTTCAATGCGGCAGATTCAATGTCGCCCAGGATGCGTTCTTCATAATCTTTGACGTTGAATGATGCGGGATTGATCTCTGCCCGGAACATATTCTCGGGGAATATGTGCTTGGCCCCGCTTATCTCATCAGTATAGCGGAGTTGAAACTGTTTGTCAGACAATTCGCAGTCTATCAGCAGAATCCTGTCATACCTGGCAATTTCCTCGGCTATCTGTACAGCATAAATCGATTTGCCGAGGTTGCTGTCAGAGAAGAGGCAGCTCACTTCACCCTCGTACCACAGACTGCAGAATAGATTTCGAGGATTCGGGCGCATTGCTGCATCCGAGATTGTTTTGTTGGCCGATTTGATGGTAAATATTCCGACATCGGTCGTCCCGCCGGATTCCATCTCTTTCCTGATTGCCTCGACCGGACTGATGGGGCTAGGCATCGGAACGGCCCTCCATCACTCTGATGATATCACTTTCCCTGTAGCGTACTTTGGTTCCTGTGCGGACAGGAAGCAGAAAATCCTCCTTCTCCCAACGCCATAGAGTGGTCTTGGAGACGCCGAGCATTTCTGCCGCCTTCGCGATGGTGAGATAACGTTCGCTTTTCTTTGAGTTGTTCTCCGTGATGGTTTCGTCTATGATCCCTCGAAGTACATTCTCCAGGTCATCCTTATCCAGGACGTATTGGACCTTGGCCTTTGTCAGGTCCTTCTTTGTGTTTTTCATTGAAATCCTTCCGCTCTGATCCTATTGTTCGTCATAGGTCTTACGGATGGCAAAGCAGGTAACTCGAACTGCATTCCCGCTTTTGAAACGCAATGTTAGCGTATTAAATCGAAACGATGGTGGACTTTGGTGGACTCTTATGACATTTGCATGCAAACTCGTTGTCTCAACAGTCTTGCAAGTCATCGTACCTGGCCCGGATACGTTTGGCCAGACTATCGATCATTTCATAGTCAAATTCGTCGTCGATGTATTTGTAGAATCCGCCTTTCGCACCCTCGACACCTAAGAACTTGACAGCCGCTGAGAATGACGGCAATAGCATCAGCCCTGCCTTATTTGCTGCATGAAACACAATACAAGCCTGCTTGCCACGGCGACCTCTGGAAAATTCTGACACCGCTTTTACCGTATTGAGTATATCGTTGCCGCTTAGTACACATGCACGGCATTGCTTGACTATCTGTTCTGAAGTAGGTGAAGGCCTCGAAGAATGACGTTCAATCCAGGATTGTCGAAGGGTGAAACATTCCCACGGTTCAAGATCTCGTTCCAATGTAGTGTCGATGTAGCCGAAATACTCATCCTTCATAGCATCGTCCAGGTCTTTGGCTTCCTGATTGAATGATTCAATCACAGGAGCGAGTTTCCGGATGCTATCGAATGTAGCGTTAAGCGTATTGATGAGTTTTTCCATCTGCCGTCAGAATTACCTTTCGAGGCAAATGTAATATATTTTTAATCACTTGTAACGGATTGTCTCTAATTGTCTTCTTTTTGTCTCTTTTTGTCTACCGGGCTTTACATTCCGGGACACAAGTCGTCAAAAATCGACGATTTTCGCCTATTTCAGCAGCAATTGCAGGTTGGTGTAGGTTAGAATATTTCTCCGTTCCAGAGCATTTTAAGGAAGTCGGTAACATACAACAATTCGATATCACCTATAGTTTTTGTGAGGACGTCATCAAATTACGAATTCGAATTTAAATATCAATAATTTTGCAATTATTTTTGATATTAAAAGCGAATCGTATACCTTTGCAAACAAAGAGATACACGTTATGCCGATACGCAAGGAATACAGTCTTGATTATAAGCTCTCCTCCATGAAGGAAGGTGAGCTGGTTTTTCTTTCCGATTTCCCGGAATATGACAACGCGTCCGTATGTAGGGTGCTTGCCGATAAATGTGCACACGGAGAATTTACCAAGATATCTCAAGGCATATATTGCAAGACAAAAATGACACGGTTCGGAACACTCCTTCCAACAGTAGACAAGATTCTTGAAGCCATTGCCCGCAGGGATATGTCAAAGATACTTCCGAGTGGTGATGCTGCCCTGAACAAACTCGGACTATCTGAGCAGATCCCAATGAAGCAGGTATATCTGACGAGCGGATCAGCAAGAGAGATTACCATTGATGGCGTGACCATCAAGTTGAAAAGGTCTGTCCCCAAGACTTTTGAATTTATGGGCACTTTCTATGCCCTCCTTACTCAGGCATTGAAGGCAATAGGGAAGGACAAACTTACTGCGGAACAGGAAGAGATTCTATCCCGTTTGTTGAAAACTAATCCGGAACCAGATACAAGAGAGCATGACATAAGGCTTATGCCTGTATGGATGCAGAAAACAATAAAAAGAATAAGAGAGCAGATATGAGTACATGGCAGGACTTGACTTTGGAGGAAAGGATGGTAATCCTCCAGAATGTCGCTAAAACAGAAAAGATTCCACAGGCGGCAATTGAAAAGGACTGGTGGGTGACCGCTGTCTTGAAGGCCGTGTTTCAGACAGAGGCATCCTGCAAGATGCTTTTCAAGGGAGGAACTAGTCTTAGCAAAGGCTGGCACCTGATTGAAAGACTCAGTGAGGATGTGGACCTTGCCGTCGACCATTCCTTTTTCGGGATAAACGGTACGAACAAAAACCAGCGCGACAAACTCAGAAAACTTTCGCGGAGATATATTCAGGATACATTGTCCAAGTCTCTAGAGTATAACCTTACTGCAATGGGATGCCGTGGATTTTCTGTGGAGAATGTGACTCTTAAGCCCAATGGCGAGCCTCTCGATTCGGACGTCGATCCGACGGTTATACTCGTAAACTACGAGTCTATCTGCGAAGGAACTATGGAATACATACAGCCAAGGGTCAAGATTGAAATCAGTTGTCTTTCTATGTCTGAACCGTTTGAGGAGAAGGAAATCGAATCCCTTATCTATAAGAACTATCCTTCTGAGGATGATTCGACAAAATGCAGAGTGAGGACGGTGCTGCCTTCAAGGACCTTTTTGGAGAAGGCATTCTTGCTGAATGAGGAATTCCAGAAGGATAAACCGCGCTCCCAGAGGATGAGCCGTCATCTTTATGATCTCTACATGATGATGGATACAGAATTTGGCAAGGCTGCTTTGGCCGATACAGATTTGTATGAAGCGATTATCGCTCACCGCCACTCATACTATGCCGTCAAATATATCGACTATCAGAAGCTCCTGCCGGCGTCAATAGACTTCAGACCACCACAGGCTGTATGTGAGGATTGGAAGTCGGATTATGAGAAGATGATGGAATATTTCATCTATGGGAACGCTCCCTCTTTCGAGCAACTCAGCAATGCCATGGATGAACTTGTTGGACGCTTCCATAATATCAAATTAAGAAAGGAAGAATAATCGTTATTTCATTCTGACTTGCATTATTCGATATTACTTTAGGTGGAGACATGGTAGTAGAAGCACTAAAAGCCGCTTACGGCGACGCTCTTGTAGTCAAGGCCAGCAATCAAGATTCCCCTTTCACAATTGTCATTGATGGTGGCCCTGAAGAAACGGAGGATAAGATAGCGGACTATTATCTGAGTCTGGGATATATAGATCTTCTCATATTAACGCATTATGACGAGGACCATATAAAAGGCCTTATTAAATTCTT
This sequence comes from uncultured Bacteroidales bacterium, assembly GCA_937898885.1. GTDB lineage: Bacteria > Bacteroidota > Bacteroidia > Bacteroidales > Bacteroidaceae > Colenecus. The sequence continues at coordinate 3,777 of CALDKD010000015.1, read as the reverse complement.
CAGTCAACTTAAAAAGGGAAAGAAGAGAATAGGAATAATATGGGCCAATTGTGCTCACGTGATAAATTACGATGAAGAGGATCAGGCTTCTGCATATGACGATGCATTCACACTTGCTTCATATCTTTCAAAACTTCAAAGACTAGGAGTTATAGGAGAATGGTGTGATCACATCCATGCCGGTATGGTTTTCTCGTATGAGGACAAATTCAAAATAGACGTTCTGTCTCCAGACTTGCAAATATTGGAATCAATGGAAAGCAAGTGTCGCCAATATATTGATGAACATGGTTTGATGGATGACCCGGATACAGATGAAGAGGTCTCCTATAAATCGGTTCTGTCCAACCAATTGAAAACACTTGATGAATTGGCTGACAGTTATAAAACCTCTTCAACCACGTTTATGAATACTACTTCAATTGCTATCTTCCTAACGGCAGAGGGGCAATCAGTGCTCCTTCTTGGAGATGCGGAGCCTCGTGTCCTGGCTGCGTCTTTATCAAATCTGGGCATATCGAAAGATAAGCCATTGAACATTAATCTCATGAAGGTCAGCCATCATGGAAGCAAGTCAAATATCAGCCCCGAACTTATGGAATTAATCGATTGTAGAAGATTTCTTTTCACAACAAATGGAGGTACGGGCGGCGCTTATCATCCTGATAGACAGACAATCGCCTGTTTGCATAAATGGATGAACAATACGGATGAAAGGAAGATTACTCTCTATTTCAACTACCCATTGGATACTATTATGATACGAAATACGGGACTGCTAAGTGACAGTGAGAAATCCTTGTTTAATATTGTTGATGACTATACTCAGAACTCAATACCTACCATAAACATATGATCAATAATATCGAATACTTTTCTGCTAAGACATTGCACGAATCTATCGACTCACAAAAACCAATACAGGGAACTGGGGCGATAATCGCGAGCCACGGTAAATACTATCTTGTCACGGCTCTTCATTGCATGAGGCAAGTCGATGATGACGATAAAGAGATAGTATCTCCAGATTGGAAGAAATTAAGCGCAGCCGTATATCTGCAGGATTGTGAGGTCGATTTGAAGATCAAAGGTCTTCTTGATGCAGATAAGGATGAGGATTGGGTGATTGTTGAGATAGAAAAGCCTGATATTGATTTTGACTACCCGTCAAAAACCAGACTTACGGATACCTATAATTTGGATGACACCTTTGGGGCATATGGTTTTCCATGGAGTTTTGAAGATGGTATGGAATTGGAGTTTACCCCAACAAATAAGCGCGGAAGTAATTGGAGATTGAAGGACATTACTGAAGGCGGTTCATCCAAAGCTAATACCGTAGAAAAGGGCTGCAGCGGAATGGGGCTTTACAGGTCCAAAGATGATGTAATGTTCTGCCTTGGTATCATTAACAAGTCTGCACCAGGAGGAGCATTTAATGTAATGAGCCTTGTTAAGGCTAAATGCTTCGCATCATATTTCCCGGATATCTATGATGGGGTTCTACCTTCAGTTAGCAACAAACCTGCTCCTGATTTATCGCCCGTAGACGCTGCACGTAAGATTCAGTCTTCATATTCCGAGCAGTCTGATATGGAACTGTTTGAGGAATATATGGGATACATGGAGCTGACGGAATATGAAAAAGCGTATCCAGTCATTGAAAAACTCTTCAAGCGATATCCTAAAGATGAATATGCCGCCGTCAACTACATTAATACTACATCACTGGTCGACGCCTCTAAGCTTGGGTCATTGCAGGATATGGCATTATCAATTCAGTATTCGACGCCTCAGTCTGCAATTATTTGTTCAAGAGCATTTAGCCGGAACGGGTATCCAAAGACTGGCGTAGATATTTGGTATCAATCCGCATTGAAATTCAATGATCCTGAATTTGACTGTATGTTTTATATTGAATGCCTTGATTCTGATTTCGGAAGAGTCGTGCATAAAGAGTATGATACGGTAAGCTCTGGGAAGAATGTTTTGTATGAAGACGATGAGAAAAGAAGGCATTGTGTTAATGCTGACACCAAATCCCTCATGGGAAGTACATTGATAGGTCATCACAAAGGTGATGAAGTCATCATCAATATTGCCGGCGAAGACAAGAGGATTAAAATAATCGCCATCCATGATCTATATTACGGTATTGTTCATAGAGCTTTGAAAGATGTTATGGAGCATGGGGGCAATTCTATCATGAAGCCTATCAAACTTGACGAGAATTGTTCACCTGAAGATCTGTTGAAGCAGTTAGAAAGCCTATGTGGAGGAGAGTCGCCCGATGAGATAAGACGGAATGCGTACAACGAAACCCCAAGCCTTGTTATGGTGGCAAACGAGGATGATATGATTGGTAGTTATTACAGAATGTTGTTTTCTGATTTTCAGTTGTGCGCGAAGCCTTCGGAATTAGTCAACCAAAAATTCTACAACACCCTAAATGAGGACACGGAATTTGTACTGGACTTGTCCAGTCTTCTGATTCTTTTTGAGAAGTCGTGTGCTGGTGAGAATATACCAAAGAAAAGGTTTATCCTTCCTCGTTTCGTTTATGAACTTGTTAAGGTATATCGGCGAGACTTTATGAGCATTGCGAGTTTTGATATGCATGAAACGCTTAAGATTGGTCGTATTCATCGCTTTAATGCTGATCCTAAGCTAGATATGGAGCAAAGGTTGGATTCAATCCTGAAGTGGTGCGATGATCATTGCTCACTGGAATCATCGCGAAAAGTACTGCAGCTTAAAGTTCCTCAATCAGACGACAGAGTGAAAATGTTTCAATCCGCTGTTTGCCTTATTTTTGATAAACCGAATCGAGCCTTGTTGTCAGACGATTGGTACATTCAGATTATGCTTCAGATTCCAGTGTGTGACATAAAAGACTTCTTTGATAAGATCGCATTCAAAGTCATTAATTAAGGATTGTTTCTTGTCTTGATTCCAGATAGAAACACAAAATGGAATAAACCACATATCTTTCCCACCTTTGCTGTGCAAATTGTAACACAATAGTTTACTTTTGGGGTGAGAATGCACGGAGCGCAGCAACGTGCAAAAACTGATACCGGCGCTGATGGCGGCGGTAATTGTCATCGGAAATCCCGGATTCTGCAAGCATGTTGCCATCTCTGCTATAATAAATTTCAACCTCGTGCACTGCTTTGTGGAAAGATTCATTTCAACAGCAGTTGCAGGTCGACCTTCTTGTAATAGACTTTGCGCTGCAGGACGATTCTCTGAATATCGTATTCCTTAACTAGCCGGTTGAAGTGGCGGTTGGTGCATCCGGCGAAGTCGGCAGACTGCTGAATCGTCAGCAACTCGTTGACGGGTGATTCGGGGATACCAGTTTCAAGTTCAATCAGTTTGTTGAGGCGATACTCAAGGGCAATGTATTGCCGCTGGAGAGCTTTGAGCTTTTCCAGATAAGTGCTTTGCTTCAGATATTTCATGCTGGCAAACATAAATACACTATTCGGATAGTTCAACCCTGACTTGCACATTCCGGAAAGATATGCCATATTTGTGGTGAAAAGAACGAAGCTCATTGACAATTAAACAATTACAAAGACAGGATGTAGTTATTTCGACTGAGAGAGACAATTCAGGACATCAGGTAGACATATTCCTGTTACCGGTGCATGACCTTGCCCGTAACCAAGTGCTGTAATTCTTTGATACTCGGGACATGTCCCCGGAACGGTTCAGAACCCCTATGCTCCACGGTTCATATTCCCAAGCCAAGATGAGCGCCCACGCAGGAAT
>CALDKD010000014.1 GCA_937898885.1 uncultured Bacteroidales bacterium | reverse complement strand
GATTGGTCTTGCCTCGACCATCGTAGGAAACGTTGCCTCCTTCGCCCGCCTTGAACTCAACGCGGTCTTCGGATTCGCGCATCTGCTGGAGCTGCTGTATAGTGAATTTAACCATTATTGTTGCGATCTTGTTTTTTTAGATTTGAACTTCATCCGGGCGAATCAACTCATTAACATCTACATTGAGAACTTTTGATATTTTGATGAGCGATTCAAGATTTGGCTGGGAGAAATTGGTCATCCATTTGGAAACGGTCGCCTGGCTGACCCCTAGCTTTTCAGACAACCAAGTATTGGATAAATCCTTCTCAGCCATTACAACCTTTAGTCGATTCAATCTTTTTACTTCCATTTTTATTGAATTTAATGCTGCAAATATAGCAAGATTTTTAAAAACAAATTTCCATTTCAGAAAGTTTTTTAATAGCGGCTACTAATTTTTCCTATTAATATAGGATTACTGTATATACATTCACTTTGCAGACTCCAGAGAATTTACCTTTGCTCGCATTTCCAAAACCGTGTCCCAAGTGTATTTGAGGCCGTTACTCTCAATGCACTTCTGAATCATGGTTCTTTCCTTCCTGTAGGTTGCATAAGGCTCCATGAAGACATCCACTATGCGGTGAACCTGGTTCTCATGCATCAGTTCTGCATTTATCTTCCTCAACTCGCTGTTACGGTACACCGACAGACTGAATACTGTGGAGAACAGCAGTCCGATAAATACACACATGTAGGTGTACGGATTCTTCCAACGCGGATTGGACTTGCGTCTTTGAAAGGACTGTCTAATCAGCCGCCAGTGTGTCAATTCGGAATTCTTCAAAGCGTCTTGCACCACCGGAACCAACGCCTTCAAAGTGCTATCAAGAGAAGAGACCTTGTCTGCAATCTTACCGTTGTTCTCAGTTATTGCCTTGCACATTTTGAAGGCCTGCATCATTGAATCATTATACTGGTTAATGATACGGTTGTATTGTTCTGAGTAGTCCCTGCACCACTCTGTCAGGCTGACCATCCGTTCGGCATTATTCTCAATCCACTGCTCGGCAGAGAGTTTTCCAGACGCAAGACGTTCGGACTCCTTCTGTGTCCGGATCTGCTTCTCAGCATCGAGAAGGGCCTGAACAGCCATATTCCGGATTTCGTCCTTCAGTCTGCAGAGATTCACCTGAGCCCCAGATGGCAGCTTTGGAACAGGAGGGGAAGAAGGAGGCGCAGTCGGCTTTTCCACAGTCTTCACAGGGATGCCTTTCCTGCCTATGGACGTATGAAGAGCATTGATGTAGGTAAACAGGCAATCTCCTTCAGAAAGACCGATGTCATTGACTTCCGGGAGATTTATGCCGCTGTCTTTGACTGACGCATAAATCATCTTTACCTGTGAGACCGCACCCTGCAGTCCCATCTGGTTCACTTTGGTTTGTCTTGTATCGTTCATCGTGATCTTGTTCTTCTTGTCTCCTTGTGGGAGCGTTTCTTCTTTTTATCCTCGTCATTCCACTTCATGTCACTGGATGTCCCGCCACCGCCAGGACTGACCTGAGCCTGATAGGGCTGCAATATCAAGACACCCAGCACTTCGAGACCTACAGTAACGATGTCCGTTACGGAGGCTAAAATTTCAGGCTGCCCCGTCATGTCACCCTCTATGTTCGGATAAGGCCGTTCCGCAGCTTTTGACAGATCAGGAAAAAGAGAGTCAAAGTCAGGGAACCTCTCATCTATATGACGGAACTCCTCCATGGTACAACTGAACCGGTAGTCCTCCTTTCTCTGTTCATAGATATCTCTTGCCGACTCATGGGCAATGGTCATTGGGTTACCCAACTCACGACAGATGTTCGCAAGAGTCAGTGATGCGTCCAGTTTCCTTCCGGAGAAGGAGATGTCGTGCTCAAGTTTGCTACTCTCCTTGTATGTCGTGTGGTCAAGCGTAAAGGAGATGCCCTCGATGCCGTGGGTCTTCATGTTGTAGCGGAAACGGAACGTCACTCCAACCTTCTTGAGGTCGTCTGCAAACTGTTCCCATGTAGAGCAGCAGCGCAGCGATTCCTGAACAGCGTGCATCATGTGATAGCGTATGGCATCCATCCCTCTGAGCCTGTCCTCGTTAACACTCTCCTTGCTTTTGGGTATGTACAGGCCGTACTGTCTTGTCAGTTCCCTGCATATCTTGAAGTTACGGATTCTCTCATTGCTGTCCTTGATGGTCTTGCCCTTGTTGTTGACCCTGTTGGCGATGATATGGCAATGAGGGTGCTCCCTGTCCTGATGTCTGAAGATGACATACTGGGTGTCCTCATATCTCATCCTGCGAAGGTATTCCTCGGCTATCTCGGCCATCCTTTCATCAGTCAGGGACCCAGAGTCCCTGGCTGAAAATGACAAGATGATGTGAGACATGGGGCTACCCAGCCTGCGGTTCATGCTGGCCTGTGTCTCGAAGCTGTCTGCCATGGTGCTGTTGTTCAGGGTGAAGACACCTTCGGAGTGAGCGATCAGTATGGCGTTCTTTTTCGGACCATTGGCGTAGTCGATGGTTTTACCGAATGCACTGCTGCTACCTTGTATTATATATCCTATCATATCCGATCCGTTTCAGGTTCATGAATGAGAGCAGCCTCGGCATTCTCGCTCTCCGACAGCTGCCTTCTATGGCGAGCCTCTTCAAGAATTCCGGCCAGTTCATTAAGTATGTCCTGACACTGGGTTCCTTCCGGCACGATGCCGTGGCGGAAGAACCAATCCCTTAGGTACTTGACATTGTTTCCCATATTGCTCAGGTCATGGAGAAGCTTGTTGAACTCCGGCGTGACGAGCTCACGGACCCAGTTCCCAGCGAGAGCGGCCCTAATATAGTCGCAGCGTTTACCTTTGAAGCGTGCGTTGGCCTGTTCGGTGATGTAGGCCTCCAGAGAAGGTGAAATCCTCACGTTCAGATGTATGCAATTCTTCTTGTAATCGGCAATACGGGGCCTACCCCCTTTATTTCTTATAACAGTTTTTTTCTTACTCATAATGTTGTGGTGTTTTATATTGGAAACCGATAAGAGGGGTGTGTATTTTCATCTGTCAATGGCAGGCAGGCTGCGCGAGCAGGCCTCCTGACCGTGGCTTTTCCCTGCCGGAAAATGACACGGGTTTTGGTGGACCCAAAACACAAACTTGCCTTCGAAAATACGCCCCGTTCTGAAAAACACGCTATTATCAATTCTGAAAGCCAGAGAGTAGGTAATTGACTTGCTAACCATTGGTCAGCCAGTCTGGTGATTGAAGCAGACAGCTGGCCAACATGGACGGCAGCATCTCCATTTTCTTCCTCATTACGAGCCATCGCTATCATGGACAGAAGGGTGGCGCAGCGTGATGTTCCCTGAAGAGGATCAGAGAGGAACTTGACCTGACTCGGACTCAGCAGTATGCAGTAGTATATGTTGTCTTTTGATTCCATTTTATATAAGGTATTAAGTATTTTGATTGGCTTTGTAGGTGGGTGTATAACAATTGTATTTTACACTCACGATAATTATTTCATTGATTACTACTATTGTAGATAATGTAGAAGATGTATTAGCGCATTAGGAATTGTGAGCCAGGTCGAAAGCCATGTAATCTGAATACAGACTGACTCCATAGGCTGCTTCAATCGCCTCAAAGTCAAGACAGAATGCCTGGACTGGCTTTTCACTCAGACGAGGCTGGCATTGGAAGCACTTGGCTTCAAATTCCCGCGGCCAGTCCCTGACATTCTCCACGGATGCAAACCTTGCACTGTTCACCTTACCGATGTACTCCGGGGAGTTTTCAAGATAATACTTCAGGGTATTCTCTGGAATGACCTTTCCACGTGTCTTTTGGATATGAAGGGCATAGAGAGCGAATATACGGCTGTTGGTGGGAATCATAAGAATCTTCCTGGCACTGCCGTATTCTCTTGTCACGCTCTGCCGTCTGCCATCCATCTTGATGTCAACCTTCAGACTGGTGTATTCGTGAATACGATAATCACAAAGTCCGAATATCTGATTGTCCTGTTTAAGGTAATCGACAGTCTTCCAGAAAATGCTCAGCTCGTTGCTGTGCAAACACTCTTCATTCTGGTATTCCACGCCATTCAGGACAGTCTTCAAGACTTCCTCATAGGTGAACGGCAGTTGGACATGGTGCTGCACCGCCATATATGAAGCAAGTACAACTGACCAGTTGTGGAGTATGCGCTCATCAATACAGAATGATGAAGACGAACAGATGACTTTGACGGCCTGTTCATAGCAATCCCTATAGGACCGTTCAAACTGAGACCTCACCTGCAACAGTTCCAGAACGATGTAGGATGTACCTTCATACTCCCACTCTTTTAGCACGCGAAAGTTCTCTTTCTCCTGTACGGTATGTGTGTCTCTGTGAAATGGAAGCACACATTGCCGTGAATACAGGGCTATATCGACCGTCGGTTTCTCCTGACCGCTGACAATCACACCGCTGAGCACCTTGGACTGTTCCCGCTTGCGTGTCTCTATGTCGAGCTTGCTGCGACCCTGACAATCCCAGAGTCCTTTCAGCAATTCAATCTTCTCCACATCAATGTCATTCTTGTACTCGTCAAGGTGCATGATGGCATCTTCTGCCTGTGACAGGACTGTGGCCAGACTCGGCATCGTAGAAGTGCGAAGGTTGGGATGATCACCGTTATGAACGAATACGCTTTGCAACAGTTCTCCAAAGGCAGTCTTTCCAGTCCCCTTCGGGCCGAACAGGAAAAGTGATGGAAACTCCCTCCTGTGTCTGATGATAATGTCCCGGAACAGACAGACCACTATAAAGCAGATGCCAATGATGGCATTGTCACCATAGGCAAGCCGCATCTGAGAAGCAAACTGATATAGCCGGACATCGCTCTCAGGCAGATGAATGAACTTCTGTTCAAATAGGAATTTGTCACTATTCCCTTCATTCATCCTGGAGAATGCAGGGAGATAGAACGAGCCTAACGGATTTCCCAGCCGGACAATCCCCTCTTCGTTTACCGGGTGCCATTCGCCATTGAGAATGATGCCGTTGCCAAAAGCAAAGAAACCGTCCTTCTGCCATCCAAGAGTGGAAATTCGGGTAATGACTTCCATGCAGTTATACAGGATGCCACGCAGTTTGTTGAACTTAGCCGATGTTCCATACCACATGAAATTCACCTCGCGTTCAATACGGTTCCGGAATTTCTGCAACACAGTCATTTCCTCTATGTTGAACTCTATACGTACCTCATACCCCATGATATTACGCAGAATGAAAACGCGTGATGCCGACGCTCCGTCACGAATCAGATAGAGCGGTATCATGATGAAATTGGAGATCTCCTTCTCGCCCTCTTTACTGTAGCCATAGTAGCAGTTATGTCCAACCTTTATCTCTGAACCGTTGAATAGTTCAGCATATTCATCATCACTCATTGATGAGCCCGTTACTTGGACAGGCATTGGCTGCATTCCAAGAATCTCACGTTTCCACATATCATTATGTCCATAGACACTGGCCAATTTTTCAGCGTACGACTCTTGAAGGACCTTGTCTGGACTGGCTTTTACAAGTTCAGCAATCTCATGGATGGCTTTTGCCTGACCGGGAATGTCATCACTGCAGGCATCAAGAACTTTGGCTGCATACCACATTACGAAATCCTGTTTTGCCAGGGCATCAAGACGTTCTCTGGATGTCAGATAAGAATCCGGATCACTCTTTCCGTCTGATGCCGGAATTTCCTGAACGGCAACAGCGAATCCCAATGACAAAGCCAGCTTTCCTGTACGCATGGCACTGACGAAGCCAGCGCCATGTTTTTCTCTATCCTTTGGTACATCGCTGTCAGGAATGATGTTCAGCACTCCAGTCACACGCTTCAGTATGGTCAGTTGTGATTCTGTCCATGAGGAGCCAAGTGAAGCAACAGTGTTTGTCACACCAATAACCTGCAAGCGCATAACATCCGGTGCCCCCTCCACCAGATTCATCACTCCCGCCTTTGAAGCCGCATTCAATGCCACATCAAAGCCGAAAAGACAGTTGCTCTTCTCAAACAGAAGGGATGTCGGAGAGTTGATGTATTTTGGACTTTTCGGATTGTCACTAAGGATGTCAGGCAGAATCCTGGCCGTGAAAGCGATTACTCGCTGATGTCTGTCGCGTACCGGAATCATGATCCTGCCACGATAAGCGTCGAAACACCCTTCCCCATCCTTTCTCATCTTGACGAGTCCCAATTCAAGCAAGAGGTCTTTGTCTAGTCCTTTGCCTTCAGCCCAACTTGAGAAGTCATCCCATGCATCGTTTGCATATCCTATACCAAAGGATGTGATATATTCCAATGGCCAGCGGCTCTTGGCATACGCCAATGCCCTTTGCGATTCCTTCGTATTACTGAAAAGATTCTCCTCAAAGTACTTGGTTGCATAGTCATTGATGATATACATTGATTCCCGTTTCCGCCGGGCTGTCTCATCGGTAACCGAATATGCGTCCTTAGGAATGTCAACACCATACCGGTCTGCCAATAATTCCACAGCCTCCACAAAACTGATTTTCAAACACTCCTGCAGGAAGTCGATAACATCACCCGAAGCATTACAGGCAAAACACTTGTAGATACCCTTGGATGGACTGACGGTCAGTGAAGGCGATCTGTCATCATGAAATGGACATAAGCCTGTATAGTTCTGTCCGACCTTGGTCAGATGCACATGTTCACCTATGACCTCAACAATATCGGCTTTTGCCTTTATTGCATCAATGATATTTTGATCTATTCGCATATAGGCAATAGTTCAAGTTGTCATCGGTGACTGTTCACATACTTTTCGGCTTCTCTGCGCAAGTCTTCCTGAGACTTGTGTTGCTCTTTTGAGAGCCAGGCATCAAGTTCGGACTTGACGAAATAGATGCGCTTTCCTATCTTATGATAAGGTATGGTATTACTGGATGTCCAGCCATAGATGGTCTGAACAGCAGGATGACCGGGAATGTACTTTTGCGCCTCTGTCACATCCATACGCATGTCAGCATCCTTGTCATTGCGGGCAACCGATGCCGAAATCTTTTTATTCAAGGCATCAATCTTTGCCGACAAAATCTTGTTGTCCTCTAGAAGATTCGCCATAAGCACGGGAATCATGTCAAAGGTTGGAACACCGTTTGACGTGTGTCTGTTCTCTTCCATAATGAATGATGTTTACGATTAATACTTTGCGACTGCGCAGTCAGCGTTGTTTGAATTCGGCGGCAAAGTAAATATCAAAATCCACCACAGAAAAGGTACGGAAATGGCAGTCAGCCCCCCATAAGTGATTCCGTATTAATAAACATCAAAAGGAAACCGAAAACGCATAGAATCAGATGATTTCAACAACATTATTTAACAATAGGAATCGAAAATAAAAGAGATACGGTATGGCATACGGTACATTCCCGTAGGTCGTTCCGTATGGACGAGCGGCAAAATACAGGAAAAGCCACCTGTGTCACATCACAGATGGCTTGATAGAAAGGGGAAACATCGGGCAATTATATAACGTCGTCCTGAAGTATAAGCTTGATTGCATCGGCAGCCCGCTCCTTTTTAGAGTCAACGACCTTGGCATAGACCTGAGTGGTCTTGATATTTGTATGGCCCAGCATCTTGCTGACGGTAAAAAGGTCTGTGCCCTCGGTGAGCTGGTTGGTGGCATAGGAGTGACGGAAACAGTGGAAGGTTATCTTCTTGGTGATACCGGCAGCCTCGACCCACCTCTTGACCGGCTTGTTAATCCATGATGGGGCTTGTAGTCCTTCAAAGACCAGCCTGTCAGGATCCTTGGGTTCTCCACAAATATGATATGCCTGGTCAGGTATAGGCATATACTCAACGCCGCCTGTCTTCTTCTGATCGAAGTTGATACGATAGTGATCTCCTTCCTTTGAAAGCTCCCTCCACTTCATCTTCATAATATCACAATGGCGAAGTCCTGTAAGAGCGCTGAACAGTGCCGCCCTTTTGAGCATGGGGTAATCACATGGCGTTGCTGCAAGCAGGTTCAGTTCCTCAATGGTAAGATGCTCACGACGGCTCTCCTCCCCTTGGATGCCCTTCACTTTGGCTGCAATGTCAACATCGAGATAGCCGTCAATGAATGCCTGATGTACCGTTGCCTTGAAAATGGCGAAATAGGTAGATGCTGTATTTTGTGAGACAAGACCGGACTTGTTGCCACCCTGCGGTGCAGTCAGCATGAAATTCTTGAAACTTTCCATCATCTGAAGAGTGACCTTAGAAAATGGGAAGAAGTCTCCTCCAGCATAAACCTTGACCAGTTCATGCACGCGGTTCCAGTTAACGATAATGGATTTGGAGCCTTTTTTGTGGCGATTTACTGAAACTTTGGCAAAGTAGTCTATGAAATTGGCCTTGCTTTTCTCAATCTTCTCGGCCATCGCCTGATCCGCCTCTGAATAGAGTTCCGCATTGTCGTATTCATGCTGACGCAGATTGCGGACGTTGTCGGCAAAGATGCAGACTTCGCGGTCCGCCTTGGAACGGCAGATGATGACTCCATTCTGGTCCCTCTTTGGCTTGTATGACTGTTCTCCATTATCATTCAAACGTGCAGGTCGTGTCTTATCCCACATGGGTGTGGTAACGACACGATTCAGATACTCACGTTCACGCTGCGGCTTATCGAATCCCGGTTTGAAGACAGGATAGGCTTCCAGATACAGATACCATTCTTCACGGAGTTCGGACTTGCGCAGTCTCACGGAAACCTTAGTGTGTGACATAGCTTTCTTCATAATACATCGGATTTATATAGGTTATCAATTTCTTCCTTGGGGACATATACATAGTTCCCGATTTGACGGGATGGTATAGAGTATTTGCGCACATGAGCCCACACAGTGGAATCATTGATACGATACTTCTTGCATATTTCCGTGATTGTATAACAGTCTTTCGGCTCAAGACTGTAGAGCTTTGGCATAGGCTTTTCTCGCTCCTTCCGTAATTTCTTTCTTGTAGGAAGGAGAGACTCCAAATCCTTTCGATTGATTCTTATAAGACGTTGCCCCAGATTGACTGACCTGACTTTTCCACTTCTGACCAGTCGATACACGGAATCACGTTCAACTCCGAAGATTGCCACGGTTTCCTTCACAGAGATGTATTCTCTGATTTCCGGCACTTGAGATGCAATCTGTTCTAGACGCATCTCTTTCTTTTCAGCGTCAATCTTTCGCTTATAGGCAATTTTCCTACACTTGTCTGAGCAGTGATGTGAATCAAGAGTTTTGGCGAGAAACACCTTACCGCAAACTTTACATTTTCGCCTGATTTCCAATGAGATAGTTGGCATAGTCGAATGTTATTTTTCCTTGTTTCTACTTTTAAGTACATTTATGTCGCTCTTCGTCTACTTTTTAGTCGCGGTACAAATATGGAACACAGAAAATCGATGAATATGTAGGAATCGATAACCATTAGCAACCGTCTTAAAACAGCAAATCCGTGCAACTCACCAGAGCTACACGGATTTGGTTTCCGATAATTATTGTTTCTTATCCCAGCCTACTTGACCTCCTCTTAGCTGACAAAACTTGTATATCAACAAGTTACACGAGACGCTACTGGCCCGCTACAAATTTTGACCCAAATAAATAAAAACAAATAAAACTCGCGTAAAAACAAAAATTCGCCGATTTTTACATCTTCACGCCGTTTAATCTTCCGTATCACCATGTTTGTCTTTATTTGTTTGGGTCCAGCATGCGTTTTCTGTTATCTTTGAGGGATACCCAAACAAACCATATATAACCAAAGACAAATACAAATATCAGCGATGGTTCTGGCGAATAAAAACGGATGATATTTTGTTTTGTCTTTCACTCTGTCATGTTTTCCTTTATTTGTCTTTATATATTACGTGTTTTGTTTCGGTTATTTATGTTCATTGTAATGTCATATTTTGTCAAGAACTTCGAGAATGCAATTGATAATGTTACATGTGAGCGGGGGACATTTGCATTTATACAAAATGTGATAATACGCCCATAGACTATCCAGCCTATTGCGTAAACAATAGTCATTGATTGAATCCAGAGAGCTTAATGCCGCTGGAATACGGACGCAATTTTTCTTTACGAATCTAACGGCTTCCCTTTCACACAGGAAGCCGTCACCTATATTTTCTTGACTGTCATTTATTACTGAAACAAAGTATCTTTCCGGGAAGTATAGACCATCCTTATCATTTGTCCAGTGTTCATCGCTGCCAATTGAGTGCAATTGGAAAGAAACCTTTTTGAAAACAAGTTCGTCAGAGTTCCAGCTGTTTTCATTTGCATCATCAAAAGTCATTATTGAAAGATATAATGCAGGCCTGCCGCAAACAACCTTCATTTCGGCTTTGCTGAAATAACTGAAAAAACAATCATCTTCTGATAGTCCGAGATTTAACAGGATTTTGATAAAGAAACAGTCATCGGTGTTTATGCAGTCCGCTAAAGTCCTGAGCTTTTTTCTTTGATCTTCTATGACAATTTCAGTTGTGTATAAACCTGACATTATATGATTCGTCATATTCTTAATGATCAAGATGGCTAATCCATTCCGCTATTATCTTCATAGCCGCGCTTGATATTCTGTGGTCGCCGGGGATTGAAGTGACAGGATAGTGCCGTTCCATATCTTCGCGGTATGTATTGCCGAAAAGCTCATCCTCATCGGCCATAAAGCAGGCCGATTCCACACCCGGATTATCGAACACATGGCTCTCAAACGGATCGTAACTGGCAATAAGTGACGGAGAAGGCAGTGGCTTTCCCGGGAGCGGCTTCAGGCGCGGGAGTGCTGTTGTAGGATATAGGCAAGGATTAACAATCACTTTCCGCAACCTGCCCTCCAGGCACATGGCAATGAAGGCACCCAGTGAGGAGCCGGCAACTATGCCTATTCCGTTCTCTTTTATCTTATCCTGAAGGAAAGCAATTGCAGCCGCACAATCTTCCTGCGGATAATCAAAGCAGAGTATCTCATACTTATCGGCCGGGAGTCTCTTCTTGAGTTTATCGACCGAAATGCTATGGCTTGATCCGCCGTACCCGTATATGTACAACACTTTTGTTTTTTCCAACGACTTGGGATCTTCTGTCTTGTTCATATCTGTCATTATCTTTTTATATTCTACATCCTTTTTTCAATATTCTTTCACTCTGGCATCAACAATCGCTGCCTCAGGTATGGTTGACGTCATCAAGAAGCCACAACGGAATTCTGTCAATATCCGTGATTTCAATACAACCGTGCATCTTAAGTCAGTGATTGAATATCATCATGATTAAATGGATAATCAGGCCAATAATGGCAACTACAATCTTAAACGCTATTACAATGGCAAAAAAAGCCAGGAGCACTATACCGGCACCTATCAAAAACGCTACCATATCAGTTACTTTTTACAATTCTCATTTTGGTGTGAAATACAATACCGCATGTAGTTTGTCACCCTGCAACGCATAGAACAGCATATCATCGTCATCGGCTGTCGCGTAGAAGGTTTCTTCGTTCGGCAGAAAGACGGCATCGAACTTAGGGCCGGAGTCACATTCAGGAGACTGGCAGCCTTTCCAGCCCCACTTGCCGTCTTTCCGGAACAATATCAGGCCCCCGAGAGTCTCTGACACATATATGTCATCCATCATACAAGGTACTATCAGTCTGCAGGAAGGGACGCCGGATGCTCCCCACAATCCGTTTTCACTGACAGCATAGAGGCTGTGACCTATCGGCAATATCCGGTCATATATAAACGGCAGCGATACTTTTCCGTCACTGGACACTATTCCCCACTTGCCGCATTTTTGGGCTATGATATATGTACTGTCGAAAAGCCCGTAATCCCTATAGTCAAGCAATATGTCATCATATTCAGGAGCCAGAACCGGTTTGCCGGAAAAAGAGCGCAAGCCCTTATGCCCGTCCTGCCCATATACCATTTCCGGCAAGCCCGCCTCCTTCCAGAAATCCATAAGCCAGTCCATAAGATCACATTTCTCTAAGATTATGTTCAGACTGTCTCGGCCACAGAGACATAACCGGTCTATTTCCTCCACCCTTCTGATGGCGCGCTCTTCATCGCCATCAAGGAAATCCGGTCTGCGCCTTGCCCAGAACTGGGCCATGGCGTTCTCATACTGCTCCTCTATGGTAAAATGATTCTCAATGTACCCCTCACTGAGCCACTGCGGCAATTCTGTCATACCGTCACCATTTATAAATGAAGAATGAATACCAGACAGCACCTGCCACGAGCAGCAGCATGACGAACAGATAAGGCAGTGCCTCAACGAAGTCCTCTTTCAGAGATTTCTTCCGGCCCGTGTTTCCGTGTCCTCCAAAATCATCGTCATCACAGTCACTTTCCTCTATGCAGCCGGGACAGCGGTCCTCCCACTCTTCCCCTGCAATTTCTCTGCTGGAGTCATCAAAGATCTCGTCAACATTCATTTCATCTTGTTTTTTCATATCACTGCTGATTGTTTATCACGCGCAGAAACCTACGCGTGAGTGAATTCCTGAACCGTTTATATTCTCCTCATTGCAGAGTCTGCGCAAATCATCGAGCGAAAGTTCCCTTCCAAAAAGTACCCAATCGATGGTATGCTTGCGGACAATGTTCTCAATCTGGCCGCCGCTGAAGTCATAGCTGCTTGCCAGCACATCAGCATCCTGTTCGCAGAGCTGCGGCAGCATAGACTGCCAGATGCAGCGCTTCACCGCACGCGAAGGCTTGCTCAGCTCTATCTTATATATGAACCTGCGCTCAAAGGCCGAATCCATTGTACTTGTCAGATTCGTCGTAGCAATCATGATGCCGTCAAGCTGCTCCATCTCCTGCAGGATGATGTTCTGCATGGCATTCTCCATCTTGTCCACGCCGCGGTCAACATTCTCTGTACGCTTGCTGATGATGGCGTCAGCCTCGTTGAAGAAGAGTATGGGACACGGGCTGCCATCCTCACGGCTTTCATCCACGAATTCGCGGTATGAGTCAAAGAGATGCTTCAAGCGTTTCTCGGTCTCGCCCACGAACTTGTCCCTTATCTCCGGGATATTGACACGCATCACCGCACGACCGGTGCGGCGGGCCAGCTGATACACCGTCTCGGTCTTGCCGGTACCGGGGCCGCCATACAGCAGGCAGGCAAAACCGGAACGCATACCCGCATCACGAAGACGATTCTGCACATCAACAAAATGAGTCTGGTCAAGAAGATGCGCCAACGTATCCACCTGCACGCGCTCGCCATCGTTATAGAAAAGCTTACGCTCCTGCAGGGAGTCCGCCTCCATAAGTACGTCACGGGACAGTTTGCGTTTTCTGGTACTCGATGAGCTATACTCCGGCAACAGTTTATGCATGGCCTTTTCCGTAAGGTAGAAGGTTGCACCGGTAGCAAAGTCATCTTCATCCTTATCGGTTTCCATGATGTTATCCTTTGCCAGTTTTCCGGTACCCCTGAATATACTCTCACACACCCTTCTCTCTATCACTTTGTTCTTGAACAGTTTTTCATAGTCGTTTGGAACTATGCAGAACTCATCATCAACCACAATACACTTGGCAGCCAGCAATACCATCAGCATATCCTCGAACTCCAACTCCATGCTACGCAATGCAAGCGAAAAGTCAAGATGCTGAGTCTCATTGACAATGCGTATCACCTCACCTTTGAATGACTCATAATCCAGAGAGCCTTCTGCCTTGGCAATGCAGCGGCGGTTGACATGTACCAGCATCTGATACAGCGACCACTCATTGATATAGCTGGAAGTGTAAGGCGTGTCGTTGCAGATAGCCTTGCCGAGTTCCCCATCCAGGCAATACGCCACCTTGCGCCCTTCACTTACAATCTTTCGCGCATAAAACACCAGGTCACGCCTGATGAGATCGTTAAGGTCGGTACGGTATCGCTGCATCTCAATATTGTTCACACCGATATGCTCGGCAAATTCATTGTAGCAACAGGCCCCGTCCTCGTTGAGCAACACCGCAACCATCATACACTGCACGGCATTCAGCTGAAGCGCGTGACCGAGGAACTCCACCTCCTTGCTGATTGACTCAAGACACTCTGCGCTCATACCAGTCCCGCGCGTACTGTTAAATATCCTGATGAGCGCTGACACCCTGGTCATCTCATCCTTACCGGCCACTTCTTTCACCATCTTTTCCATACATCTCTTCATACCTTTCTCCTTCCTTTTTATTACCGGTTCAAAAATACCGGAATACGACAACGTCAGAACGTCTTTTTTGTTCAAATGACTTGAAAGCAAGGTACGGAAGTCTTCGACAAGCACAGATAAGGTTCTAATTTCCAACATATTACACTTTTAATCAGTTTGAAAGCAAATTTCGGACCTGTCAGTTTTGTCATTTACAATCACTGCTACGCTCATGTCATCGCCAGTCGTTTTCCTGCTGAAATACGAGAGAACCTCCTGAAGATCATCATGCACCTTATCCACACCATCGCTTTCCATGCTAGACAGCAGGTTGCCGTAGAATCCATATAGCAGTTCACCGTCTCCGAATGCTCCAGTCACGCCATCGGAGCACAGCATTACCGCCTGCGGCAGGAATTGGCATATCCGGCTGTCAGAACAGCCGAAAGCGAAACGGAACTCATGCGTGGCATCATCATCGCACATTGACGTTGTCATATTCAGGAAGCATCGCTCATCCCATGGAACCGGCTGCTGCCATGAACCAGCCCTATCCTTCACCACACAATGTCCGTCACCGATCTGGATAGCCAGCCACCATGAGCGTGTCTGGACGTATGCCAGCAGCGTGCATCCGTACTCCGTGGCATCAGTTTCACCAATCCTGTCATGCCAGCGCGCGACAATGCAGGCGGCAAGTTGTTTAAGGGAGTCATCAGTAAACGCCATATCATCATTCCCTGACAGCTGGATCAGAGCATCCAAGGTAACCTCACATGCCGCCTTGGCACCTTCTGCGCTATGGATATACCGGTCACCGCCATGACCGTCGCTTACACAGATAATGCCGGCATGTTCATTGTGCCAGGACAGCGAGTAATCCTGACACTCCTTGCCGGCATCAAGATGACTCGCCCCCTGAACAGACTTGTTAAAGATGTACATGATCAGTCAAAATCATCCACATCCAGATCACCGAGCAACGATTCGTTGCCAACGTCAATGCCATACTCCCCGCTCAGTTCCTCACTGATCGCCGCAGCAGTCTGCTGTGCCTTGGTAGGAGCAGGATTATTCTGACAAGCGGTTCCATTTGAAGTCATTGCGGCATTTCCACCCAATGCTATTGACGAGCTGCGGCTGCTGATCATGGACGAAGTAACCACCGCCACACGGATGGCAGTCTTCAGCGCATCGATATTGTGAACACGGAAGACAAGTTCGGCATTGCCTGTAAAGGTCTTCAGTACCTCAATGTCCGCATCGTTTCCAATAGCAATGGCAATGCGGATTGCATGACGGAACCATGCATTCTGCTCCAGCTGAGCCATGCCTGCATTAAAGTCATCGGTAGGACCTCCATCGCTCAACAGTATCACCACGGGAGCGTATGAGCCCGAGGCCGATGAGAGAAACCCATGCTTGTGAGACAGTTGTTGGTTAAGCTCAATACAGGATTCTCCCAAAGCCGTCATACCACAAGCAGACTGATCTGTCCAGGTAAAAGAAGAAGGCAGCTGCGGCTGAGGAGTCATCCAGCTCCATGTGTTATTGAATGTCATGACAGCAATCTTGATGTCCGCATCAGGATTGCTTTCACTGATGCCATTGATGATAGGGATGATATTGCGCATAGCATCATTCACCGCCGCAATCTTCTCACCAGACATACTGCCCGATGTGTCCGCCATAAGAAAAATGTTGAGTGTCCGACGAGCCGCCGGAGTAAGTTCATAATCTGTAAGTGCCATAATGATAAATGTTTATAAGTTTAACTGATTAAGAAATGCATGAACTGACAATAAATGGGGCAGGCATGCCGTCTTCCATAGTAACAGAAAGCCTCATGCCCTCTTTTACAGGAAAGAATGACTTTGGATCTATGTTCTTCGACTTGCCGGAAGGCGTTGTCAGTTGCCATGTGTCATCGGATATATTCTGCATTATCAGCATACCCGGAACATCAGGCCTCGTCACGACCCTTCCGACGGGTCTGGTCTTTTTTCCGATGAATATCATATTGCCATCGATGAGCGGAATATGACGTGTGTCCGAGACCAGCCATAATGGAACATTTATGTCCATCCGGCACTGCCGGTTCAGGCAAAATGTCATGTCACCTATGAAAGCCTCATCGCCACAGTGTGGACAGCGTACCAGAGAGTCACGGACAGCGATAAGCATGTCTATCCATTCCATTTCCGTCATACGCTGTTCAGGATGCATTATCTTCTCCTTTCCCAATTCCTGGCAGAAAGCCTTGTGCAGCTTATCCGGCAGCAGTTTCCACAGGTTGATTGCATTGTGATGAACTCCGCTGACAGGACGGTTACTAGCATCATCCGAATCATAGATGAAGCATGGCTGCTCGCCGAACAGCTTCCTCTCAATATCTTCAGTAAGACAGGGATAACGCACCACATTCCTGCCTTCCAACGGGTGATCTATGCAGAAGAACATGAACAGCAGCACCACCATACTGAAACGGTCCGAGTAACTGTTTGGCATGGACTCCCCCCTCACAACCTCAGGAGCAATGTATCGCGCCTTGCCAAGTATGCCGGACTGTTCTCCATGAGGAAACACATTGTCACAGTCGCATATCATGACCTGTCCTGTCACCGGGTTGATGAAGAAACCGCCGTCGTTCAGATCCTGATACGACAGTCCCTTGGCATGCAGCTGCCTGAAAGCCTCACAGGTAAGGATGGCTGCGGTAATGACGGCTCTCATTGAGCGGAAGCGCACTTTGGCAAGGCGGAATTCAGTGAACTCATAATAGCCGTCCGGTTTCAGAGGCATAATATAGCCATACGAGTCGAATCTTATGCGCGTAACGGCCTGTGGCCAGAGGAACATCGGTGAAGGACTGCCCTCTTCCACGTTCTTCATCAGATTCTGACGGAACGCCTCCGAGGGTGCCTTTGCATACCATTTCATGGCATACCGTTCACCATCAATCTCAACGGCATAGACGGTTCCCTGACCGCCACTTCCCAACACATCCAGCACCTTTGCCTTTCTGCCATCCTCAAGGTTTATGATGGCATTTTCATTCAATACTTTCATTACGATTATGTTTCATATTAATAATTGTCAGTTTGAAAGATCTTTCGGTCCGTATAACTTCACATCGGCAGGTTTGAATATGCGCGGCATGAGATAGCCATTACGCAGTCTTCCGCTGTCGTCAGTATAGTTTATGAGATGTCCGTGCCCCTTGCACTTAACCAGTTGACGCAGTTTACTATTGCCTATGTTCTTGCCGAACTGCTTTGCTGCTGATATACCCAGCAATAGATTACCCGTTACGATATATGCCTTCTCACGTGTGTTGTTCGACAGGAGTGAATTCCATGTATCAAGCGATACGTTTACAAGGCGCTGGCGCATGATACCCAATGATGTCTGGTTCTTTATTGTCTCCAGCTTCTCCGGCTCACTCAATGGAATGTCAAGACGCTGACGGCCATCATTCACGGCAAACACAGCCTTAATGTTTGAACCTGTAGGTCTGTTGCCGACCTGCTTGTACCCGAGGAACAATCCTACGGATACATAATCAAGCATACGGACGTCATTTATCTCGCCAAACGGTTGAAGTGACGACGGAATTCCAACGGCCATGCCAGGCGTGAAGCAGTCCATCAGCTTGACCATATTATGAGTCTTTTCTCTTATCAGTCCAATCTCTTTGAGCTTCTGTGCATCATTGTAGGCACGCTGTGACAGTTTCGCAAGTCTGCTTGGAGTATAAATGAGTTTTGCCTGCTTCGCTGCCTGCAACTGTTTGAGAACGTCCTGCTTCAGGTTATCATAGTACAGCTCTATGTCATTGCATTTGGAGTCCTGGTAAGCAACGATTACAGGCTTGAGTTTATCTGCAGAGCTCAGCGTCCTCATTATTGGACGTATCTGTTCTTCCCGCATGGGCCGGCGTAACACATCCACCTCCACCTCGTCAAGCATGGCATCCTGCCCGAACTGACTTCTGGAGTTTATCTTCCCGACAAAGAATACTGACCGGTCAAGAAGTTTGGCATTCAGCGGCAACGCCTTCGGAAACAGTTCATTCTCACCGATATCGTCAAGATAGCTGATCAGCTCGTTGTATTTGGACTGCAGCTCGTTCAGAATATCCTCCTGCTCCTTGCAGCTCACCAGTCCCAATGTCCGCATGAAGTCTGTTATGTATGCTATTTTCTGATCATCAATATAACTCATATCACCTACACCGTCAAACACGCTGTTCAGTTCGGGATTCTCGGTAAGAAACTCAAATGCCACCTTTGCTCCATATTGGTTGATCATATCCACACAGTTGTTGTCGCTATGCTGGTTGGCCTCGACATTGGCATTCAGTGAACGCTGCTTGCGGTCATTCATCATAAGGAACCGCTGCTCGGCAGGAATAGGTGATGTCAGGACCACAAAGGCGCAGTGACTGATTTGTCCTGTACGGTCCGCACGGCCGTCAAACTGAGTCTGACGGTCAGCGCTGTCCTGCTGTTCCCAAGTGATGACGACCCTCTGGCGCTTGTCCTGAAACTTGCTGCTGCTATGCAGTGATATGCCCGATGACATCACTCTGTTGCCTATCAGGACATCCAGTTTTCCACTGTTGAAGTCACTTGCGACAGCTTTCTTGTTTGGAGCCTGCCGTTTGACGCATAAGACCTCGCTGTTGGCCCCTTTACTGACGTCAGTGTATCGGAATGTGTTCTTTCTCTGGGTCAGCTCACCGACATTATATCCCGCCCTTTTCATGCTCTCCACATAATAGTCTATCGGGCTGAGAGGCAGTCCGGTATCCGTGGAACTGATCTTCTTGACCAGGTAATCGTACGCGTATGACGCGCACGTGCTCCCGAAAAAGCCGTCCAGTGTTGTCAGGTCAAACTCCTTATTTGTACGATACTGTTTATAGCAGACGCTCCTGCCTTTATTGGACTTTGTCACACCTACCGCAGCGTATTTGAACATATTGTTTATCTGTCCGATAAGCGCAAGTGCAAAATCAGGCTTGTCCAACGTCATACCCGCCTTGACCAATTGTGACATACTGCTCTCCATGGTGCGGCTGACCTGTATTATCGGTTTACGGCCGTCCTTAAGCTCACGCAGCGTCACTTCTATGGCATCGTCAGCCTTGATGGCAAACAACAACTGACGGATGGTAGGCGTCATGAGTGCTGAGAACCTCATATATGAGATACGTGTCTTCTTTCCGACAAACTGTTCGTTCTTGCCGATCTTGTTCTCCGCCTTCAGTATAACTTCCGCATCAAGAGAGCGCAGGTAAGGCTTGATAAACTGCTCCTGGAATTCACGGATGTCCTGTATAAGTGTTATTACCTGGTCATAGCGCTGGCGCATCAGTTCCACATGATTCGGATCACTTGAGGCATAGAGAGTCCTTTCCACGTCTTTCATGTCACGCTGCCTGCGTATCATTGACCCGGAGTTCACCAGTCCCTTTGCCATCACCTCCTGCAGTATGGGACCGCCATGCGATACGATATCAATGAGCTGGTCGGCCGGTATGTTCGCCTCACCGATGGCAGTCTTGAGCGCATAGACAGGCATGCTTGACGGATACTTGGCATAAGTGGCTGATGAGAAACATACTCCGGATGCCAATTGCACCGCCTCACGGAAAAACATGCCGACATTACTCTCCTCACCACTAGCATTGTGACTCTCATCCATGATGAGGAATGTACCTCTCACCACCTCACGCACACAGTCCACCTTCCAGTTTTTGCTTTCCTTGCGGCTCAGCTGCGAATACGTCAGAAGCAGGTAGTCATAACCGGCAGGAACCGATTTCGTGGACTTGAAATCATCCATCTCTGTAGCGGAAGGCCGGTCGTATATCAGGTTTCCTTCTGGGTCAACAACGCGTGCGTCCTTGTCACTGTTGAGGATGAACGGACGCAGATCACCATATCCGACATCAAAAAGGTCACGGTAAAGGTCATTGAACAGTATGGATTTCTCTGTTACAAACACAGGTTTATTCCCATGCATGGTCGCCCACTTGAGCAGCATTGCCACCTGACGTCCCTTACCTATGCCGGTCATGTCGCCAAGTATGAAGCCTCGTCCGCAACTCATCTGTCTGATTGCCATGGCTATGCCGTCTATCTGCTCGCCGCTCACCTTTTCCTCCAGTTCCTTCTTTGTGCCGATACCCATCTGTTCCATGACATACTCAGCCACGCCGCCTTCCTCCTTGGCAAGTACATTGAGCTGATGATGTACAGGCAATGCCATTGCAGAAGGTATCATCGTACCTATGCACTGACTTGAGCCATGGGAAATATACGGCACCTCACTCTCAGCAAGCCCGACATCCTGGGTTATGTCAACTCCGGCAATTCTCACAGTATCAACATCGGCAATCCACCCCAAGGCAAAGGCAATGCTCTGCACGGCATAGTGTATGTCTGCGTTACCGGAATATTCCGCCCCTATCTTCTTCTCTATGGCAAGCGCATCGGACTCCCTCCACTGTCCCATATCGGATATCGCCTTTGCATAACCGTTCCGTGACATAAGCCGGAACAATGCCTTGTATGGACGCTGCTCAAATGGACGGAACATCTCCTCGTCGTCCATCATGGCTGCCAGCTGGGTCATGCCCAGCATATCGGCGCCATAGCGTTTTGTCATTTCATATAATTGTACGTGCAGTTTCATAATTCAGACCATCCTTTCTTTATTACTGATTCAATGTAGTCGTTGCAGAGTTCCATTATCTGCTCCCGGCTGTCAGACACACGTATGTCGCGCTTAAGCGATTCGCAACGTGAGCTGCTGTAATCGGTGTTATGGAACACGTACGCCGGGAACATACCTGTCTGTTCCTTGTTTGTCTTCCATACGACAAACTTCTGCACCATCATCCTGCCACTGGACTGTTTTACGAAGACACGCCGCAGCAGTACCGTACTTTCAGGCAGTTCAGCGGCATTCGTCACCCTGCGTATGGCAAACGAGCAGAGGTCCTTGAGTTGTCTGACCCTGATGTCAGACTCGCAGAACGACTTGTCATCACGTACCCTTACGAACACCGGGTTGTGTGCCGCAACGCCATCGGCCTGCATCACGACCTTATACCCCGACTCTTCGGAATACGATATCAGCATGTTACGCTTGGGCTCGCCGGCAGCATTCTCAGTCACAAAATCCAGGGCGGAAATCTCAACGACTATGCGCGGCCGTACCATCTGGAAGGCCACATTGCGTGAGTCAGTCTCAATGTATTCCGACTCAGCACTGTCATTCAGCAGCTCTGCGTAGAGCGACTGACGCTGTTCTTCGGTGAATCCGCTGCCTGTGGTGGCGAACTGCTGGAGCAGACCGTCAGGACGCATCACGGCAAGCAGTATGTCACGTACCATATCGGCATGGATGTCCTCGCCTACGGTATAGCCTATTATGACAGCATCGACGGTGTGACGCGGCTTTACCTTGTATATTACTGGCATCTCACTATGAATGACCAGACCCTCAGCTCCACCCTTTGTCACCCATTCGTCAAAAATCTGATTCACCTCATGCTTTGACGCGGCAGACCGCGAGTCAACAGGCATTACAAGCACACCCTTGCCGAAGATACGCTGCAAGGCCCTCATCTTTTCCTTGTAGTGTTCCGCCTCGAAGGGCTTGCCGTCAAGATCAATGATGTCAAACGGAGCAAGGTGAAGCTGCCCCAGCAGTTCCGGCTTTGAGAGTGCCGTGGTGACATCGCAGACCCGTTCCCGGCCATCGGTACGTATCGTGGCATACAGCTCCGCACCGAATGTGGCATTCATTATGCCCGATGCCGCCACGAGTGCGGCAAATTCGGTGATGCACGGCAATGAGGACGGAACCTGGTTGCCATGTGATGTGTAGGCGCAAACCTTGCCGTCGCGTACGAAAACGACCTGCATGATGCCGTCCATCTTCTTCGTCACGCAGAAGTCCTCACCGCTGATATTCTCCATCAGTCTGGCGCCCTCAACAAGCATGAACTTACCTGCATAGGTACGTTTATAGTCCTTTGCCGTCAATGAGAAGTTTTCTGTCTTTTCCATATTCGCAGTTTATTAAGAGATGGCAGGAGATATCATCTCCTTGAGTTCAAGATTAGTCAGATGCATTATCAGACAGTATTTGTCACCGTCAACCCTTCCTTCCAGAAAAGCCCTGTATGGCGTTCCGCCTGTCTGCATCACGACAGGACCGACACCTTTCGAGCCGCCGCCAAGAAGCATCAGGCTGTCTTTTTCAGCCAGCGCCTTTGCCATATCGTACAGGAAATCAAAGGTCAGACCGTTGATGTGGCGGATCTGGTATTTACGTGCAAAGGCGAACATACGTACGGCCTTCTGTTTGGGAACGAACTTGCCGGTCCATCTGAGCGGAATGTCTATGTTGATGTTAGATTCGGAAGTGTGCAGCTTCTTCACCTCCTTCTCGTCACCATCGGCAGTATAGAATGCCTGCATCCTGTTCACCCTGTAGGCAACCTTGCCTTTGTCGTTGATGAATACCCGCCTTACCTTGCCCAGAATCATACCAACTCTTTCAAAATCTATCTCCGGGTCACCGTTTATGACAGCGTCGGCCAGATCATCCCGGTATTTTTCCTCAAGAATACCCTGCTCTGTGGATGACGCGGATTTAAGAAGCCTGACGCTACGGAACGCCATACCATCCTCGCGCTCCATCCTGATATCACTCTTTCTGGCCTTCACGTCAAAACCGACCTGGGCATTGCGCGACTTTGTATTCGCTATGTTTATTGCTCTCATATTACTTTGGCTGTTACATCATACTGAAATCAAGTTCCTCGTCCTCCAGACAGACCTCCTCGTCGGCAGAGTCAAGCGTTCCCTGCTCATCAAGACCCACCATAGTGAAGTTTCCTGTGTTGCCTACAATGATGAACACCAGTGCTCCATTAGCCAGAAGGAAGGCTTCGTTAGGTTCGTAACCGCTTCGGTATGAGAAATTGAAGCTGTAGATATCATCACCCACCTTACCGGCAAGCGCAAGTGCATCGTCACCAGTCATCTGATATACCGAAGTGATATTGCAGTCAAGCAGGTCCTCGACCGTAGCCCGGTTACAGAGATCTATCTCCTCATCAAACGATGACGGAATCAGTTCGGCACGCGTACCGTCACTGTGCAGAGCCACCAGTTCAGAGTGGTCCATCCACTGTCCGTCCTCACGCAGCATGCCCGTCTTGGTGCAGCCCTGAGGGACTATTGTAACACCGTCGCTGTTCAGTCCTGCCTGACGGCACAGACTTCCGTCCGGCTCAGTGACACGTTGCTCGGTCCAGCCATAGAGCTTGCGCCGCTCCAGTTTGGTTGGCAGAAGGCTGTAGCTTCTGCCATCCATTTTCATGCACAGATTCCTTGACATATATAGCCGCCTATTACAGAACGTGCCATCATATCGGCCTCGACAGCCATCTGCCCTGCAACGCCAAAGCTGTCGTCCAGAGAACTACGGCCGTCAGGCGCCACAAGTCCGCAGGTGAAATAATTGCCGTTGATCATCTTCCACTCACTGAATTCCTCTATCGAATACCAGTTTATCTCAATATCAAACCGGTCTGACAGCGTGTATATCCAATCCAAGGGAGATTCCCAACGGGTACTGGACTCAAACAGAAGAACCAGAGACCTGCCATCGGCCGTGTCCGCCAGCCGCAGATAACTCAGTTCAGATTCCAGGTCGCTCTTGGCAAAGTCGCTCATATAGACCTTGTCCTCCTTGCGCCAGTCACCCTTCTTGAACTTACGCCTGCTTGAAAGCAGAAGATCAAGTGCATGGGCCGCAGTTGCGGCATCACATGTCACGCCACGTTTTCTTGCCGCACACATTATAAACTTCTTCATTGCCTCAGGCTGAGCCTTGATTGCAAAATAATTGATACTGAGATTTGCCATAATCCTTTTTTTTTGTTTTTGTTTGTTTTCGCTTGCAAAGGTGATTGAAATGAAAGAGGTAAACCGGGCAAAAACATTCAAGCTTATTGAAAGCAAAAAGCAAAAAAAGAAACCGGCCAAAGATAAATCACCCATCTTCAGCCGGTTGCCCGTATATTTACATTGAAAACTATTTCTTCTTTCGGACTAATCGTCTGCGCAGATCATGGTTTTCAATGGCCAGATCGAAGTTGAGACCAACCATATTATGATGGAACCAACGGTCAAACATTTTCATCCATCCGTCATAGTCAAGTGACGGCACCTTGCCGTTAAGCAGTATGTTGGCAAACTGCAGCGTCTCCACTTCATGCATATGTTTCAGGTTTTCTTCCTCATGTTCCTTATCCTGTGCGACAATCTTTCCCATACGCGCCTTCCATTCGTCAAAGGCATTGATGGCTGTAAGAAGAGATGTCTGGTCACATTCATCACTGAACCACAATTCAGGGAAACCATTATTCATAAGATAACGTAACGCTTTATGCAAAGGATTGCCATCGGTCAGGATTGAACGCTGCCTGTCATGCTGGTCTTCCAGAAATGACATCCATTTTTCGGAAGTGCCGTAGTCCGGTATGGCAGGTGAACCACCCTGCGCCATCCAACACCTGATTTCTTCCTTGAACAGCGGTTCCCATAGTGCGGCTTTCTCAAGGCATTTCTTCAATCTGGCAACAGTTTTCGCTGGCAGTTTCGGTTTCTCTACAAGTATACTCTCCTCAAAAGCCTTCTGTATGGCTTTCACTTCTGCATCCTTGGCTTTCGGATTCTGTTGCCTGATAAGAAACTCCACAATACCGTATGCATAACAGTTATCGCGTATAAGAGAACCAATCAGTACACCTGTATTCTCGGCACGGTGATTGTTCATAACGCGGTTCAACACGTAAAGTTCATCGAACGATGGCCTGTATGAGTAATACTTCGCCTCAATGTTTGGTTTCTTTATCTCATCGGGAAATGACTCTTCAACGAACTTTTCAAACAACGGATGCAGAGAGTCTTTTCTTTTTTCGATATTCATCCAGCCCCGCATCAGCATCCTTGACCAATGAAACTCCAGTGTAAGTGCAGTCCCGACCCACTGTTTTGCGGCAAGTTTATCAGCATCACTGTCCATTGTCTCAATGACCACGATGACATGTTTGGTGCGTCCCAATTCGGCAGAGTCAAGAATGACACGTATGGCGGTGTTTACCACACTGCCAGCATCGGCCGACATAGGAGACACGCGTATGCTGGTATAGACAATATTGTTGGGCACATCAAGACCTTCCTGGGCAAGTCTGTCAAATGGAACGGAAAACGGTGTCTCAACGCTATCTTCAATAAGGTATTCCGCCAAGCCGGCCGTATCGCACAAGACAATCAAAGGCAGCTTGGTCTCCACTTGTGTGAAAAGCCGTATGACTTTTTTAATATCGTCACAATATAATCTGTCGGACATTTTGGAATATTTATCAAGTTTCTGTCCGACGGTCACCTCAGAATCCAAAGACGCAGAAGGCAGTGACATCTCATTGGCCATACCATACTCCTCCTTCTTTTGAAGCAGAATACGCTCCTCGTTCTCCAACCACAATTGATAGAAATCAATTCCGGTGAGATTCTCCAGCACACGCATCTCTTTCTCACCATAATTGTACGTATCCTTCCACTCAATCAGTTTCCTAGCCGTGGATACGCTGGGAGCCTCCTGCTTGCCGAACATTTCAGCATACCTTTTGATATATTTATTGGCAAAATTGGACACGCTTAATCCATTTGTTCCAATATAGTCACTCAGTATGTTACGTACATTATCACGGAATTCTACTATTTTTGGCATAATATCGAATTATTAAAATATACAATCACAAAGCCAGCATGAGACCGTCAAGACTTATGTGAGACAGACGTTTGTCTTCAACCTTCATTATATTTACAGGTCTCAATGAATCACCTTCAACGGTCAGAGCTATGACGTCATGAGAGAATTCATTGCTGCCTTCTTTTGCGCGCATGAAGAAAAAGTAAACCCTAATGCCATACTCCGTGTCAAAATCAGCAATCCTCAACACCTCATGGTGAGACCAGTCATACTGCGGATGGACAATGGACAGCAAAGGTCTGGTCTCTTCCTTCAGCTCACCCTTTTCTGTCGTAAACCGGCATACCGCTTCTATATCGGGCGCAGTTCCTCCCTGTCCCGTATCCCACCAACAGACAGAGACCAGACTGTCATCGGACATGACCCATACCTTTTCAAAGTCATTTCCCGCTTGAGGATCAACAGCCCCGCCACCTTGCCTGGAAGTACATGTACACAGCAAGGCGGTGAGTATAACATTAAAGAGAGAAACTTTCAACCAGTATTTCATTGCTGTCATCCAAATAGGCTCCATCAATATCCCTTTCAAGAGACACATACTTGCCCATCATATCCCAATCATCGCCAAAAAACGGCTCACTGTTCAACCATTCGTCATACTTCTGGCAGAATGCCTTCATTGCCTTCTCGTAGAGGGCCGGATTCTGACTCTTCAGCCATGGGTCAAAAACGACTTCCTGCTCTTCGTCCACTCCCTGCAGAACTGTTGCCTTTGCCTGATTGTACAGCGCCATGAGCGCATCCACATCCTGGGCCGGCAAGCTGATCCTTGCACCTTCCAGATTACCATTGACAGTTACACCGATATTGATTTCCTTTTTCTCCATATTATCCAATAATTAAGTTGTACAATTCACATTCAGTTTACGACTGCAAGTATACAACCAATACTGTTCCTATATGTACCGATGTCATTCAATGATATTGAAAGATTGCACTCATTCCGCTCATATACGCGCTATAGTTGCTCATTATCAACTGGTTATGTTTTCAAACAATTTGAAAGGGAATTTGGTCTCCATCAGTTTTGTAAATCGCCGGATGCATCAACAATCTCGCGTAACGCATCTTGAAGCACTCTAATTGCAAAGGAAGAATACCCTTCTTTCTATCACCTCCATTCTAGATGATTATAGAATTGTGGACGTTTTGGTACTGTTTGTCCCTTAGGTAATATTTTAAACCTTTTATATGCTTCATATTGCAACATTTCCTTTACCGCTTGACAATGATCAGACAATCCAGATATTGCACGTGGTATGAGTACTAAATTTGCTATACTCGTATAATAATGACAATCATCAACGAGTCCCCATATATGACAGGCCTCATAATCCTTGAATAGTCTATATCCTCCTGCAGGTTTTATTCCATTCATTGAAGGAGATGCTAAAACAGCGTTTTTTATGGCCTTATTAGCTTCTGTATTATCGTCCGCAATACAAACTAAGCCATTGCGATCTTTTGTCTGCTGACCTTTTTTTACATTATTATCCCGACATTTTGCATAATGATCCCAACATGCGTCCAAATTTCCTATGCCTTTGTTGTTCTTAGTACCAAGTGCTCCAGATATTACATCTTTTACGACTTGAGGATCCGCAAATATTGCAGACTTAGCAATCATATCGCAAAGTATTTTGTCATTTATGATTACTGAAAGCCATGTATTTGCATAATATTTGCCAATTATTGTTTTAACAAAGTGAGCGTATCCGGTCCGCCAGTTATTAATCGTTTTTGGTTTTCTATATGGAAAACAAGGATTCGCGACCATCTTATCAAAAAACGACAAAGCATCAGCTACTGGATCATACCCGATTACACTACCACTTCCATTTTGAATTATATTAGTAAGTTCTTTTGCAATGTCCCTTTGACAATGTTTTTGGATGACTGTTTGAAACCTGGAAACGTAACCCGAATACGCCTTTGCCGAACGGAAATTCTTTTGAACATTTAAATAATAATTGATCAAATGTTGAAAATTCATAACCTATAAGTATTTTTAATACCAAAATAATTGATTACAAAATTGAGAAAGCCATCCATTTCATTCCCGTGAGTACTATGTGTATTGTCTGCCATCATGTTCGAACAATTCATTATTTGCAAGAAGAAGTAACTTGGCAAATCATACGAATTAATTATAATCAATACTTTTCTTATTAACTCACGAATCCGAATCAATGATTCTCACTTGGTTTTGAAGGACAGGTATTATATAGACTATACAGATTTATTTCTTGGAATTCGCACTTTAAAATCAACTTTTCCTCAGTTCTTTTGAATTCAAGTTTTCCATTAACGCTTGTTTCATAATTCAATTTGTAACCACCGAGAAACATAAGCGTGTCGGCACGCAAATTAGGGTTATAACATGTATTTGTATTACCATAAGCCACATCATTGTGTGAGATATATACAAAGAAATATAACACACATTGGCTAAGGTATTTCAGCTCTTCATCTGAAAAAGATGTATTTGCGTTATTTGCGATTGTTTTTGCAATAAACGATTCTTTTGATTTGAAGTTGCAATTGAAAGACTCAATATCTATTATTTCATCTTTTGCTTGCTCTACGCTTTCATATACAAAAGCGTGACATTGCTTATTATGAATGTCGATGACAGAATTAATACTAGCCCAATTTCCTGGTACCTTACCCCACATCTCGTACATTGCGTTTACAAGAAACGGTGTTTTCATCCCTGTATTGATATTTGCCGAGTCGTTACCTTTAATCACATTACCAATTTCTAGCGACTTAACTTTGTCACTAAAAAGTTCATTCAACCATAGTGAATCTGGTGACCCAAACAACGCCTCTGAAGAAATGTTATCTTCGTGTTCTACTGTGTTTATTTCATCAAACATTGCCATAATTACTGAAGTATTGAGTTTTGCCTACAACCTTTAGGGTGCTTCGGTTTCTTCCGCAACAAAAATAGTATTTTTCTGTGTTAACCGTTTCAATTCTTGCTTTTTATTTGGAAAAGTAACATAAGAAGATTCAATCTTGACGGACAGGGCGTATGGCGGTTCTTGGACTACACATCAGTACTCTCTGATGAACTTTGTATAGCATTCGTCCTCGAAGCTGAAATTGGCATCAATGTCGGCACGGTTGAAAGTCATGACCACATGCTTCTTTTCAACATTGAAGTCATATTCGCCGGCGTGTCTGACCCATACGTTGAAGGAAATGGTGTCATCGGTCACAGACACTGGATTATACCAGTCGCCGGACACCTCGATATCCTGGTCCAGAGTAGGATCAACGGCCTCAAAGCAACGGTCGGACTTATACCAGTTGGCTATTCTATTGTCATCTATCGATTTGTCAAAAACGGCATACAGGTCTTCAAGCGTATTTATCCCTGAGTCATCAAGCTGTTCTTGGAGGCTCTCAATTTCATAATCCATCCAGCTCTCTTCATACATTTCACAGGCCTGTCTGAACTGACTGGCTGTCATGGCATCGTCCTCTGTACTGTCATCGCCATAATAGTAAAGTTCTTTGTCACGTTTCAGGTCATACCACGTGACATCATCATAGAACCCTATAGTGCTATGGCCGAAAGCATACGATATCACATACTCCCTGTCTTCGAACACAACGGTCACGTCCGCAACGTATGCCGTGTAGTAACAATACTTAGAACTGACTTCAACAGGCTTTCCAACACTCTTTATCTCTATGCCGACACATACATTATTATTATCCATCACTCACAATGATTATCAGTTTGCGAGTGCAAGGATATTGCTTTATTCCGCCTTAGAGAGCCCGATTACATTCAATGTTTTTCGAAAGATATTCCGTTATCCGGCACAAACAGTGTTTCCCCAGCTTATTTTCAAGTTGTTACGCTTTCAAACATGTTGAAAGGAATTGCAGATAATAGATTATATCAGTCTGACATAGGCGAACAACGCCAAAACGGTGCGCGCCGCCTGTGGTGCCCGAGCGACCCTGTCGCTCACCTTTGCACACACGCGGCTCGCACCGAATGCTTGCATGTCGTAGAAAGTCTTGCCCCTATGGGAGGACAAATCTTACGGGCAGACGGGCCGGACAGATATGCCGTAGTGGCGGCTGCCGTAGCTCGCGCGGTAACCTATCGAACCGAATTCCAGGCAGCACGGGTCGTACGGATCGCTAGCGTCGAGCGAACTGGACCAGTAGGCGCCGTAGGAGCCAACGTCTTCGAGGTTCGTGCCGGCGCGGTCCCCCGCTGCGGGAAAAAAGATGTCATTGCCGTTCAACTTGCTCGTTACTTTATAACCCCGTACGCCTTTCTTCTTAGTCCACTTCCATGTGCAATTGTTAAAGAGTTCACTCCATTCATCTATTGTCGGTGTGCGCCATTTGTCCCCCAGTTCATGTGTGCAGCATCATCGTCCGGATCAAGGGTCGTCTTACCATCAACAGTACCGCATTTTCTGTCAGTGACATATTTGGAGATACTTTCAATGTCATCACTATTTTGGGTTTTGCAGTATTTCAAGTTTTTCATTGTGTATTCACTCTTCGGAGCGGTCTCACCCCAAGCAAAGTAATCACCGTACTCTTCGGGTTTGGTAGCTCCAACATTACAGGTTGCCCATTTTACGCTAAGGCCCAAATCAACGAACTCGTGTACGTTATTGATGTCGGCGTTCTTCAATTCCTTACCGGTCGCGAGGCTTTTGATATCTTCTTCAGGAATTTCCTGTTCGCAGTTGGTGCATTTCCCTTAGCTTTCGTCATCGACATCATCTTCGTCATCTTCAAACACAAAGGCACCGTTTTCGTCAACTCTTACCTTATAAGTACCTTTATCATCATCGTCGTCATCATAACAATCACCTTCATCGTCATCTTCGTCATCACGGAATTGGTTTTTGACTATGATGTCCGCCTCTTTCTTAGTAACGGACTTATCTATATTATCTGCTACAAAACGGTATATGTCCGGATAATACCATGTGTATATTTTTTCAACATCAGTCCAATCACGTGGAAACGCATCTTCATTGTGCATTTCATCGTCAATCACGGCTGCGACACATAGTTTTCCACTTTCATTCAAACCTACGCCAAAAATTGAAAGGGAAACAGCGCCACCACCATATGGACTTGAGGCAGCCCCAAAAGCTTGCTCTTCCCAGTCTTCAGATACGACATAACACTTTTCGCCTTTTTCTTTCAGAAGTGCGATAGTAGCCTGAAGCGCCATGTCGTACACCTTCTCAGAAGCATCAATAAACTGTTTTGGATTTAATTTTTTGTTCATATTCTATATAAAATTAGTTAACGATTAACTTATACACCAGCGAATGTGCGGCAAAGACTCTTGCTTGGTCTTGAAGGACATGTATACAGATTTATCTTTATCTCTATGCCGACACATACACATTATATCCATCACTCACAATGATTATCAGTTTGCGAGTGCAAGGATATTGCTTTATTTCGCAATAGAGAGTCCGATTACATTCAATGTTTTTGGAAAGATATTCCGTCATCAGGCACGCGTAGCGCTTACCAGCTCATTTTCAAGCTGTTACGTTTTCAAATATCTTGAAAGGAATGTATTATAAAGTTCATCTGGTCATATCATAGAAGTACTCCCAGATGAACACCATGGCCATGGTGTCCAGTTCACAGTAGCGAAGCAGTGCCTTGACAAGAGCATCGGACTTTTCGGTATCGCTGAACTGCAACTTTGAATATGCGGTCAAGGCGGCACCTCCGTTGGCAACAGTCATGTCATCATCGGAGTCCGATGCCACAATCTCATTGTAATCCATATCAAGATAATGGCCCACCGGAGGCAGATGCTTGTAGGGATTCTCAACTGTCTTGCCGTCCGATGCAAAGGTAATCCATGTGACCGGATCAGTGGCAGGAATATTCTCACTGTGAATCTCGCTGCCATAGATCGGCTTTGAATACTTATCCTGCAGCAGACGGCTGGAATTGAGAACTGCAGGAAGGACAGCCTTGATGGAGTTGCTGCCACGCATTGATGTATGGTAATAGTACTTACGGACAACTTCAAGCAGGTCCACCATGTTACGCTCTCCGCATACACGGTTCTTGCCATCTTCCCATTCGGTTATAGTGTCGATGAATGCCATAAGCTCCTTACGGTCCGGTTCATTGCTCTCATCCAACTGGTCATGAATACACCTCAATATGGTATTCTCATGAGTGGCATAACGGAAAATGGTCCCCTTATCCATTCCCAGCTGTGTCTTCAGTTCACGCACAAAATCAAAGTTTGGGAAGTGTCCCTTTTCAGTGTTGATGAACTGTCCGGCATGACGGATAGTGTAAGATCCGTCAGCCTTCCGGTCAATTATGTGATGTGAGAACTGAAACGCCACCTGCTCATACGGATGCAGTCCGCAGTAGAACGGCAGGGCTACGGCTGTAGTCTCAAAATCAATCATGTGAAGCGGATACTTCCATTCATTCATCTCCTGGCGAAGACCGTCAACATCCAGATAGGTATCACCGTTCACGTTTGGAGCAAATTTGCCGAGTATTGCAGAATTGCGGGTAAGCATTCCGACCTGGAGCCAACGGCGTGAGCTGTAGGTCAGGCCGGAAGTGTCAGCCTCCTTTAGCTTGATGTCATCTTCGGTCAAGCCCTGAAGGAAATACTTTCCTGCCGCTATCAGCACTCCGCGTCTGAAACCGCCGCCACCGTTAAGATCACGCACCAAGGGCTTGTCAAAGTCCTCACGCTTGAAACCGGCTTTCTGATACCAGCATTCCAGCATACCGTCTTTCAAGCCGTCATTCTGACCCGCAGCCAGATGGAACGGACATTTCAGGCATTGGCCTGTCAGACAGGCATCGGCTTTGATATTGCCGCAATATTTTTTAGACATATCCTTAACGAACGGAACGAACTTGGAGTGCATCAGTTCGTCTTGCTCGGCAGTGTCGCCATTGATAATCTGCTGGCAAAGGGCATTGACATCAATCGCAGCAAGAACGTGCGTTGCGTTTTTAAGGCTGTCCGCCTCAGGCATACGCATAACACTGGCTCTTCCGTTGCACTTTGTAATCTTGAAACACTGGTTGATGCCGTCAACACTTGCTTTCGAAGCCTTGTCGGCCATCATCAGATACGCATGGACCTTGAAGTCACGATCCGGATACAGTTCCTTCAATGCTGCTGTCACGACATACTTCTGAAATGCCACATCGTACACATATTCTGTAAACTTGCTGTTTACCTTCATGGCATCCTTCTTGGTCA
Source organism: uncultured Bacteroidales bacterium (assembly GCA_937898885.1). Classification (GTDB taxonomy): domain Bacteria; phylum Bacteroidota; class Bacteroidia; order Bacteroidales; family Bacteroidaceae; genus Colenecus. The sequence continues at coordinate 96,965 of CALDKD010000014.1, read as the reverse complement.
CCATACTGTCCTCGTTCCCATTCCAGGACTTTGCCTTGACCTCTATCAGATTGATGCAGTCGCCCTTCTTCTCAAGAATGTCAACACGCACAAAGCAGTCGCCATAGCGGAATGCGGCCTCGGCAATGTTCACGTCATCGGCCTGCATGAGTTCCTGCGTGATGCGCTGCGACTCGTCATAGTCAAGCGATTTTATGTCATTACGTCCGCTTATGCCATAGTAAACCTTGGCCAGCTCACCCACCTGGAAACCACCCTCGGCAAGACTCTGCAGGAATTCGTCATCGTTTTCCTGATTTGCATACACATCGCTGTTGTAATAATAGTACAAGGATCTGGGACATGTCAGAGCGACCTTGAATGCCGATTTTGTGAAAAGTTTCTGCTTCATTTCCGGATAATATGCTTGTAATAATGCACTGAGACACGAAGTTACTATTGTTCTCCGTAACACGGTTATAAAAAAGACAATTTTATTTACGGAATGTTGCACATTGTGGCCTTAACCATAAGTCTTGGGTAAACGGTTTAGTCCCATCCGCGTATATATATAAGATACCGACTTCTCTTTTCTGCGAACCGGATTGGTTCAATTTCAAGAGTCATCTTGAATATGATTAACGCATCATTTCATACTCAAAACATAATATATCATAAGAGATGGCGGCAGGTCTTGTCTGCATGAAAAAGAGAATCTAACTTTGCCCGCAGAACAGACGGAAAAACTATGACAAAAGTCATCACGGACATAACGGCACATGGTAGGCATGGCTACAATATAGCCAAAGGCACATTTATGTCTCATTTGTCTCACACAGTCTCACATTGGCCCCATTTAAGTCGCGCTACAAATACGCTACAAATTCAAATGGTAATGCCCGCCACGGCACGTATGAAAAGGGGTTTAAACTGGACTGGCTTAAACCGGACAACGCGGTGCAAATCATTGATTCACACCGCGTTGAATAAGTTTAGTCCAGTTTGGTTTATTTGACCTCCTCGAAGTTAATTTTAATTGATTATCAAGCAGTTACGGATACGTTCCGAAAATGTTCCGAAAATATAAACCAGGAAAAAACAGACAAAAGTTAAAAAAACGAACCCCGTTTTTGGGCATTTTAGCCTGAAAACGGGTGTTTTGTTAATGGATTTCTATCATATTGTCATAAATGCTTATGATTTCGTTAACTTCGAGCATTTTCCGCTTGTTTTGATGTCTGAAACATATAGCAACATAAGCAACAAAAGATATCCATAAGCAACTATAGGCAACCACATGCAACAAAACAAATATCACTCAGCATCAAATCCAGAGTCCGACAACAGCCGATGACCTTCCCCAAAACGACTGTTTGCTTCCGTCTTTTAACCCTTTCTACTCTTTCCAGGTTCGATGAAATAATCTGCGGAAGGAACCTTCAATTATGCCCATTTTTCAGTCAGAATAAGCAGAAAACCGAGCTTCATCGATTTGATGTCAGATTGGTTTAGTTTAGTCAGGGCATATATGGAATCTGACTGGTTAAACCGGTTCCACCGCCCCACTCTTCCGGCTGCCGCCTATAACATTTTTCCGATAACGGAATTATGATTGCATTATTAATATCTTATTACATTTTAGTAATAACGATTTCATATCCAAATATCCCAGATATTAATAACGCATAAAATTGCATATATCATATAATTATGAATATGATTTAATTTTCATTTCATACCCAAAGTATAAAGATAAATAAAACTGACATACACCTTATTACATATAAAAGTTCTGTTGCTACTTTTGCGGCCAATAAACAGCAAACACATGTTTTTCACAAACCAGAATCAGACCAGATTATCATTGTCAGCAGCCATCGCGATTGTCGGCATTGCCGCATCAGGTATGCTGGTCAGAGAGAATGTTTACTATGGTGTTATATGTTTTATCATAACACTTACATGCGTTGTGATTGTCAACATGACATTAAGTGTAAAAACCGCTGGAAGCCATGACGAGACACAGGACAGAGACCGGCTCCAGACAAGTGCCATTCATGATTCGGGATGGAAGAAGGAGAAACTATACAATCGTGATTTCTCAAAGATATTCCGGAAGGAGAGCAAGGAAGTCGAGTCCGTTGAGAATGACAAGCTGGAAAAGATACTGGCATATACCAGGAAATCATTCATAGCCCTCCAGTTCAACGAAGACGAAGTTCTGTTCATCTGTCACCAGGTTGAGCATTTCATCCGATACGGAACCACAGACGACAGTGTCATGTTCACCATCGACAAGAAGGGGAACGTCACGCAGGCATCACTGAAGAATTTCTCTTGGAACATTGCATATCAGTACGGCATATCAAGAGCTGAAACGACCAAATTCGTAATGAAGGTCTTCTGCTCATGGTTTGCCAATGCAGAGCCACATTCGGTGTACAGCACATTGAAGACAACAACAGGTTCCCATGCTATTGAAATAAGCACTCACATCATATAACCAATCAAAAACGACAACGATGGAAGAGAAAAATCCAACTAGCACAATCACCAAAGAGTCTTTCCCAATCCTCTGGCAGTCTATCAGCATCAACGTTACCGACACATACAACACTCCTCCAGAGATGCTGAGCATCAGCGGTTCGACAATCGGGACACTCGGCAACTTCAGCGCATCGACAGGAAAGGCAAAGAGCAAGAAGACGTTCAATCTGTCGGCCATTGTCGCAGCGGCTCTATCAGGAAAGGAAGTGCTCAGATACAAAGCCAAGCTGCCTACAGGCAAGAAGCACATACTCTATGTGGACACCGAACAGAGTTCCTACCATTGTCACAAGGTACTGGAAAGGATACTCAGACTGGCAGGATTGCCTGAGCATCAGAACTGCCCCATGCTGGATTTCATCATGTTGCGCGAATACAGCCCGAATATAAGGAAGCAGATCATAGACCTGGCGCTGTCAATGAAGGACAATCTGGGACTTGTCATCATCGATGGCATAAGAGACCTGATGTACGACATCAACAGTCCGACGGAATCCGTTGAGCTCATCAACCTCCTCATGAAATGGTCTGCGCACTACAATCTGCATATCCACACCGTCCTGCATCTCAACAAAGGAGACGAGAACACACGCGGACACATCGGAACAGAACTCAACAACAAGGCCGAGACGGTGCTGAAGATTGTGAAGGCTATTGACGACCCCAGTATAAGCGAAGTACATGCCATGCATATCCGGGACCGCGAATTTGAGCCGTTCGCTTTCAGAATTGACGCAAATGCCCTACCCGTCCTCATTGACAATTACAACAGCAGTGCTGCAGCCAGAGCCAAACAGATGAATTTCCGCAGGCTCAGCGAGGAGCAACACAAATCGGCACTTGAATTCGGCTTCGGTGACAACGCACCCATCGGATATAGCGACATGATAGACGCCCTGAAAATCGGTTATTCATCCATAGGGTATGACAGAGGGCGCAGCACTATCATCGGACTTGCGAAATGGCTGGTCACAGTAAATGCCATAATCAAGAAGGACAACAAATACATATACAATCCAGAATGTGAAATTCCTAGTCAAGCGGATGAATGAGCAATGAAATTGTTCCGTCACAAACCTATTTTTCAGGTTTGGTCTAACACTGGTGTCTATAAGGGAATAAACCAGACTAAACCGGTTTATTCAGGAGTAAATGAAATACAGACAGATTTGAAAATGAACATACGTGAAGCAAAAAGCATAAGCCTGACCACGTTCATGGACAGGATTGACTGCCGCCATGTCAGGATTGAAAGCGGACAGTACTGGTATAGGTCCCCACTCCACAGGGATTCTACGCCATCATTCAAGGTCAATCCGCAAATGAACCTGTGGTATGATTTCGGACTGGGTACCGGCGGCGACATCATTGACCTTGGCAAACAGCTGTACAAAACGGAGTATGTGAGCGAGATTCTGCACATACTCGGGAACATGTTCTGCGGCAGTGGACATGTGCAGGAACCGATTCCGGTAAAGGCCGACAATGACAAGCATCAGAAGGTACTGCGGAATTTGGAAATACAGCCGCTCAGGCACGTCGCACTGCACTCATATCTGACAACACGGGGCATAGACCTGCTTATTGCAGCGGCATACTGCAATGAGGCTCATTACAACATCAGGGACAGAAGGTATTTTGCGCTGGCGTTCAAAAATGATTCCGGCGGCTTCGAGCTCAGAAATCCGATATTCAAAGGCACCTGCGGACAGAAGGATGTAACACAGATAAGCTGCTCCCTGCCAGTCTGCTGCGTATTCGAGGGTTTCATGGACTTCCTGTCGTACATGACTCTGAAAGGACGCGGTGACTCTGAAATATGTCTACACGGACATGAAGACTACCTCATACTGAACTCAGTAGCCATGCTGCAGAAGGCCCTTCCGAAACTAGAACCGTACGCAGAGATTCACTGCTATCTTGATCATGACCAGGCCGGACGGACCACGACTGACACCATTGCCGGAATCAATAACGCTGTGGATGAATCTTTCAGGTTTGAAGGATACAAGGACTTGAACGACTACCTATGTCACAATAAATCAGGTTTGGCCGGCCAATGAATAATTGTACTTCAGTGATATGGAAAGAGAGATACCAAATATTCCTCCTGGAAACAGCAGAGAAGAAATAAAGATTAGGGATAAAGCCATCAAAGATTTCTACGCATCCTGGAATGCCAAACATCCAGAAAAGCAAATGTGGAATGATGACCTTCAGGACTATATTAATGTCCGTTTCCTGTCAATTGAGGAAACTAGTGAGAAGGCGGCACGCCAATACGAATCCACCATTGCCGTTTTTCGTCTGACTGAGCTACTGACTAAGTCGAAAAAACTGTATGAAGTAGAGCCGAAGAAAGGCAACAAGAATCAAAGGTCTTTCGTAAAAATGCTGATAATGCGACTCGATGACATTAAGATGACTGTCGGTGTCCAGAAATCGGGAAACAAGATACAGTACTGCATTACAGCACTAGGAATATAAAAAGCCACCGCAAATTGCGGTGGCTAACTTGTCGGGGCTCGAAACTGTCTGAACAGAAAGGGTTGTCATCCCTTACGCGAAATCCCCATTGACAATGCAAATATACTACTTTTTTCTAACAATCAGGATTATACGATAAATGAACACCATATAAAGATCATTCTCCTCTGGCTATCCTTCTGCATTCCTGCATATCCCGTTCCAGTAGAGATAATCTGGCAGGGTTGTGTGAACCATTGAGCAACGGCTTATGTCTCTCAATCAGTTCCTGCTCAACGCTGTCAAGTACCTTTGAAGAGCATACGACCATGTTTACCAGAAGGTTGGTCTCAATCCATGAGATAATCTTGTCCGTATCAGTTGGCTTGAACTTGAAATTGTTCTGATTGGAATGACCGGCAAGAGAACCTTTTGACGGGCGGTAGCCAAGCATTGCTCCAACCTTACGGAAAAAAGTGGCGGCACTTTTATGATGAAGTTCCTGTTCCCAGCACCGTTCAAACAGATTTTTGGAAGCCTGGCCAATGTATATGATGTCATGTCCACGCTCAAACATAGCCTCCCTGTAACCATCTGGCAGTGAATTGATGTCAGCAATCCGAATACAATACAAGCCTGGTTTCTTTGGTATGGCGACCTCCGGAATCAGACCGGCCATCAGAAAGTTTTCTCCATTCAGCAGTTCATTCTCAATATCAGAATATGTTCCATCATCAGAATAGCAATGAAGTGGAGCTGTAACTTCTGCCTGAGCTGGAGCTGCAGGTTTTACCAGTTCGTTTTTGTCATCCAATACCTTGATTATACGACGGTCAACTAGCCGGCAAAAACCGCCTATGGGCATTCCCTTGCCACCATGAACGTCAGGCATGAAAGCCAGATGGTGAAACACGAACGGCAGCGTTGACAGGTTCATTATCTGCTTGAACGCAAGCGGATCGGCAGTGTTCGTCCACATCTTGACGGGCGTACCGTTCAATTCGAATTCCTTCATCGTTTTTGTCCTTTATTTCAGTTTACGCCGCAAAGAATCTAATGCCACTGCGCAATGTTTTTGCGCAGCCGAAACTTTTTTCAACATTTGCAGAAAAAAAGTTTCAGCCATGCCGGTATCACGCAACGCACTGGTCCGATACAAGACCATTGACAACTGTCTCAGGGACCGCTTCCGCAAGTGGACTCTTGAAGACCTTATAAACGCATGTTCCGATGCCCTGTACGAATATGAGGGCATTGACAAGGGTATACCGCCGCACCATCCAGATGGACATACAGTTCATGCGCAGCGAGAAGCTTGGGTACAATGCTCCGATTGTGGTACGCGACCACAAGTACTATGAGTACGAGGACCCTGACTACAGCATCACCGACACCCCACTCTCCGCACCAATAAATAAAATGTCCCTTCTAGATATCCTAGAGGGGACTTTTCATATCTACGGGTACACTGGATAAGCCTAGCCTGTCATGTACTTGGTCTTCTTTGTTGCGACCAACTTTTTGATTTGCGACCTATCCTTCGTTAACCATATAGTTGCAAAGCAGCAAGTGAATTGCTTTGGACAATCAAATTGCTTGATTCCATGTAAAGCAAATCCATATCAAGATGGTCCTTTATGAATGGAATGCTCCATGAATCGGAAGGTATGGACGCGGTGAAAGCAAGGCCTAATCGTCTTGTGCCATTTTTGGGAAGAAGGAAATCATATTGCTTGACCTGCCCAATAGCATACCTCAGTCTTTTAATGAAATTTGAAGGTGTTATGCTCTTAACTTCGACAATGTAGTCATTTGAATTGTACTTTACATACAAGTCAACAGTACTTGAATCATAGAAAACCTCAGCACCCTTTTCAACGCATCTATTAGCGATAAGATTTACCATATTATCGTGAAGTTTCCTTCCGTTTTGAGATGTACGGTAATCATAGATTGAGACTATTTGCCGATGTTGCCCAGTTTCATTCAGTTCTATAGGTGAAAAAGAATGCAACTCAACATCCCTAGCTTCAGTTGGAAGATTCCGCGTCCCATAAGGTGGTCTGACTTGGGGCTCTCTAAGCTCAGTAATATCACTCTCAAGCTCATGAGTAGCAATTTCATCACTACTGTCTTGAGGGATTAAATTAACACCTAGGTCTATCCTACCGTAATGTGCGAACCAGTCAATCTTATAATTCGTAGGCGTATATATCCAAAAACTGCTTGGGTCGGATAAGTGCTCACAAATCTCTTGTATCTCTGCCGCATGGTCAATGGAGTATTGAGACAGGAGTACCGCATTCATTTGTGAGTTGGTTGTAAAAAGTGGCGTGTTATTAAGAAGTTTTACCCAATCTTGCATATTCCGCCGTGCTCTTGAAAGGGCAGATAATGAGTATCCTGAGTGGCGAGAAGAGACAATCGAATCAATGCAAAATGGTACATCGGAATTGCGCAAGCATCTCACCACATATCGTTGTAGTTCATCAATAGTTAATGATGCGGTTTCACCTTTCTCAAACAAGCCAAATAAAGTCTGCCAAATTACAACCGCAGGACGGACTAAAATATTATGCGATGCTTGCAACTCAGTAAACGAGCCAAATGTAAAGTCATGTTCATAGCTATCCACAAGAGATGGGCTCAACTGACTTTTATGTCCATTAGGATACTGGTATTTTAATATCTGCAAGGTAATCATCTCTTGGTACGAGATATCTCCATCAGCAAATGCAATTGCAACAGGGGTCAGCCTCAACTCACGACTAACTCTAGTTGAATATATCAAGCCAAACTCACTCAATATCTGCTGGTAATCTCTCCACGCATCAACTTGCCCACTATCTGCCCTAAAGTTAGCAGTCAGCAAACCATTAGAAACAAGATAGTTGTTGATAACTTGGGCGTCAATTTCTCGGCCGTCAAACATAAGGCAAGCTGATATTAAGCCTCTTATGATTGTTTCGGAAATAACCCCAGAATGTTGGGTTATCGGCCAAGACAAGCCTTGATACGGGACATCAGGATACATATCTATTGATTCTCTAATACTCTGCGGATAACCTTCAATATTTCATATGCCATCAAAGTCGGGACGGCGTTGCCCACCTGCCGATATTGTTCGGTCGTAGAACCGCAGAACTCATACCAATCAGGGAAACTTTGCAATCTGGCTGCTTCGCGGACGGTAATAACTCTTGGCTCGTAGGGGTGAATATGGGGGCGACCACCACCAGCTGATGAGCCCACTAATACAGTCCCAGAAGGGACTTCTGGGTCGATACGGTCAGTGTGGTCAGTATGGTCTCTAGAACCTTGGGGGATGTTACGATATCGTTCAGTTACCCTAGGGCCGTGTATGCGCACCACTTGATTGGCAATCCCATCCACATGCTCCAAAGCCCATTTACTGGGTAGAAGTGTTGGCAGTTCATCAGCAAAAGGTCCAGACGGCTTACTAGGATATTCAAAGCTCTCACAATTGATATCGGGCCTAAATCCAACAATGATGATTCTTTCTCTTGACTGTGGAATGCCAAATTCTTTTGCATTGCACTTCTTTTTGAAGAGCTGGTAACCAGTTTCTTCATGCATGTATTGCCAAAGATTTTCAAAGTCTTCGCCTTTATTTACAGTCAATAGCCCAGGGACATTCTCAAAAACGAATGCCTTTGGGTGGACTCCAGCTATCAATTGTATATATTTGGGAGTGAGTTGACCTCTAGGGTCATCTAATGACTTCCTTCGGCCAAGGATGCTGAAAGACTGGCATGGGGGACCAGCTATCATTAAATCCACCTCACCATCATTAATGCCAGAAAGAGCTCTAAGCATTTCTGGGGTAAGTTTCATAGCATCCTCCGAGTATATGTTAACATCTGGCAGATTATGGTGAATTGTTGAAATAAAAGCAGGGACAATATCACTTGCCAGTTTTGTGTTGAACCCAGCAAGATATGCGCCCAAATCCAAACCGCCGCCACCGCTGAATAAGCTAATGCACGAGAGGTCCGAGATGTCGTCTCTTTCTTTCCTGAATTGAGCTAACCTTTTCAGGTATACATTGTTGCCATTATTCTGAACTGCCATAGTGCCTGTAAAGTTACATAAAAATAGAAAGACTGATAGAGGGAAGTTTCACTTTTTATATTTGTAAAACACTTAACCGACTGATAATCAACACTTGCGTCATACCCCCCCCTTCTGGACTTTCAGTTATGCCATGATACAACAAAACTGAAACACAAGGTTTACTCATCACTAGCAGATATTCCCCCTGCCATCAATGTGTAGGTATTAAAGTGCTCCACACCTTGGGGCGTGCCTGCATATATCATGATGTCCTCAGCGATGTCTTCGCAGTGCCTAAATGCAGAGTCATCACCTGAATAACGAGCAACAGGATACTTGCTCAAATTATGCTCATTATCCGAGCGGCAGGTAACAAGGCTGAAAGAAGCCACCTCGTTATCATATATGACACTGAAGATGATAGATGTGTCCAACATTCCAGTGATGCATCCACTTTGCCCTGATTTAAGGGCGTTGAGGACGAAAGTACCGATAGCATCCTTCAAGCTGCTATCATTATACATAGGTATTTGCAGTGCGTTGGATGAGGGCCTATTCAATATATAGGTCTGTCCATCAAGTAGTACAATGCCAGCATGATTCTTTGTCTCACCACCAAACAGGTCTGATGGACTTATCCTCAACGCAGAGCATATATCATATATGGTTCCTAGTTTAGGGTTCTTTCGGAGCGAAGCCACGAGGTTTGACTGTGTCATACCGACTCGTTGAGCAAGCTCTGCCATACGAATACCTTTTTGTCTGCACAATAACCTGACAACAGGCTCAAGATTTCCTTCCATAATGCTAAACAATTATTGTTTTCGGCAACAAAGATAGCATTATTAATTCCTAAAAAGCAATATTTTGAGAAAAATACTGAAAAAGAATTAATTTTACTTTGGATTATAATTTTTTATGATTAACGGCACACAACGATGCCCTATTACTCCGCCACCGCGTGCAACGATTTCCTCAACCGTATTTATGGCATCGTCACGGCTCAGTGCTGTAACGTTGAAAGTCTCCTCTTCGTGGAGTTCCGTGACAATATGAACCTGATAATGATGTATCCGGTCTGTCTCTTTGGCCATCAATGCCACTGCCACAGCATCAGACTCCCAAACAATCTGAGTCATCGGGGCCTTGCGGACATTACGCAGCATCTTCAGTTTGACCGGTGCGACTGTACCATCTGGATTCACCTTGCGGAAACGGCGGCATCCGCATGAACAGGCCCATATCGGCGGATTGCGCGGTATGTTGTCACCGCCCATTACACCTTCGCGGCGGTACTCCATCAGGAACTCGTATTCGGTCATGTCGCCCGTCCCGTAAATGATGTCCACTACCCTCTCCCCGCATTTGGGACACTTGTGCGGTTTGCGCTCAACGTCAATGATTCTTGCTGCCATTATTTCTATTGTTTTCGTGTTGTCTTTCTGTAATAATTGCGCTGATTGAGATTGACAAAGACCGTCTCTCTATAATCACAACCATATCGGCTGTTTGAGCATTCATATACAGAATACGGATTTCCATTAACGGCTATGCCCTTATGCTTGACAAGACGCCTTCCACAATGGCATTTCGGACACAGTTCCTCTTTCGGGAATGTCTCAACCTTATGCTTCTCGGGCAGTTTCACGAATTCCCCGACAAACTCAGACGGATTATCAGCATCGTACATGACAAATGTATGAATCTTCGCCCTGGTTATTCCCACATAGAACACTCTGCGTTCTTCTCCGAACCTGTAACTGTCCGGCTCGCTGAGGACATATTTCATTATCGGATTGTCCGATATGTCAGCAGGGAATCCGAATGCCCCGCTGTTGCAATTCAGCAGGATAACATAATCACATTCCAGACCTTTAGACTGGTGAACGGTCATGAACTGCATTGTCCTTCCGTCATAAGTAACGTTGACATTTCCATTGGATTCAGTCACTGAAAACCGGCTTCTGTCCAATGTATCGGAATCATGCGTATATCGCCCCAGTATGAATACGGACTTATCCTTTGGGATAGAGTCTATTATTGAGCACAGCTTGTCTGTCATGCCACCTTCACCAGAAGTTGGCACAAATGACAGATTCGTGGTCAGCTGTTCATCAAATGAGCGTATCGACTTCTCCTTCTGGCCCGGGTTTCTCATTATGAACTTTGACGTTGTGCCTATCAGAGGCTCTCCAAAACGGTATGTGGTTTCCATTCTGCACTCTTTGGTATAGCCGAAATACTTGTCAAAGCTCTTGAACAATGCCATATCACTGCCGGCAAAGCGATAGATAGACTGCCAGTCATCACCGACACAGAACAGTTTTGTCAACGGATTCTTCCGCCTCAGTGACTGAAGGAATCTGTACCTGTCCAATGATATGTCCTGAAATTCATCGACAAGAATGTAGTCCCAATCCGGATAGAAATCACTATTGCACAATTCCGTTGCCTTGATTATGGCATCGGTGAAATCAAGCATATCATGATCTTCCAGCCCCTTGTTGTAAGCATTGACAAATGGAATGACAATATCATTCATGGTGAAACTGTCATCAGGCAGTTGTCTTGACTCTTTTTTGATTTCAGTCAGTGAACCGGCTCTGGACTTCAGAAGAAAGACAAAACCGGTAAGCATGTCAATTATGCTATGTTCCTGTTGTGCAAGTTCCCTAGACAGGTTATCCTTACCAGCCATATTGAAACTGATGCCATACTTCTGCAGTTCGCCGGACAATGCGTTCCAAATGCTGCCATCATGAAACTGGGCACTCATGGTTTCTAGCAGTACCGTATTGTGCGTCTTGTGCAAAGCGCGCTTCCATATGATTCCGTCCCGATAGTTGGCCTCATCCTCCATTGTGAACCACGGAGGTGTCTGTCCGGCCTCATTCAACGCATAGTGCTCCAAATAGATTCTATGGCGTTTTCCGTCCTTTCCATTATAGTAGATTGAGAAATCAGGGACATACTGACGGTATTCCTTGTCAACCGTACTAATCTCATAAGGTTCTTCATATCGGAACATGACTCCCCTGCTGCCAAGAAAATCACATATCCTGCTCTCTTCATCGCTTTTGCAGAAGACCGGTTTGCCATCCATGTCATTATATGATGCCTGAACACCATACTTCTGCCTGTCACGGATATACTCTTCATGTGATGTGTATTCAAACTGACTCTTCATCTTGTACTTGCTGCGTACAATGTAGTCCGAAACAGCCATTTTGAATATTGGATCATTTGACATCAGATCATGGTATATCCTAAGAGCGAAATCTGAACCGGCAATTGTCGGCCTTTGGCCCATTGCCTCAGAAATCATGTCAAGCGCAAGTTTGTGAAAGGTAAGGCATTTGAGATTCTTCTCGCCCAACCTCTTTGACAATGATTCGGCAGCTTTTCTGGTAAAAGTAATCAGCAGTATCTTTTCTGGGGGCACGCCACATTTGTCAATCAGATAGCGGACCTTTCCAACAGAAGTCATTGTCTTGCCACTGCCGGCACTGCTTATGACAAGCACATTATCCTCCAGTGACACTATGGCCGAACGCTGCTGCTCGTCAAGCGGGAAAGGCAGGACATGGTCAAAATAGTCCTGGTACATTTCCAGCTGACGCTCAATAAAGCCGTTGTTATTGGCATTCTTGACCGATTCAGAATCTGACAAGACCTTATGGAGACGTTCAATCGTATCGCGTTTTGCCGAGTTCTTCTGCTGACGTGAATGGATTATGACAGATATCTTGTCTGCCAGATCCGAATACTTATCATCAACCAGAAGACGTTCATGTTCTGTCGTGTAATGACCGAAAGAATAATAATGACTGATATCGTCCAATGCTTCATCGGCTATCTTCTCAACATCAGTCAGACATTGGCCAATTCTGGCCTTTCTTGACTTTATTAGAAAGTAAGTCAGGATAACTGCGATTAGAAATGCTATTGCGAGATATGTGGCCATGGACTTGTGAGACATCGTTAATTCTGTGGTCTAATCGGCAGTATTCTGCCATCAGCCAACATATATGCATAATCTGGAGCGAACCATTTCCTCGTTTTATTCCAGTCACAGAACATTGTACATGGCGTAGCGGTTTTTCCGTTCTCATTGAGTGAGAGTTTCACGTATCCAAATGGCTTTGTCCAAACACAGTCACCATTTTCGCTGTGTAACAGTTTCATATTATTATCCGCATACCGCTGAATACAAGTAGCATCAAAAAAAGGCAGTTCCTGAATTGCCCGGTCCATTTGCTTTATCACATTTGGAACAATTGAATAATCGTATCCCAATGCTTTGCCTATATTCTTAAGAGTCTGTTCCTTATGCCATTCAGCAATGCAAGAATAATCATTATTACCCTCATTGAGCCAGTCACAAACAGACATAACTGCCAGAGTAAGTTCAAAAGCATTGCGTCTGTAACTGTTAACCTTTTCAGCCACCAAAGATGAATCATTGTCATTCAGTTCATTTTGAATAATGAATGTGCTGAATGCATTCACAATCCGGAAAAGATACTCTGTTATTGTAGTTCTGTTTATTTGCGAAAAAGCAATCTTTAGCAAGGGATAATATTCCCCCGGTTTGGCTTCAAGAGTATATCTGAAACTGAGAAGACGATGAATGAAAAACATTGCAGCCATATACCGCTTCAATTCATTCATCCGACTGATGGTTATTGCCTTATTATTCGGTCCTGAATGAGAGTGCAAATATGTCAGGTAAGCATCAAACATCTTTATTATCCGTTTGGTGACATCATCTGCGCTCTTTGGTTTGAGGCCCTCTATTACAGAAGTACGCGGTCTGTTTTCCTTTCCGACAGATTTTCTGATATCCTCAGTCTCTTCATCATCAAAACCTTCATCTTCCTTTTCCTTTGACGAACGGGAGATATATGAAATCATACTGTCAAACAGCAGTGTGGAACGCATCGCTGACGCGCCGTTTTTTCGGGAGCGTACATCACCTGTAATTCCAGTACCGTCATCATACAAATAGTCCTCCAACGAATCAAATACATATCCTTTTTCATTCGATTTATCCTTCTTTGTACTCTCAGACGGTATAGATTTCAATTTCATGTTTCCCTCTGTATCGGAAAGGACCTGTTCTATAAACCTGAGAACCGAACCGCTTATGAATTGACCGGCCTCAATCTCACGACATCTGCGACGGTAATTTACGCTCTCTGGTGATGGTTCATTAAGAATCATACTATATGAAGGAATAACGAACTGACGGTTTGATATTATGTTTCCATGTGAATCCTGTATTTCGACATACAGTGGATTGATTATCCCATCAAACAATCCGTTCAGGTTATTATTACCATCTCTTATCACTTCAATATGAGTACTGCTTGTCAGCCTGTCACCCGAAAAGAAAATTATTTTGGCATCCTTGATACATACAGGACTGTCAATCTTGATATTATAACGACCATCGTCGTATGAAGCTTCCTTTATCCAAATTGAGGGCTTGATGCCTGAAGACTTATCTTCTCTCCTATCATTCTCCTTCAGTTCCGTTTTGCTGACGGGAACTGTAAGACTAAAACCAGTCTCTTCAAGATAATCCACAATATTGGATTTATAGCCAACGCTTGCTTCATGATTGGCAGAAGAAACTCCCGGCAGGCCGAACGCAGCCACAGAAGCATTTGAACTTCCACATAGCACATAGTTGAAGTGGCTACCTTTGAAGAAGATACATTTTGCGTGATAGTACTTCTGATACTTGCCTTCCGGACGTATATTGTCCCACATGAATAGTGTTACATGGTCAGGAATGTATTTTGCCAAAGGCACTGCACCGAAATCATCCTCAATGATGACATTCATTCTTACAGGATGGAACTGCTCATACATGGCTTTTATCAGTTCAGCTCTACTGTCATAGAATGGGGACATCACTGTTATCTCCTCTATTTGGTCGTCGGCTATCCAATCAACACATTGGGAAAAGATATTCGATTTCTCATTAGTAAACAGTCTGATACTGCTGTTTTCATCAATTTGATGTTCGTTACCGCTCTGATGAAAATCAGTCTGCAGCAATTCACAATTCTCCTCAACTGACTTTATTATATTGTCAGCCTCATCACCAAGATTCCAATACAGCGATTTCAGATAATCCCATACATCACGTATAAACGGATATGCCGGACTAGCTATACTATCTGCCACAACAGGTGTCCAAACCTCCATATTTCTGCCATGTCCGCATATTGTCAGGTTGCCCGAACCGATTAGGGCCATAATGCTGTCTCTTCCAACATAGAACTGGATTTTGGGATGGAATGCTCCTTTCAGTTTATAACCATGCAGACTGAATTCCAGAGGTTTTCTGTTGGTGAACGCTTTTGAAAACTTAAGCAGCTGTTCTGACAGGCAGTCAGCATCCACAAGTGCAGACACGAAGTTTATTCCCTTCTTTGATAATGTCTGCATCAGTTGGATATTCCAATAATACAGGTTTATGGAGTATGACGTCATCAGTACAGAATGATACTTGCCTGATGGGATATTTGAATATATGGGTTTCAGTTCTATCATCGGCCAAGAATATTGAAACCACGTTCCATGACTTTATAGCAATTGCCATCTGGTTCTATCCATCTCATGTCCTCCATATATTGCAGGGCATTTTGAAGTCTGGGAGAAGTCCTTATTGGGACTGGCCTTCTCAATTCCCATATCAGACCATCTTCAACCAGATAATTGTGAACAAGTCCCTGACCTATGGTCGACTTGGAATATGAGCTTCTCAGATGATCATTGATGGCAAAGAATATACATTTCTCAACATAATCCCATGTACCAGCCGTTTCTTCTCCTTCATTCAACTTTGATAGTAATAAAGGAGCATATCCAGGATGAGTGATATCATAACCTTCGCTAAGGCTGAATTCGCATAACTGTTCCTTCCAAACTCTGATAATGCCATACAACTTGTGCAACAAATATGAAGCATTACAGACTAAAGCTCCGCACTCTTTTGCTTTATGGCCATCCAGAATCCTGTGATAAAGTTCATATATGTCATCCGTGTCGGAATAGTTCGGTTTATATTTGTCAAATTCCTGTTGTATAGCCTCCAGTACATATTCCAAAGGCTGCGGTTCTGACGTTATTTTGTAAAGAATGACAAAATGAAACGCTTCATACGCCGCATGCGACAATTCATTCAGTTCATACAGGAACCATGACAACTCCTCAGAAGATACCTTCAACTCTTTGTCTATTGTATGAAGGAAATTGTGCTGAAGAAATGACAGCACAATGTCACGGCGTTCGGTTAAAGAGCCATCGCCGTCAATGTATCTCATCATCAATTTGAGAGAATTGATTCTGTGACAGACACTACCTTCACCCGCATCAATACGGTCAGGTTTACAGAATATTCCCTGATAGGCTTTATGTTCGGCCAGACTGCCAACAATATGAATTGCCAAAGACTTAAGTTCATTTAATTGAACTTTTGTGATGTTACCTGAACATATTGCATTCCAGAAAAGTTCTTCAGTCTGTTCCGATAAACATGACCTATAAGTCTTATAAAGTTCATACCCTTCCTGTGTGACACGATAAGTGCGATGTTTTACATCTGGTTGGAAAATCAAGCTCAACTGAGTCAGTACGCCAACATAATACTGGCCAAAAATACCATATTGATTTTGCCAGTATATCTTGTTCTTGGCTTTATTCTCATAATCGGCACCCTTTGCCAAATCAAGATTATCCGAGCCAATATTGTCCAATGCATAAATGCTTCCGCTCACGCCAGTTACATCCGGGTAATAACAGGCCATTATGTAGGCTAACAACAGTTCTCCTCGGCGGACCAATCTGATTTGCTCCGAAAAATCGTCCACCTTCGTCTTGTCAACCATTTGCAACCGCTGTGCAATCAATGTAAGCAACCAACAGAAAAAGCCATTGTAACGTACCCTAGCTGTAACGTTGGTTATACCTGTTACCATATTAGAATAGATTACAATGCTGCTATTCTGAACTGCCAATGGATCACGACCGCCTTTTGTAGTTGTTGCTGAGCCCCAAAATGGGAAGGGAGTGTCTGTCGGTTCAAACATACTATGCTATTCTATTGGAGTAATAACCTTATTGTACCAGCATCAATATCAAACATCTACACTAGGTGCTTTTTCACATACTTCGATGCGTACTCTGCAAACTCCGGTGACTCCACAATCGTGATTTGGTCGGCCAGGCCAAGGTAGAAGCGGCATATTCCGGCATAGTCAAATATTTCCGTATCCAGCAGCCAGTACTGGCCTTTGCGCTTCACGTCTTTCTCAGCCAGTGGATATTCCTCAACCAGCAGGTCCTTGGCGTAAGTGCTCATACGCAGCTGCACACTTTTGCCACTGTGGCCGCTCATGCGGAATACGTCCATGCCCTGACGGCGGTGAGCCCTCTCCTGCTCCCACTTGTCATCCAGAATCTCGACGCAATCGATGCGTGACACCTTGAACAGTTTGTTGTGGCCATCCTCCAAGTCGTATGCCCAAATACGGGCATAAAAACGAGATGTACAAAGTTGGATAGTTGAAATATCTCTGTATAAGATTATGTGTCAGTAAGTTAACGGGTGCTTTGAGTTGAGGCGGCAAGAAACGAATTGTGCAAATTACTTTGCATTGCTTTACATTGGATTTGCACGGAGGCCCTGAGAAGGGCTTTTATTTTGGCCGTTGCTTTACATTGGTTTTATACTGGGGGCACATTGTATAATATGGTGGCCAATTTACCCCATTACAGGGCATTGTAGGGCTTATTTCGGCCTTTCCGGTATGGTTGTAGGTTAGCTGGTTAAAGGGGCTGAAATGCCCCTATTTTTATGCCCTTTTGAAGCCTGTTTAACCGGTCCTCTGGGAGGGTCACAAATCAGGCCGATTTTTGATTGGAGTTACAAATGGGTTGACAATGGGTTGACAACCCGATACCATTATTAAGCCTTTCAAACGGGGTTTAAGGCATAGGAATAGCCGTCAAAACGGCATATTTAACGGATAGGCACCCACATAATCCAATAAAATAGGCCGTTCAAATAGGGCTTAAATGCCGATTAAAGGTGCTTATATCAATGATTTATCGTTTAAAAACAGCGCGGAGGCTGTTGCGAAAAAAAGAAAAATGCTATATTCGCGGAGAATACAGCATTGATATGGACAACAACTACAAAAAGATAGCCGATAGATTCTGGTGGGTGCCATGGGTACTGGCCATCTTTTCTATTACGATGTCGGTGCTCCAGCTAACTGGGGTTATTTGAGACACGCAATCACTGATGCGACAGCGGCTATTGATGTAACGAACAGCCCAATAGCCCACCTTATTATTTCCGGAGAGAGTTTGTTCCTTAACTTCGGGTTATCCGCAAACAGAAGGTGTCCCTGTGGAGTCAGGTGACCACCAACTCCCGACTTTGTGATGATTGGTTTCACGAGTCCTTTGGTCTCAAGCATCCTTATAACCGCCTCCATAATTTCACGGCTATATGGAGGATCTGAAATCTCTCCGTGTTCACCTCTTTTTACGCAGCGCAATACAACGCGCTCCCTTTTTGTCAGGTTCAAAGGTTCCATTATTCTACACGAATTGTACCGATGACAAGAGCGATTGCCTCAATGTCATTGAGAGGAACGTCAAAGGGTTCGTATTTCTCATTGTCCGAGACCAGAAGAATGTATCCTTCAAGCGTTGACTTCTTGACACGCTTCACCATCACGCCCTGACTTCTGGTGTAAATGGCATATATCTTGTTCCACTGGAAAAACAGGGTTTCCTTTACAATCTTGCAAGCGACGATGTCGCCGGAACTATATTTCGGGTACATGGAATTCCCTTTCACCCGGATTAGGAAATCAGCCTGCTTGAACTCTGCAACCTGGTAGTAGTCCTCCACCCTCATATCATCAAATGCCGGTGATCCATAACCGGCAAAGGCCTCAATCGGAATAAGGGGCAACCCTTGACTCACCATCTGCTCAATATAGGGCGCATCTTCATCCTTGAGCATACTCCCTTCTCCAGTAAGTAGCCATCCAGTGTTTAAATCTGGGAAGCAATGAGCAATTCTCTTTATTTTATCAGGCTGTATCGACTGCCTCATATTGCCGACATAGCCATACGACAGGCCGCACTGTGATTCAAAAGAACGCACAGAAATACCTTTTTCTTCTATGAAGGCTTTAAGCCTTTCCTTGACAGAACTCATTTATCAATGAATATTTTTCATTAAAAGCTTGCGTGTAATGAAATTTGTTCATTATATTTGCAGCACCATTACATAAGTAACATTGAAGACAAAGGTAGACATTTTTAGATATATGAAACTGATTTTGACGAAAAAAGGGGAAATGAACGCCTTGGCGAAGATGTTCGGGGTCTCGAGGATTGCCGTTCACAACGCTCTGCATTACAGGTATAACTCCAAGCTCTGCGAGCAAATCCGCAAGGCTGCCATAGAGCGCGGGGGCAGGGAGGCCGAATACAACAGCTAAATCATACAGTTATGAAAATGGAACAAGCACAACTTACAGTTACAAAAAGGAAAGCTCCCACAAGGAGGGAGAAAGTAAGAGACCTGGTTGTCAAGGGGGCCGTCGGCCTGTGTTTCACCATCGGCATTATGGCCGCCTGCAGTGAGGGTCCTGACGGTGCAATTACTTGGGTGAATTTTGCCGGTCTGATATTTCTTTGGGGTGCGGCCCGGCTGGCCAACGAGGCCGAGAAGAAAGGCTGGGTTTTCTTTAATGATGAGGATTAGACTTACAGGACAAAGATAGTGGTTATCCCGGTGGGAGAAATGGTCAATCCGCCCGCACCAGGAGGGAGATAGAGGTTCGAATCCTCTCCGGGAACAAAGCAGTAACAAGATGGCAGAGATAATAAACAACAGGGTCTGCGTGACAGCTCAGGAGCTTGACGGCATTTTGTCGTTAAAGTCACTCCAGCAACTTGCATATAGAGGTCAGGCTGAACGTGCCCAGCGCGGCTGCCGTAACACCTCGGCCCTGTACTATGCCGACTCCCTTCCGTACAAGTACCGCTGTGAGGTGTACAGGCGTTATCCGGATCTGAACGCACAGGCGGCCGCCAAGCCGTTCATCGAGGCTCTTGAGCCTGACGGCAACGCCATCAATTTTTATGATGGCTTCACCTTTGAGGACGGGACGCACCTGACATCGGAGAAGGTGGAGGAGTATTCCAATAACGCGGCCATCCTCAACGGGTTCAGGTCCTGGCTGGAGGGTTCCAACAGTGAGAGAAGGAAGACAAGTCACGGACGCTGTCCGAAGGGTGAGTTCTGGAAGTCAGCGGCCGCCGCTCTGGAGCGTATGGCGGACACCTATCCGAACAGTCT
Organism: uncultured Bacteroidales bacterium; assembly: GCA_937898885.1. Lineage (GTDB taxonomy): Bacteria > Bacteroidota > Bacteroidia > Bacteroidales > Bacteroidaceae > Colenecus. The sequence continues at coordinate 76,501 of CALDKD010000014.1, read as the reverse complement.
CCCGCTCAACCCGCGTCGTCTTCAGGACAAGTACAATCTATATATCAAGGACGGATACCAGGCACTCATCAGCGGCAAGCACAAGAACAGCAACGCCGCCAAGGTTGACTCTGATGAGAAGAGGGCCGTCATCAGCGCACTGTGCGCCATACCGAACGGCTTTGACAATGAGTTCGTGACCCGGTACTATAATGAGGCGGCCGAGAGAATGGGCTGGGAGAAAATCACGGCCGGTACTGTGGCCAAGTACCGCAAGGAGAACGGTCTTGTGATAGATGCGGTCCGTTACGGCAACACATCATTCTCCAACAACAGGGCTATGCAGGTCAGCCGCTCCAAGCCGACGGCCGCGATGCTCATGTGGTCGCTTGACGGCTGGGATGCCGAGCTGTATTTTCAGAAGCGCAATGCCAAGGGCGTTGTCACCTACACGAACAGGAAAGTTCTTGAGGTTGTCGTGGATCCGTGCTGTGACTTTCCGATTGGCTATGCTATAGGCGACCGTGAGGATGCCGCGCTCATTACGGAGGCTCTCCGTAACGCGGCCAACTACACACGCGAGCTGTTCGGCCAGCGTTACCGCACCTGTCAGATCCAGAGCGACCACTATGCCATAAAGGCGATGGCACCCTTCTATGCCACGGTGGCTGACAAGGTCACCCCGGCCAGGGTAAAAAACGCCAAGAGCAAGCCGGTGGAGAGATATTTCGACTATCTGAATGAGACATACTGCAAGACTCAAGGCAACTGGAGCGGCTACGGCATAACGGCCGACAAGAAGCACCAGCCGAGCAGCGAGTTCCACAATATCATAAAGCGCAACTTCCCGGATGAGGAGGGCGTTATCCGTCAGCTTGAGGCCATGATAGCGGCGGAGCGTCAGCGGAAGATGGAGGAGTACCGGAAATTCTGGGAGGCCACTCCTGATGAGAGGAGGCTTCCCCTGCCTGAGGAGACATTCCTTCTGCGCTTCGGCAAGACAACGGGATACACCAACGTGCTTGAGGGCTCCGGATTGCGTCCGAGGCTGGAGGGCAGGAAGCGTCAGTATGACTGCTTTGATGTGCGTTTCCGCGAGTATGCTTACCTGCGCTGGGAGGTGCGCTATGACGCGGACGATATGAGCCGTGTCCTGGCCGTCAGCGAGGACGGCACACACCGTTTCCTGCTTGAGGAAAAATATGTGCAGCCGATGGCTCTTGCCGACCGCAAGGAGGGTGACGCGGAGCAGCTGCAGCGGGTGACCGACTACAACAACGCCCTCAAGCAGCACACGCAGGCCCTGTTCGGTGAGATAACGGCTCACGCCACTCCTATTCTTGGCGGCGGGTGTGTTGAGCAGCTGGATAGCCCCGACGCGCACAATGACCTTGCGAAGGCCCTTATCACGGACAGCAAGGGACAGCACAAGAGCCGGAGGGCAAGTGAGAGACGCAGGATCCTTGAGACCGTAGATGCCGAGTACTCCGAGGATCGCGAGCCGGAGCCAGTCCCGGTGGTTGTGGAGAACACACCGGCCGGAGAGTGCAGGGTGAACACTTTTGACCTTTACTAATTCTTTAATTTATACTTATTTATGAAACAGGCAGAAAAACAGGCAATCGCCACCTCGCTAAGGGAGTTCTGTACCCTGAAGGGGTCGCAGAACGCCGCCTCACGCTCCATCAGCGGCGTGAGCAGTGCGACAATCTCACAGATGCTCAACGGACAGTGGGAGCTCATCAGCGATGAGATGTGGCGCAACGTGGCCGCTCAGATCGGTCATGACCGCCGCAAGTGGAATGTGGTAAGGACACGGGGGTTCCAGAGGATGACAGACATTCTCACTGACGCGAAGGACCGCGCTCTTGTTATGGCCGTCACCGGTGAGGCCGGTTGCGGAAAGAGTGAGAGCATCAAGGTGTTTGCCAAGGGCAACCGGAACGTGTACCACCTTGTGTGCAGCGAGTACTGGAACCGCAAGAACTTCATGGCCGAGATGCTTGCGCAACTCTCAATCGCCAGCGCGGGCTATACGGTAAGCGAGATGATGAGTGACATCATATCGACCATAAAGAAACGCGAGAACCCGATTATCATCCTCGATGAGGCTGACAAACTTTCAGACCAGGTGCTGTATTTCTTCATCAGCCTGTACAACCACCTCGAGGATGATTGCGGGATAATACTGTGTGCAACGAACTATCTGGAGAAGCGCATCAACAAGGGCGTGGCCGCCAACCGCAAGGGGTACAAGGAGATTTACAGCCGCATAGGCCGTAAGTTCATCCCTATTGACCAGGTGAACGGTGACGATGTGGAGGCCGTTTGCCGTGCCAACGGTGTGACCGATGACGAAGCCATAGACAAGATTATTGACAACTGTGACTATGACCTGCGCCGTGTGCGCCGTCTGGTACACGCAGAGAACAGACGCAGGGAGGCATAACGATGAAGAGGCTGCTGAGTAACTGTGACGTTTCGAAGGCTACGTTTGACGTGGCCGACTTCGAGGGGAGCTGGCTTGCCAGCTTCGGCCGTCCGGAGCTCAAGGGGACTTGGACCATCTTCGGTACCAGCGGCAGCGGCAAGACCACATTTGCGCTTATGCTGTGCAAATACCTCTCCCAGTTCAGACGTACGATGTACGACTCCCTCGAGCAGGGCTTGAGCCGTTCAATGCAGATCGCGTGGGATCGAGTTGGTATGTCGGAGGCCGGGAGGGGCATTGTCTTCGGCAATATGATACAGCTGGAAGACCTGAAGGAGAAGTTATCCAAGCCAAAGAGCCCGCAGATAGTTCTCATTGACTCCATCACGGCAATACAGGGATTTCACAAGAGTGACTATGCGGAGCTTGTCAAGGCCTTCCCTCAGAAGCTGTTCATTTTCATCGCGCACGAGAAGAACAGGAAGGCACACCCGGCTGTGGCCGAGCATATCCGGTGCTTGAGCGATGTCAAGATCCACGTGGAGGGTTACAGGGCATTCGTAACATCACGCTTCGAGGATGCGGAGGCCGGTGAAGGCGGTGAAGATTTCACGATATGGGAACAGGGCGCAGCGCGGTACTGGCCCGACAAAATATAGACTATTATGGCACGTGATCCAATGAATGATTTGCACTCCAAGGTCCTCAGGAAGTTCCATACCCTGTGCAGCGCATGCGGTATGACTCAGGAGGAGAAGACCGCAGTCGTGGCTTCCTTCGGGGTGGACAGCAGCGCGGACATCGACACTCATGACCTGATTGATGTCTGCAATCGGCTTGCCGGGCGGCTTGACAGTGGCAAGGCCACATCGAAGGACCGCCTCCGCAAGCAGGTGATGGCCGCGATAGGCGGTTATCTGAAGAAAATAGGCCACGACAGCAATGCCGACATCATCAAGGGCATTGCCTGCCGCAGTACCGGATATGACGACTTCAACAGAATCCCGGTTGAGAGGCTGCGCAACTGTTACTATGCCTTTGTCAACAAGCAGAAGGATATTGACGGAGCGGAGGCCGCAGCCCTTGCGGTGCTTATGTCGCAGGGACAGAAACCCTCCTGTTAACGACTAACAAATACTGATTAGATATGGTTTTACAGACAATTAAGGGCTATTTGAAGATTGCTGCCATAGTGTATGTGGCGGCGGTTACTGTCACGGCCGCACTTGCCGTGGCATCGTTGGTCAGAAGGACCGGAGAGGTGCGTCGTCTGGAGGGCAACCAGCTGCAGCTGATGTCCGACATCGAGACCTACAGAACAAGGGACGGGCTTTATGCCGCCGAGACCAGGCGGCTGGAGCTGACGGTCGATGAGTACAGGTCCGCGCTGGAGGCCAGCGAGGGCGTGAGAACGAAACAGAAGGAGGTCATAGAGTCTTTGAACATAAGGATTCGCCGTCTGGAGAGCATCCAGCAGACCATAACCGAGACACGTATTGACACCGTCACCGAATTCCGGAGTGAGCCTTTTATCCCGGACACCCTGATGCCCCTGCAGAGCCTTCTGACAGAGAGCCTTGCCTCCCTGCCGACAGGCGTGATAGAGTGGCGCGACCCGTGGGTGTCATTGGGAGTAAGGGTCGAGGGAGAAAAAGCCGACGTTCACATTATGTCGGTAGACACGCTCTATCAGGTCGTGCACCGGGTGCCAAAAAGATTCCTGTGCATATCGTACGGGACAAAGGGCATAAGGCAAGAGATAATCTGTAGCAACCCGCACACCAGGATTGCATATTCTGAGTATATCGAACTCAAAGGGAAGGGAAAATGATAATCGCTGTTGACTTTGACGGGACGCTGCACGATGCCGGGTATCCCAATATCGGGGAACCGGTGAAGGATGCCGTGGAGATGATGCGCAGGATCCACGATGACGGACATACAATCATCATCTGGAGCTGCCGCGCCGGGAGGTTCTGCGATGAGATGATTGAGTGGCTTGACCGTGTGGGTATTCCGTATGACTATATCAACGAACACGACCGTACCATCTTGAGCACCTATGGCTACGACACGCGCAAGGTATATGCGGATGTCTATATAGATGACCACAATATCGGTGGAATCCCCTCGTGGAGATCCATCTACAGGAAAATACAGGAAATGAGTTAAAAACCGATTGAAAATGAAAGAGAAAAAGACTTTGCTTATCATTCCGTACCTCCCGGCCGCCGCCCAGGGAGGTGAACTGGAAACGGCCGTCAACGGATGGCTTAAGAACTTCAAGGGCGATTTGCGTATTGCCGTCATCGGCGATGAGTCGCCGGTGGTCAACAGGCTGCTGGCACAGGGTAAGTTGGAGTGTCACATTCCCCTGACAAGGTTGCCGGAACACGCCAAGGAACCCACTCTGGACATAGCGAGAAAAATGCGCCGTGTGATGGACAGCTTCGGTACTTCTGATAATCCCCCTTCAGGATGCATCTGGAGCAACGATGACATCTATCCGGTCAACCCTGTCACGCTCAAGGACATCAAGGCCCTCAAGTGGATAGGCTCCGAGATGACGGGTAAGCCGGATTCCGCGAACTATTTCTTACGCAGCATGTTCCGCAGCGCGGCCGCATTGCGCAGGGCTGGCAAGCCTGTCCGCAATTACTGTGCACACCTCCCGAGCTGGTTCGATTTCGGCCGTCTGAAGGAGGTTCTCGACACGTACGACTGCGACAACACGCCACACCTGATAGGGTGTCTGTATTATAACCATTGGTACACCAATCCGAAGATACTCCTGGTTGATGTCAATAAGCCGGGCAACCGTTTCAAGGTGGGTGTCTATACCAAAAACTACGACCTGAACAGCCTTTGCAAGCGGATAGAGGACGGTGTCCTGTTCGTTAACAACAGCGGTGCGGGCTACAGTGCCGACCTCATCCATACGGTAAGGAAATACATTTAACCATTTTTTTCAAATACAACATTATGGATTTATCAACATTAACAAGTGAGGAGCTTACAGAGCTCAAGGCCAGGATCGCGGAGCAGGAGGCTGACGCGGAGCGCAGGAAGCGCGAGGCCATCGACACGTACAAGGACCTTGTGAGTGAGGCCGTGAACGATTCTTTCAAGCTGCTCCAGAAGCAGAGTGAGGCTCTGGCAGAGACGAAGAGCGGGGTTTACAGGATGTTTGAGACTGTCAAGTCCATGAAGTCCGACCTTTTCAAGACTAAGGAAAACGGCCAGTGGAGCCATACCTTCACCAACAAGGAGGGTAACAGACGCATCATCCTCGGCACGAACACCCTCGACAATTACGATGACACGGCAGAGGACGGCATCGCCATGGTCAATGAGTATCTTGACTCCCTGGCCGAGGACAATCCGTCGGCCGCCAAGGCCGTCACCATCTGCCGCAGCCTTATGGCCCGTGACAAGAAGGGCAACCTCAAGCCGTCAAAGATAGTGACGCTGTACAAGCACGCCAAGGAGAGCGGCAGCGGTAAGTTCATGGATGGGGTTGAAATAATCATGAATGCCTACAAGCCTACGCCAAGCAAGACATACGTCCGTGCGGAGTTCAAGAATGATAAGGGCGAGTGGATAAACGTGCCTCTCGGAATGACTGAGGCGGAGGAGGAGAAGTGATATGGAGCACACTACCAGAAAGCATATCGATGAGCACCTGTGCATCTGCCGCCGTTGCAACGGCACGGGCGTGGAACCGGAGCATCCGGGACATCCTTGCCGTCAGTGTGACGGCAGCGGCCGTGTGGTCATATCGAGCGATGTCGTTACCAGCTGTCGGCCGTACGTGCCGAACAGATAAGCCCCTGATGGTCTTAGCGGCGGTCCGACTCCGCCGCAGGGGACAAAGTAGTATGTTAGAGCTGATAGAAAATGAGAACTAAAGGAAAGGTCAGAGGCAGCAGCTACCAGAAACGAGTTGCCGACATCAACAGGATCTACGATGACCACGTCCGCGACGGGCTGAGCAATCGTGAGATCCTGCGCCGCTACATTCACCCGGTGTACCCCATATCGGAGTCCACACTGTACAATATTCTCAAGGCAGAAGGAAAGGCCGAGGAACGGCCGGAGGTACGGATGCCATCACTGTTTGACGACATTGATTCAAATCAATAATAATTATGGCAAGACAGACAGACAACAACCACAAACTGGTAGCAGCGGGATTCACAATCCTGCGCACTGACGATTACCCCACACCACGCATCAAGGTGTGGACTCCTTCCGGAAATGACGGCAGCTGGAAAACCTATGAGAAGGACTTCGCCTCCAAGGCCGCACGGGACAGGCGTATTGATGAGCTCAAGAAGGATCCTAAAATAATCATCGACTGACTATGGGACATCTTGAAAGAGGGGTCTGCAGGGTATGCGGCTGCACAGAGACGAGTCCCTGCTTCAATCCGAAACACGGTTATTGCTGGTGGGCAGATGGGTCTCATACTATTTGCAGCCATTGTGCTGATAAGGAAATAATGGAAGACCAGGAAACGAGGCATAACATCAACAGTGTGGCCGAAGTTCCGGAGGATGCCGAGTGTTGTACCTGCAGGTGGTTCTGTGAAAACGATGACGGTGAGTTCTGCGGACTCACCGGTGAGCCTGCCTGCTGTTATGAAAGAGCTTGTGGAGACTGGAGGGGGACTGACTTATGACACCAAAGCAACTTAAGAACATAGGCAAGGCTGCAATGGTCGCAGCGCATGATATGGCCATACAAAAAACAAGTTACCAGGTCATCGAGGACCTCAAGGACACGTCAAAATCGTTTGAGTCAATTATTGATGAATACTTTGACTGTAAAACGCCGGAGCAGTATGACTTCGTGATGTCCGAATTGAAAAAGGGACGCGAAGAATATCTCAAGACCGGCAAAATCACACTAACCAAATGAAATATGCAGAAGGTCACTTTTATTCACCCGTCTGAGATAGGGTCTTTCCCGGAATTTGACAGATATTTGGCCGACATTGTCAATGAAAGGTTCAACGGCTTTCTCATTGCTATGGCCAACCACCTCGGCGAGGATATACAGGATTATATGGCACACGCCAGAATGATTCTGCAAGCTGCGGAAATCAAGCAGGAGGATTAATACGCCTCCGTGATATAGAAAAGGCCCAGCCGCTCGATTGAGTTGCCGGGCCTTTTTTGTGCCTTGGGACGGTCTTATTCCTCGGCCTGATAGGAGTACTCCTGTTCATATACTTTGATTCTTCCAGGCAGGGAATATGTCCTGGACTTGACACGGATGTACGGACGGTGTGAGGTGTTTGAGACCACACCGTGGACGGCCTGGTGGACGGCCTTCCTGAGCGAATGGCGCACAGTGGCATAGCTGTCCTGACCGGCACCGGCGTATGTGTCATCATAACAGTCACACGCGAGCCTTACGGTGAACGTTCCGGATCCCCTCTGGCTTGTTTCACCGTTGAATGACCTCCAGTCTGTCTCACCGAACAATATCAGTGCCGCAGGGAAAGTAATCGGATAGCCATCCTCTCCGTTCAGCATCGCCTCAAGCTGGCCGGTATCCTCATCAACGATACTGATACCGCTCACAGCGGCAAGGATGTCCCGGATCTGAATGTAATCTTGTTCCATAATCTTAAAGGTTTAGAATGGTGTTTAAATCGGTTGCAATCATCGTTTGAAGGGCCGCGTCTATTGTCTTGCTTGGCCCCATGAACTGACGTTTGGGAATCTTGATGTTCAGTGTCTTTTTCTTTGTCAGGGCAAGCCCCTTCCAGAAATCGGCCTGACCAGAGGAACGGCCTTTTTTCTTCTGGCCGCCTCCCTCCTCATAGTAGCGTGCCCAGGCGTACCGTCTCATCTTCGGAGTCACACGTGGATGCGTTTCCCCCCCGGTGTTGTGTATCCCGGCATACACGACATTGTTGTAGATGGTGACAGACCCGTTCCCGGGCGTGTAGCCGGTTCCGTTGTACAGTACCTTCCGGGAGGACAGCAGCGGGCCACGCCTGGCATCGGCTCCTCTGCCTGTGGACTGCCGCTTCGTATCCGGCCATCTCTCCAGTGCGCCGTTCTGGAACCCTCCGAGTCTGAAGTTCTCCTGAATGATTGACCTCACCTTGGCTCCGGCCTTCACCGGCAGCTTGCGTCGGAAGTATCCGGAGAGTTCCACGTTCTTGTTTTTGAGAAGTTGTTGCAATTCACTTATTTCCATATTTTTTATTGAAAAAGCATTGGAAACAAAAATTATACATATATTTGCAGCGTGAAGAGCGATGGGTACGCCGATTGCCATGACTCACAAATTAGGGGTTCAGTTCTGCTGAACCCTTTATTGTTTTATGACAATTATGTCGGTAGTAACATCATTGAGCACACAATATATTGTGTCAATAGCACCATGATAACGTCTGTGACCAAGGTAGCGACTCAATGCGTCCCTGACGGCCCGTTCATTGAACATAGTTGGGTCCTCGAAGTAAAGAGCGAGAGAATGTGCGCTGGCTTCGAATGACGCATTAAACTTCATCAGCTGCTCCTCCTTTCGGGTTATCGTGTTGAAGATAATGTTGCCGCCACTCTTCGTGACGGAGGCTATGTCCATTCTTTCTCCCATGATTGTTGCATCTAAGCATGAGGCCCATGCTCCATTGATTCGGATGGATTCGGCCTCAAGAATACAAGAGCCTCCTTTCCTGAAGACGGCATCCTGACAACGTGTCTCCAGCTGCTTGCCGGTAAATTCGCCAAGCACTTTTTCTTCACCTCTGCCGTCCTTCTTATGTGAAACATGCGTGGCCTTCAGACCACCCGTTTCCGGATTGTACTCTACATCCTTGTATGACGGATTCTCCTTGAGCCTTTCCGCAAGTTCCCGGATTTCATCCTGACCGTTTTGCATAGCCTCCGCAATGCACTTATGGAGCAAAGCGCAGCTTGCACAGTCACGTGCCTTGTTGGTGGGGGCAGCCGGTATCTTACCGCTGCTGAACGGGCAGGTGCTGCAGTCCTTGGGGAAATACGGATGTGAGTCGCTGAACAGTTTGCCGTCCTTTGCCGGGTTGTTGTCAAGACCGGGAGCCGGTTCGTCAAACTCACCTCCGGCGGGTATGTCCGTTTCCGGGTCATCCGTCGCCTCGAGTGAGCACTGGCAGCCCCAGCGGTCGCCAGGCTTGTGCTGGTTCCAGAAGGGGTCATCCACCGGCCGGACGGTATGCCAGAAAACGACGTGATCCGCTCCTGGAGTGGCCGCAGTTGACGGGACCCACCGGAGGTTCGGAAGCACGTCTCTCTCACTCTCAAACCGTCTCCACTGCCTGGCCTGTTCCGCTCTCTTGATGGCCGTGTCATATTCGGTCCGGAGCCATACCTTGTTGTGGTGGTTTGAAATCGGCTCGGCCTCCTTGCTCCACTGCTCAAAGCTCTTGAGGTTGCCGTCCTCATCAAGCAGCAGCTTGGCCATACGTTCGCACTGGTCATGAACCTTGAATGCGGCGAATACCTCGTTGTTCCCGCGTATCATTTCGCACAGGTCCGGGTATTCCTCCGTAAAACCGTCAGAAATGGCCGAATTCAGCGTCTTTACTATGCCGTTGAACAAATCCACCGGCACGAGGTCTGAAGGCCGCGCGTGCCGCTTATAAAGCGATTCAAGGGCCGATTCCATCGCACCGCTCAAGTCGAACGGCAGATCCGCCTTGTTTCTTGGCGTATCCTCACCATACAGGGTATCGACTACCAGTTTAAAGCCCCGTAGTCTGGGGCCTTGGCGAAAAAACGGGCCCTGTTCTCCGGAGTCTCATTCTCACGCTCTTCCCGTGTCTGTCTCATCCTCTCGGCGGCCTCCTCCCTGCGCTGCCTCTCCTCCTCCTTCATCCGGTCGTAATCCTTCGGCTTTTCGATGCCGAGTTCCTGATAGATGTAATCGTCATCGATGGGAAGGTTCAGGTCATTGCGGGCAATCTTGAAAAGGCTTGCTTTCTCCGTGGCCGGTACCCGGGCGGTGTCGGCAAACACGAACTCACCGCCGTCGGTGTTGATTCCGAGCATGGTGAAGATGTCAGTCATATCGTAATTGAGGACATTGAGTACAAAGGTCTTGTCGGACCGGGTAAATCCCTCCTCCTCCTTCTTGTGGACGGTTCCGAGTGCCTGTGTGCCGGTCTCTGATGCCTCGGTGGTGAGTGTGTTGCCGAGTATGGCCTTTGACAGCTCCGCGTTGCAGACCTTGACCAGGCCGTCATACACGTCACCGCTGCCGGTCTTGTTCCCGGCCTCGATGAACGTGAGCTTTGTTGCATCAGGGTGGATGTAAACAGACGCGCTGCCCTGCGTCAAGGCATCGGCCAGCGTACGGGCTCTGGCGACCTCATCGCTCGCGTCATAGGCATAGTCGCGGATAGGCATACCGAACAGCTCGCTGAACTGACACCAGTCCCCGACAGTGCCGTTCTTGCGTATCACCCAGGGCAGACAGGCGGCGAATATGCCGAGAGGCTTCTTGCCCTTGACGAACAGGAGTCCCGGGTACTCGTTGAACGGCACACCGGTGATGTCGCTCTGATGCCTCTTGATAATCTTCAGCTGCGGATCCACGTGCTTGCGCGGCACGTTGAAGTATTCAATGAATCCGTCCTTGCCGGTCGAGAACTGCGCGAGTGTGAATCCCCAGAACTGCGCGTCAAGGATATCGCCCACCAGCTCGCTGAACCAGGGCGACTTGATGTGCGTGTTTATCGCCTCATCAGGAACGCCGTCTCTCCAGAACTCTATGGGTGAACCGAGGACGGCATTCTTGCGTTTCTCAACGACGCTTATCATGTGGGTGTCCAGCATCACGTCCTGATACATATCGTACAGGCGTGTGCGCTGCGTGTAGTCCATATTCTCGGCAGCGCGTATGGCGGCTTTGTACATCGACAGGTCAAGGTCGAAGCGTTGCGGCTGCGTCAGAATGAGTGTGCTCTGCGGAGCGGTGACCTGACCGCCCGCAGTAATCTTCCTATCCTGAGGGGTGGCCGCCGGTATGGCGGTGTCCCTCTTTCTCCTGTAGTTGAAAAAGTCTCTTATACCCATGGCCTAAATGTGTTGAGTTCGTTTCGGGTTGGAGCCGAAAAGTCCGGTTGGGACCTGTTCGGATTCCTGAAGCTGCGGTGCTCCGGCTATCGTCAGCTTGTTCTCGCTGACTTTCTTGAGCCACTCAAGAGCCCTGTCGTATCTTTCCTGCCGCATAGGCGAGAGCTTCTGCGGATTATGTGCGCAGAGTATGTGGTAAAGCGATATGTCTATCGCCATCATCAGCACCAACTGGTTGCGGTCCGTTCCGGTTGCTGAAAAGATGGCATCGCAGTCATAACGGGCCTGAAGGTAACCCTTCATCTGCTCAATGGCCCTGTCCTCGCATATCTCCACTATGCTTGAGTCGCTGCGTGTCACCGCATCGAGAATCTCGGCGTGGATGGATGCGTCATAGTCTGTAAGATTGATGAAAGCACTCATAGTTTTTTATTGTTGTGACGGCCGTGCAGCGCGATTGTCGGCTGCAGCGCGACCGTCTTGTTCTTTATGATACGGTATCCGCCTTCCACGCAGTCCGGGCCGTCGGCGGGAAACTTCAAGCGCATGGTGAACAGCGAGAACTGGTCCACCAGCCTTTTCATGTGCGGATCGTCCTTTTCCGCTTCATTGAATATAAGGCGGCCCTCACGGTTCAGGGGTTCAAGGTTGGCCTCGATACGTGTCGCCTTGTCGGTCTTCGGTTGCTCATCCGGAGAGATTGTCAGGGATATGCCCTGCTTCCTTCGGGCCTTCGCCACAAGTGGCTTGAACACCTGCTGGAAGAAAGGATCCTGCAACTTGTTGTTTTCCATATAGTGGTAAACCGGTGTCTTGCCGCCCACGTACAGTTCGTGGTCGATGTACCACTGTATGAAATCGGCGTTCAAACCGTGATCAAGTTTGGCCTTGATGATATACAGTTTGTCGCCCAAAATGCCCATCAGGATGCAGGACTTTGTGGATGCCCCCTTGCTCCTGTTCTCGCCCGGAGCCGGGTCACCGTAGTTGATAAGGAAGCGGAACTTTGACAGGGCCGGGACCTTGCCGAAGGTAATCACCTTGAATACTTCTCCCTCGGATATCGGGTTGTTGAAATACTCCTTCTGGGCACTGACGGTGGATATCTTCGACAGGGTCTCATCGATGTGCGCCTCCGTGTTCTTCTCCGGCCACGTGCTGTGCCCGTCCTTGTCGCGGATGTTCACGATGTCGTGACTGTCGGCATAACCGGCGGCCCTTACCACGCAGCAGTCCTTGGCGATGATGTTCCCGCACCATACGATGAGTGTCGGTTCGCTGATGGAGCGTGTGGCATAGAAAGCCTGCTCATACCATTCCCACTTCTTCTGTATTATGTCGGGGTTGCGGCACTCCTCATCGGTGTCGAAGTCATCCACCAGCAGGACATCAGGACGGACGGCCTCATTCCTGGATCCACGGGGAGCGTTACCGGCACCGATGGCGCGGAACGCCGCTCCTCCCTTGGTGATGAACTCCAGATCCGTCCAGTTGCCAATGCTCTGCTGCTCTCCGTAGAAGGCTATCAGTCTCTGGTTGGCCTCAAGGTTGGCCTTGTACGGCGCGAGCAGTCGGCGGGCGGCATCCTGCGTGGCCGATGCCAGCATGACGTTCTTCTTCCTGCCGGTGAGGACCAGGTACAGGACCACGAACATCACGACGGTACTCTTCGCGAGCTCGCGGCTCCACGACAGCACCTCGTACCATTCCGGATTGCTGATAAGCCTTGTTATTGCCCGGCGGTGGAAAGAGGCGAACGGGTATTTGGCATAATTTGGGAAAAAATAAGATATCCATTCGAAGACGTGGTCCTCAAGATACCTTTTTTTCTTTTCTATGTCTGAGTGTGACAGTCCGGTTTCGACCGGTGTCTCACGGCGTATGTTGTCCACATACGAGGCCCATTCCCGCAGGGCCTGTTTCGCAGTCTGCTTGTTCTCCGCCATCACATCTGCTCCTTTATGAAGGCATCCCATAGTGCCGTAACGTCCTTGGCTCTCTGGAGGTCAACCTTTCTGATCCACTCGATGAACTTGATTCCGACAGAGACGAAGTCGGCGATACCGATATCACCCTCCAGCTTCTTGACGGCTGATGAGAGCTTGCCTATCGTGTCGGCTTCTGCTGGGGAGGCGTAACGCTGACCCTCAGGACGGCCCGATATGGCATCGTTGATGCTGGCAATCTGCCGGTATATGTTCTGGATCTGTTCGTCCTTGGTAAGCGTGAGCCCGACTTTCATCTCCTCCCACTTACCCTCCTTTATCCACTTTGACACCGACACACGGGAGGACCCGACCTTGTCGGCTATCTCCTGCTGGGTGAGGTTTTCCTTCAGATAAAGGACCTTCGCCCATTCCCTTTTCTGCTTGTTCGTTAATTGTGTAGTCATAATTACGTGCCTTTTGCGTATGCAAAAGTGCTGGTTTGCGCCCAATGTCACAAATAAGTCTACAGCGGTTGGACAACTATGTCCAACGGCTGGATAACTATTTGTGTATTAGGCTAAAATGGGTTAGACTTGCGTCGAAAATTTAAAGACGATGTCAACAGAAAATTCAGTAATCAATGGTCGCGAGGCCGACCTGCTATTATATGGCGAGATAGTGAACAATGCCGTGGGTGGTGAGGATGTGGTTCTCGGTAAAGCTGTTGTGGGTGAGATTCTGACCTTGAGCCAGAGTTGTGACAGGATTCGCGTCCACATCAATTCGGAGGGCGGTGAGGTGTATGCCGGTATCGCCATCTTCAACGCTCTACGTTCCTGCACCAAGGAAGTTACGATATACACGGACGGCATAAGTGCGAGCATTGCCGGTATCATCGCGATGTGTGGCCGCAAGCACTATATGAGCAAATACGCCCGACTTATGATACATAGCGTGAGCGCGGGCGTGTATGGCGACAAGAATGACCTTCTGGCAACCGTCGATGAGATCAAGTCTTTGGAGGACACCCTGGCCGTCATCATAGGCGAGCGGATGAAGTGCAGCCCGGATGAAGTCAAGACCCGGTATTTTGACGGCACGGACCACTGGTTCTCAGCCGAGGAAGCCGTCAGGCTCGGTCTTGCAGACGGCATATATGACATTGACGTTGACCTTCGGGCGACGGACGGTCCGAACGATATCTACAAGAAAGTATTCACAAACCGAGCGGCTATCCGCTCACAAATTGTCAACAACATGGATATTACAAAAATCAAAGAGAAGCCTCGCTTCACCAATGTCGTGAACGAGGATGATGTCCTTCGTGTCATTGATGAGCTGAACGCTCAGATTGAGAAACTCGAGGGTGAGAATTCCAGTCTCAAGCAGCGCCTCTCCGAGATGGAGCAGGAGGACATTGAGAAGATCCTTTCAGCGGCGGTCGAATGCGGTAAGATTGAGGAGGGTGAGAAGGAAGACTACCGTCAGCTGCTGAACTCCAACCGCGCATCGGCTGAGAAGGTCATAGCCTCCCTCAAACCCAAGCGCAGGGTCAGGGATGACATCAGGGGCGTACACCAGCCCGAGAACTCCGGAGCCGGAGCGTGGGACACCAAGATGGATGAGATCCGTCGTAACCGTTCAAGGAGATAGGACATGGAACAGACGGAGAAAGCCCCAGCACCGCCCAAACGCTGTATCGGCGGCACCACTGACCAAGGAAAGAACAGCAAGGTGGCATACAGGACAACCAAGTCACCGCTCAAAATGAAAAAGAACAATTAAAAACCATTATCAGCTATGGCATTACAGATTTCAAACACCAATTACAACGGTGAGGTACTTGAGCAGCTGCTTACCCTCGCCTCGACCGGCAACGAAATCGTGGAGAAGGGTCTTGTCCACATTGAGCCCGGTATCGCATCAACTTTCAGTATTCCTCGTCTGAAAGCGACCACAATGTTGCAGAAACGCAAGGAGATGCCTACGGACAGTGACTCCAAAGGCAACTTCGTATATTCGGAGCGCGTGCTTGCCCCGAAGGATTTCATGGCATTCACCACATTCAACCCCCGCTCCTTCGAGAAGATCTGGAGAAAGTGGCAGCCCAAGGGCAACCTTGTCTTCGCCGAGCTTCCTGCGGAGGCGCAGAACGCTCTCCTTGCCGAACTGGCCAAGCAGGTCAAGTTCGAGCTTGGCGACCACATCATCAACGGCGAGTATGCCGAGTCAGGTGATGACCATCTGTTCAACGGTTTTGTTTACCGTATGGCTCACGACAATGACAAGATTAACGTCACCTCCAACAACACGACTGTCGTGGGTCGTGTCAATGACCTCTACGAGGCTATTCCAGACACTATCGTTGACAATGCTGACCTTAGAATCATCATGTCAACCGGTGACTGGAGAAAGTACGGAAAGGAACTCATTGACCAGCCTTACAAGGGCATCGACTACAGCCAGACCACACCGGAAGTGTTCCGTGGTGTCAAGATTGAGCGTCTTGCAAGATGGCCGAAGGGCCTCTACGTGGCCACAATCACCGGTCCGGACCTCAACACCAACCTCTGGGTGGGTGTCAACCTGGCCGATGACCCCGATGTCATCCAGATTGACAAGCTGACCAATGCCGGTGAGCGTTACTTCTTCAAGCTCTTGATGAAGGCCGACACTCAGACCGCATTCGGAGAGGAGGTCATCTGGCTTGACAAGCGCGAGTCTGGCTCCGGTGCCGGTGCCGGTAGCGGTTCAGGTTCCGGTAGCGGTTCAGGTTCAGGTAGCGGTTCAGGTTCAGGCTCCGGCAACGGTCTTGATGTATAAAATTGCATTTGGGCATGACGATAAGTGAACAGGGATTGAACCTCATCAAGAGGTACGAAGGCTGCGTCCTGAAGGCCTACAGGTGTCCTGCTGGAGTCCTGACCATAGGCTACGGTCATACCGGCGGCGTGCGTGAGGGTCAGGTGATAACCAGGAAGGAGGCGGACGAATATCTCAAGCGTGACGTGAAGGCTGTGGAGACATGCATCAGCACGGCCGTCCAAAGCCGCCTGTCACAGAACCAGTTCGATGCCTTATGCAGTTTTACATTCAACGTGGGCTGCGGAAACTTCCTCCGCAGCACACTTCTCAAGAAGATCAAGGTTAACCCATCCGACCCCGCCATTCGTGCCGAGTTTGCCAAGTGGGTGCACGCAAAGAGCGTGGTACTTCCAGGTCTGGTGAAGCGGCGCAAGGAGGAGGCGGATCTGTACTTCAGATGATATGGAAATGATATCCAACCCGTGGCTTGAATGTTTTGTGCTTCCTCTTGTGGGGCTTGTTGTGGGATATCTCACACGGGTGCTTACGACACGCAGGGAACGCAGGAAAAGCGATCTTGAGATTATCAATGCCGCTATCAACCCGTTACTTGAATCCGTCAAGCAGCTTACCGAGCAGAACAGGGAACTGGTACTCAAGCTGGCCGATGAGCAGCGGAAGACCCTCGAGTATATGCGCAGTAACAGAAGCCTTCTGGAGGAGAGGGCGGAGCTGGTCGCAAAGATTGACCGCCTGACCAAGCAGATAGAGCTTCTCAAGAAGATGCTCCGGGAACACCTGAAGGACGCGAACCAAAACGACGATTAAAAACCCTTTAAACAATTTTCAAAATGGCTTATAAAGATGGACAGGACTTGCTCCTCGGCTTCGTGGAAAACGAACAGTTTATTGCCCTCGGACACTCAACCGGCTGCAAAATCAACCGTAGTGCCGAGACCGGTGAACGTGTCACCAAGGAGGCCAGCGCGGGCAAGTTCAAGGAAAAGTATGTAAAATCCCTCGCGGTCTCCATTTCGGCCGATGGCTTTGAGTACGACTACGGAACCGCCGAAGAACGTGGCTATCCGAAGCTCAGGCAGATTTGGAAGTCGGCACAGCCCGTGACACTCCGCTGGCTCGAGCGCGGTAGCAGTGACTATGAGCAGGGATCATTCATCATCACCTCCCTTGATGATGACGGACAGGCCGGTGACGACCGCAAGTATTCCGTAACGTTCGAGAACTCCGGAGCTGTCACGGACGGCACCGATTCCGGTGACGGTTCAGGATCCGGCAACGGTCTTAGCGTTTAATCATGCACCCACGCACGATGAAGACAATCACAATCAACGGACAGGAGTACCCCTGTGACATGACCATGGGGGCACTCGTCCGTTTCAAGAAAGAAACGGGGTACGATGTGGCCAAGGCTGCTGACACCTCCGATATGATAACCCTTCTGTGGTGTTGTATCGTGAGCGCGTGTGCGGCGCAGCACAAGGAGTTCCCGCTTTCCCTCATGGAATTTGCGGACTCCTGCTCGTTGGATGCACTCGGCGAGTTCAACGACTCAATAAGCAAACAGGATGAGTCAAAAAAAAACGAATAACGGGCACTCAGCCTGATATTGAGGAACTGTTAGGAATCGCGCTGGGGAGCATCGGGATGAGTTATGATGACTTTTGCCGGTGCTCCCCATCCGAGTTTTCAAGGATATACGAGAGCCACGAAATGGCTCAACAGTCCGAATGGTCACAGACAAGGGTGCTTGCGTACAGCATAATGCTCCCTTACTTGAAGGACAAACCAAAGATAAAGGACTTCATGCCGTTCCCGTGGGAGGTGGAGCCGGTCGAGGAGGATGCTTGGGACAGGGAGGTTGCCGGGCTTTCCGACAAGGAGCGTTTTGAAGCTGCCAAGCGCAAGATGGGCGCAATAAATTAGTCACGATGGATAAGAATATAGAGTTTACCATAGAGTTCAAGGATAAGGCCACAGGGGTTGTCAGCCAGATGAACCTCTCCCTGAAGGATGCCGATGAGGTGATACGTCAGGTGCGCGGATCCATTGAGGGTTTGAGCGGTGATCTTGTTAATGCCGGGCAGAGTACACAGGCATTCAGCGCGGCAATGGATGTCCTCCGTCAGGTTGACGGCACCATAAAGGGACTCGCCCAGGGATATAATGACTATGCCGTTGCGGAAGCGCGTCTCGCGCAGGTCATGCGGAATACGATGGATGCCTCGGATGATGAGATACGCAGCATCGTGGACTTGTGCTCCGCCCAGGAGAAACTGGGCGTTGTGGAGGATGATGTCGCTATGGCCGGGGCGCAGGAGCTTGGCACATACCTCGGCCTGTCTTCATCACTCCAGACGCTTATCCCCGTTCTCAATGATATGCTGGCCCAGCAGTATGGCGTTAACGCCACACAGGAGTCTGCGGTGGCCATTGCCACAATGCTCGGCAAGGTGATGGAGGGACAGACCTCCGCACTCAGCCGTTACGGCTATTCATTCGATGAGGTTCAGGAGAAGATCCTGAAATTCGGTACGGAGGAGGAGAAGGCCGCCACTCTTGCGGCTGTTGTATCAGAGAGTGTAGGCGGGATGAACGCGGCTTTAGCGGACACAGACCCCGGACGGATGAAGCAGCTGCAAATGGAGATTGATGGGGTCAAGGACAAACTCGGCAAAATCACACAGGGTGCGCTGCCCTTCCTTGACATAGCCTCACAGACAGGCATAGCCCTTATGGGCGTGATGCAGCTGGGTCAGGGGCTGAAGGCAATGACGGTCCACCTCAAAGGTTCTGCGGTGGCCGCAGCGGCGGCAGCTGTCCATGATAAGGTTCTGACTGCGGCCAGGACAATGCTTTCCGCTGCAACGAAGGGGGCGGTCGTATCAACGGGTGCTCTTACTGTAGCCGTTACAGCCCTGTATGCGGCACTGACACTTGGCATATCAGCCGCCATTACTGGCATTGTGGCACTCCTCTCATCCCTTGGCAACAAGGCCGAAGATTCATCCAAGCAGCTGGAGAGTCTATCCGATGCTCAGGACGCATTCAGTCAGGCATCCGGAGACGCAAAGAGTCACATAGAGCTGGAGATATCAAAGCTGAAAACTCTTATCGATGCCAAGATGGACACACGTCAGGCCGTTGCGGATCTGAACAGTGAATACGGCAAGACTTTCGGCACATACAGCACGGCGGCGCAGTGGTATGACGTGCTCAAGAGCAAGAGTGCCGCCTATTGCCAGCAGTTAGGATACGAGGCCAAAGCCAAGTCTCTGGCATCAAAGATTGCCGAGACGGAGCTGGAAATGGAGGCCAAGAAGAGGGAACGGGATAATCTGCAATTCGGTGTCACGCCGAACGCGGCCCGCAAATACAGCCAGCTGAGTAAAGAGATAAAGGAGCTGGATACTAACATAGGCATATACCGTGAGCAGTTCAATGCCTGTACACAAAAGATGGCGGAGGCCACACAAACCCTGTCCGACGGCAAGGGTGACTTCGATGCCGCGACGGCAAGCTACGATGCGCTGAAGAATGAGATTGACCTTCTTGACACACAACTGAAGTCATTAGCCCCGACGGAAGTCGCGGAGATAAACAGAATCCGGACCAAGAGGGATGAATACAAGAAACTGTACGACGCGATGGGCAAGCGGCTCGGCCTTGACAAGGGGAGCGGCAAGGATGAGTTCTCCGGTAAGAGCCTTATTGCCAATGCGGCCAGCTACAAGGCCATCGGCAACAACATAACATACTACAAGACACAGCTCGAAAAGCTGGATCCTGCAAAGGCAGCGGAGGTGGCGCGTATCTCCGAAATAATCAGAGGCCTTGAGGAACAGCAGAGACAGGTCAAGCTCCTGATGGATGCCTCCACTCTTGAGGCGGCCACAGAGAGCAGTTCCCTGGATGTCATCAATCAGAATATCGCCTTTCAGCAGGAGCTGCGAAAGACGGCATCCAAGGACAATATTGCTGCTATTGACGCAGAGATAAGAAGGCTCAACGACCTGAAGGAGGCGGTCGAGGATGCCGGATTCCAGGTAAAGGCCCTCGGTGACATCAGGACATACGAGGAGCTTGCCCAGCAGCTTCAGCACTATGAGAAGCAGCTTCAGAAGACATCAGGAACGGAACGCGAGGCCATTCAGAAGCACATCAATGACCTAAAGGAATTGAAGAGGGGCTGGGACGATGCGCTGGCGGCGATGAACAAGCCGGGTGACATATCTACCCTTTCAACGATACAGGATCTGTCGGATGCCATATCCTACTATGAGACAATACAGAAACGGCAGAGCGGTGCGGAGCTGATATCGACTCAAAGGACGATAGATGCCCTTTCACGTAAGAAGGCGATGCTGGAGGGTGTGGCCTCCATACCGACGATGCAGGGTGAACTCTCCGGTTTGGAAGGGCTACAGGGTAAGGAACTCAAGATGGAGCTCGAACTGATCGGGCTTGACAACTTGAAAGAGAAGGTCCGGGAGCTGAAAAAAATGCTGGCCGACACGGCCAACCCGCTTGACGGTGAAGCCCGCAAACAGGTAGAGGCCTTAGCCAATGAATATGAGAACTATTACAACACGCTCAAGCTCGGCCAAGTATCGGTCAGCAAAGTGTGGGGAAGCATAAAGGGTGTAGATGGGGCCATTGAGTCCCTTACAGACACATTAACAGGCGACGGCAGCGCGTGGAAAAAGTTCTGCGGCGTGATGGATGCCGGTATCGCCATCTTTGAGAGTGTCGCCGCCATAGTGGAGATAGTCAAGACAATTACCGATGCATCAACGGTGGCCACTGTCGCAAACACGACGGCTACGGCCGCGCAGACCGGAGTCGAGGCTACCAACAGTGCCACGGCTGCGGCAGCTGCGGCAGCTACGACACCGCTTCTTCAGACAGAGGCGGCAGCGTGGGAAACATTGGCCGCAGCGAGAATCTTCGCGGCGCATGCGGAGATACCCTTTGCCGGTGTGCCTGTAGCCGCCGGGTTCGTCGCTGCGATGGAGGGAGTAATGGCGGCCGTGAGAATCCCAAAGTTTGCGGATGGCGGTATAGCCTACGGCCCCACGCTGGGTATCTTCGGTGAGTATGCAAATGCCGTAAACAACCCCGAGGTTGTCGCGCCTCTGGACAAGCTGCAGTCGATACTGGGCGGTAATGACGGAGGCGGCAAGGTCAGCTTCGAGATTAAAGGCCGCCGTCTGATGGGAGTGATGGAGAAGGAACAGAACCATAGAAGAAGAAGTTGACATGGCCATGTATGTGATTTACCGGGGACAGTTCGGTTCCCGCGACAACAACCTGTGGGAGGTGACTATATCCTGCGAACGTGATTCCGAACCGGACAATGTCGGTGTGCTGTCCTTTTCCGGTGAGGAGCCGCTGCTGATAGAGTGGCTGGAGAAGGAAAAGGATGAGCCGGTCTGCTCCAGTACCGCCACCGTCAATCTGCTCAGTCCTGGCGACCGTACATATATTGACCTGTACAGCATCGAGGTCGGTCAGATCCGTCTTGACGTTTACAAGAATGATGACCTGTACTGGAGCGGCATGCTGGATCCTGAATTCTATGAGGAGCCATACTCCATGATGAAGGATTACGAGGTGTCGCTGACGTTCAGCGACTTCGGCATACTGGAGCGGCTCAAGTATAACCTTGCAGGGTTCAAGACTCTGGAGGAGCTGGTGGAATATGCCATCGGACGTGCCGGCATACAGTATTCGGACATCGATGAGGGGTATATCAGCACCAGGCTGACTGACGGCACATCACATCTCCAGCTTTCGGAACTGTCAGTCCGGAGCGAGAATTTCTATGATGAGGATGGCGAGGCTTCGTCGCTGTGGGATATGCTGGACGGTATCATGCGTCCTCTGGGACTCAAGATGATACAGCGTGGCGGCGTGATATGGATATTTGACCTCAACGGGCTGCGCACGGGGGCCACATCAAAGAACCTGAAGTGGATGGGTACGGACCAGATGTTGGGTGTGGATAAGGTCTATAACAATGTCAAGATTACCTGGAGTCCGTATGCAGACTGCGACAAGCTGCTGCCGGAGGAGTGCTGGACGGAGCCTGTCGATGCCAATGAGACGCGCATCAACAACGTGGATCCGAAAAGCGTCAACGGTGGCCGCTGTCAGATTCTGTCATATCATTATACGGCAGACCTGGACAGGTGGAGTGACGGTACCGATGTGGGGTTCACGCTCTGGCTGTCGCAATACGGACGTGAGGACAATGTGACGATTGATGACACGGATGCAAGATATTTCAAGATTGTGCCACAGAATGACGGTACAGAAAAGGAAGGTGTGGCCGTCCGTTGGACAGGCTGGAGAGGTTCGCACCAGAGAATAGAGACGGGCCACTTCCTCTGGTGGGACTTTTATGAAGAGGGCTGGGGCATGGCAGCGAATGAATACGGCATCACTCTGGATGATTTGAAGAATACGGAGCTTGGCCGATTTTTCGGTGACAGCATATTTACCAGCCGCCAGGAGTGGCTGCCGCCGGTGGAGGAGTCTGACAACCTGCTGCTGCGCATCACCCTGCCCATGCTCCTGGACTGCCGGTTCAACCCTTTTGAGGGTGCGGTCAACCTTATGGATTCTGTGAGAGGAAGACAGAATGACCACTACGGCACCTGGCAGGAACGTGGCAACTTCGTCTATGTTCCGGTATGCATCTACTATCAGCCGGACGGCTCGAACCAGGTGTATGTATGGAGCAACACCAGCCTTCTGCGGGACACAAAGAAGTACGGTTCCCTGAATGAGACAGTCGGTCAGTGGGTCCGGGTGTCGGGACAGATGACACAGACGGTGGCCTACCTGTGCTATTGTGACAGTGCACGCGACGGCGACAAGTGCGGCGTGATGGGATGGCAGACCAACCGCCAGGCATCGGGAAACAGGACGGTTGACGTATGCGGCTGGCTGAAGAACCTGGATGAGGGTCAGTATATACCATATCCAGTCATTGACGGCTTTGACGGTGGCGGTAAGATATGGATTGAGGTTCACAAGGGCTGGATTATCAGTGACGGAAGTGACAGCCTGACCGGTACCGTATCGGACCATGACCTCTGGAGCAAGATATCGTTCATACTGTTCCAGCTTCCGCAGATTGAGGCTGTCAACAACAAGCCGTATGACATGGAGATTGACAACAGCGATGTGGAATATGCGGCACAGCTCAACGATGCGGCCAAGGAGGATCTGGAGATTGAGACAGTGTGCGGCAGCCGTGAGAACGGATTCCCCATGGCACGTGGGGCGTATTTCCGCAGCGATGACTACAGTCAGATACGCCAGCTGAAACGTGCCGGGCGCACGGCTGCGATTGAGGAGCTGCTTATCGGCACGCTGTTCAGCCAGTACGCCAAAAGGCATACCAAGCTGACCGGAACGACAGAGCTCCCGGATGAGACGCTGCTTATATACCGCGAGGCCATGCAGCCGCAGGACACACGTTTTCTGCTTACGGCTGCCGTTGAGGACTGCGGTCAGGATCTGTGTGAAACCACAGTAGTGGAACTGAGTCCGGACGAATACGATAAAGCGGATTGACTATGGCACAGAAAGAGTTTACACTTGACATCAGGACGCGACAGGCCAAGCCGCGCAGCAAGCGTCTGCGTGACCTTGGAGCAGCTGCAACAGGTGGCGGCAGCACCGTCGTTCAGGTGAACGGCGGCGGCGAGGCCACAGGCCCGGACCACCATCATGAGAACCTGTCTGTCCTGGACAAGCTGTCCCTGACGGATGGCTATCTGATGATAGACGCTCTGGTGGAGGTCGAAGACGAAGACGGCAATCCCGTTTGGCAGAAGACCAGGCTGAAGGTTAATGCCGGCAATGCCGACAACAGTCAGAAATGGGCACTTCACGAGTTCGGGGACTGGCTGGACCAGCCTGTGCGCCATGATGATATTGTCACTTTCGCCAAAGTGGTGTCGGCCATAATATCATCACCGGATTTTGCACAGGGCATAGAGACCGGCAGCGGATGGGGTATCGACGGCAGCGGTCATGGCGAGATGAATTCGCTGACCCTGCGTTCCACCCTGAAGGTGCCGATGCTGATATACAACAAGATTCGTGTCACAGGCGGCGAGATGTGGAACACGGAGGGCGGTACCATCAAGACGGTGGAAAGGGATCCGGACAGTGATTCCGCATATATACTCACCATGGATCTTGAGGACGGCGATACGATAGAGCTGGCCGTTGGTGACATCTGCAAGGGCCAGTACAACTATAACGCCGGTCTGGTGACTTCATACTTCCGGGTGACGCATGTGAACCAGACCGCCGGCACGGTACGTGTGGTCCTTGGAGCGGACAGCGTGGTACCGGGAGGAGAGAACCATGAGCCCGTGCCCTTCATGAATGTGGCGCGTTACGGCAGCTTTACTGATGAGGAACGTCAGAGAAGCCAGTACTTCAGCTCGGCTGAAGGGCGTATTACCATGCTCAGCGGCGTTGACCAATATATCATCACCCCGAGCAACTATGCCGTAATCATTGGCGACCTGCCCGATGCGCTTATACCTGACGACCTGCCGCAGCTGCATGGCCGTCCGTCCATCTATCTGGAGAATGTGCTGACGCGCAATCTCATACAGCTGGACCATAGCGGTACCATAATAAAGACTATCCGTGACAGGGGACGGTGGTCATCCACGGTGGCCACTCAGGACCCGTACCTGTGTAACAGCGAGTACCAGGATGAATGCTGGCACAAGTCATGCAAGTACCGCTGTATCGTAGAGGGAACGGAGGAGGAGCCGTCCTTTGGCTCCACTGACTGGCTGCTGGTGTCCGGTGACACGTCTCTGACACTCGATATTGACAGCGTGGCGGGCTCTACCTTCCTGTACGGCCATCTGGACACCACCCTTATCGCGACCGTCCGCAGGGGCGTGAATGACATCTCGGATGACATCCTTGATTCGGACTGGAGCTGGACACGCGACACGGGCGACACGGCATCTGACAGGATATGGAACACCGACCATGCCGAATGCACACGCGAGCTGGAGCTTTCCAATGAGGACCTGCCCGTTGCCTCAGGATGTTTCATCTGCACGGTCTATGTCCGCGATGGCGTGACAACCGAACCGCTGACGGCTTATGTGCGATTCTAATGACATTATAACGACGATAGAACGATATGAAAAAGACGAAAAGAATAAATGTTGTGTATGACCCGCTGCACATGTCCGTGTCGCTGGTCTGCAGGGGTGGCAGTCTGACGCAGGTACACAACGCCGAGGAGAACGAGTATGTTCCGGACCGCGAGCTTACACCGCTGGTCCTTGTGCCGGAGGTGTACATCACAGACCCCAACGGAATAATCACAAACGGCAAGGTGACACTGTCCGGTGTCATGTGGTACGCCATGCCAAAGGAGGCTTACGGGCAGATCCAAAACCTGTCCTATCTGTCTGCGGAGCTCAGCCAGTATCTGATTTCTTCGGTGACTGAAGGTTACACGGTCAATGCTGACGGCTCCCTGACGGTGGAGTGCAACATTGAGTATCAGCATCCGGTGGTGCTGTTGCTCACGGCTAATTTCGGTGACCCGCGCTCCGGCAATGTGCTGAGGGTTCAGGCCAGCACAGTGCTCAGCACGACTTCACTGGCAGTGGCCGCCAGCCTGACTCTGGATAAACCGGCATCCTTCACATTCGACCCGCTGGCCGACAGCGGTCTCCGTACCATAAGGGCCGCCCTGCGTTTTGGCGGCAAGGATCCTGACCCGGATTACTGCAGTACCGCATATTGGTGGTATAAGGTCATCGATGGTCAGGAGTCTCTGGTGGATCCGGAGGATGACCTGTTCTATGTCAGCGGGCAGAATACCGCGAATCTCGTCGTGGATCCGAGATATGTCGATGACCGCATACACCTGGTCTGCAAGGCCGAGTATGCCCTGAATGATGACGAGCTGCCGTCCGAGCCTACAACGGGCTGCCTAAGTGCCGAAACGACGCTCCTCAGGCACTATGCGGACTACGAGATGGAACATGTCGTATATGGCGGCGTACAGGTGGCAGCCGGGACACGTATGGTCAAGAATGAGTGCTATGTCACCGTGGGGAAGAAGGTGCTCTCGTCAGCGTCGCAGTTCTTCTGCGTCAAGTGGACCATTACCAAGGCCGTCACCGGTGCCGAGCCCATATTGCTCGGATATGGCGACAGCATAATGATTGATGCCAAGGAGTTTGAGAACGGCGCGGATCTGACTGTTGAGATAGAGGAGCTCAGGCCGCTGAAGGCTATGGCCGTAGGTGATGACGTGCTGTGCATAGATGGAAAGGTTCTGACATTATAACAACACAGATATGAGAAAGTACAAATACGCGCTTATACCCATTGACAGAGCCCCAGAGCTGGGTATCTCAGGTGTGCGGTTCCGCACTGAGCAGGAGCTGCTGATTAATGAGAGTGACACTTCGACATTCGGGGAACCGGATGAGTCATTCGAGGATAAGGTTGACCGTCTCGGCGGTATGGTGATAACAAACGCAGAAGCAAAACAGATAATTAACAGATAATAAACGGACAAATATGAGTGTAGTTAGAGGAGAAACGACAATCCAGTATGTAAGACAGGGTGATACCCTGAATTGTTCGCTGCGCAGCACCTTTCCGCTGAAGCAGTTCGTGACGGCGGTCAGTGGGAATGTGACACCATCCTTTCAGACCAACACCCCGTGCATCTATCCCGTTATCCGCAGCTCGCTGAAGGCGCAGCGCGTATCGGCCATAACAACGGATGTGCACTGGTATTATAACGGTGCCGAGATAACGTTCGGCAGCAATGGCCTGTCAACGGGACCGACAGGTGTTACTGCAGGAACGTTCAAGAGTGAGCTGAAGACGGTTGACGGCTTCCAGGTTCCGACCCTGACCATACTGAAGGATCTCGCATCGTTACAGAATATCGATTCTGATACCATTGAGTTCAAGAGTTCGGTTAATACGGGATTCGTGTCTGCCGTAGCGGCATCCATAGAGGTGTCAATCGAACAGACCGAAGGCGAGGCCTATGTCCCATATATTACCATTGCCAACGGCGGCACAATCGATTCAGAGCATTCATCACTGCAGGCCAAGGCTCATCTTCTCGTTGGTGGAACTGAAAAGCTGTCCACTGACGGCGTTACGTTCTGCTGGTATAAGATGCACGTCGCCGCCGGTACCGACGGCTGGCAGCTTATCACGGGTGCCACTTCATCGACCTACACCATAAATGCCGCCGATGTCAACAGCGAGGAGCTGTACAAGTGTGCCATAACGTATGGCGGCAGAACGGCTGACGCAGTGGTGGAGATTGTCGATGAGACTGACCCGTTGGTCATGTATCTCAATCCGGTGGATGCAAACAATAACTCTGTTCCGGAGATAGTCAGCGTTACGCAGCAGGTCCTTTACTACAAGCCAAAGGTCGTGAAGCGCAGCGATGAGACGGTACTGACGGGATATGTCTTTGACTTCCTTCTGACTGATGCCGCCGGTAATGAGATCGATTCTGATGACGGCAAGACACAGTTCACCGTGACTCTGGATCAGGCCGTTCAGGCACAGGGCAATTTAACGCTTCACGTAAACGGAAGACTGGCCAATGGTTAAAAAGACGACACACATCACGTATCAGAGGGAACAGCAGCTGAGCAATACGGCCTGGGCCTTCAAGCGCAGCAACTCCACCCCGGCAACCCCGACTGGAGGCAGCTATGAGTCGCCCCTGCCCACATCAGGAGGATGGACTGCCCAGATCCCGACTGGTGAGGAGAAGCTTTGGGCCGTGATACGCATTTTCACCTCTGACGGTCTGAGCCCTCAGCAGGATAGCTGGTCAACGCCGCGTCCCCTGTCTGATACGGCAGATTTTGATATGCTGTTCTCAAGCGTTCAGGCCCCTAACCCTCCATCGGGACACCCGAATACCAATACGCAGTGGAGTGAGGTGTCCACCGGCACGACTATCTGGATGGCCGTGAGCCGCAAGCGTAACGGTACGTGGACAGCGTGGCAGGTCTTCAAGACCAGGGGCAATGACGGCACGTCAATCACTCCGAAAGGCTCGTTCACGTATTATTACCAGACATCGAGCGCGGCAGATGCCGCAGCGTCCTCCGGTACATGGCAGCAGGGCACGTATGCCATCACCGTCAGAAACGGAGTTCCCGTTGTCGGACTCCGCACAGCAAGCGGGGTGACATATACCGAGGCACAGGAATTCGACCCGTGGATGAAAGCGGACACTGGAGAGCTATATGTTGCCGGTGTCAGCGGGTGGACCAATGTGGGACAGATTCGCGGGGACCAGGGACCGCAGGGTGACAGCGCATACATACACATCAAGTTCGCCAGCAGCCTCACGAGAAATGACTGGACCAATGACAATGGCGAGACTCCGGGGCCGTTTATCGGCATCTATGCGGACCACAATGCGGCAGACCGTTTGGATTGGGACTCGTATTCATGGATGCGGTGGACCGGCCAGGACGGATACGGATATGAGTATATATACAAATCCGCTTCATCATCTGCAATTCCGGTACCGCCAAGAGATTCGGAAAATGAGGACGGGTATGTGCCGAACGGTTGGAGTGCCGACCCGGTAAGTCCGACCTCGACCAAGAAGTACTGCTGGATGTGCTACAGGAAGAAGGTCAACGGAGTCTGGGGCGCATGGCGCGGCTCGGACAACGCGAGTGCCGTTCTATGGGCAAAGTATGGTGACAAGGGCGACAAGGGTGACAATGCCTATATACACATAAAGTTCGCCAACAGTCTGACCGCCAATGACTGGACCGCCAACGGTGGAGAAACGCCGGGGCCATATATCGGTATCTATTCGGACAACACCAGTTCAGCTTCGAATGACTGGAACGATTATTCCTGGATGCAGTGGAAGGGACAGGACGGTTACGATTACGAGTACATATACAAGCTCAGCAATTCATCGTCAGCCCTTTCGGTGCCGTCCCAATCGCTACAGCAGGACGGGTATGTGCCGACGGGATGGAATGCGGACCCGGTGAGTCCGACCAGCACGAACAAATACTGCTGGCTCTGCTACAGGAAGAAGACCGATGGCGAATGGGGCGCATGGCGGGGTTCTGATGCCACACATGCCAGCCTCTGGGCTAAATATGGAGATCCGGGGCCACAGGGACCGCAGGGGCCTGAAGGACCTGAAGGACCGGCAAGCGTTGTATATACGCTCAAGCCGAACAGGGACAGCATCGATTTTCATGCCAATGGTAATGGCGCGTCCTATACACCAGCATCAATTTCCGTGAGATGCGGCTATGTCAAGACGGAAGGGAATTCACGGACGGTCTATGACTATCCGGAAGGCGGCTTCGTTGGCTCCTATTATCTCCTTTTCAGGCTGATGAAGGCTGACGGCACTCCTTTGGCGACATTCGGAGGGGAGCAGCCGGACGGTTGGGACTGGATTGACAATAACACCTACGAGCCGAAGGACGGCGACGGGAATCTCATCATTCCCGGAACGACGACCTACAGCGCGGTGGAGTTCGTCATCAGTAATCAGCCGCCAAGGCTAACCGTTGACAGTTCCATCATTGCCCATGTCTCCATTCCGATCCACAAGATAAAGGACGGTGACAGAGGCCCCAGAGTGCGCGGGCCTATGGAATGGACCGAGTGTGAGACCGGCTTCAGCTTCATGCAGGGAGCTCCAGGCGAGGATTGCCATGACCTCGTGCTGTACAATAACCACTTCTATGACTGCGAAAAGTCTCACACCAAGACTGCAAACAACTACCCGGGCAGTGCCATATCTGAGGCGCAGGGGCTGTGGGGTCTGGCCGTTGAGCATGATTTTGTGGCGACGAAGATTCTGCTGGCCGCTTATATTCTGGTCAAGAACCTGGGCGTGGAATGCATTGACATGCGTGACGACAACGGCAATGTCATATTTCAGGCGAAGGGAGGTAATGTCACGTGTAAGACGGGAGTCTTTGATAACGTGGAGATAAAGAGCGGTAAGATAGGCGGCTTCAAGATTTCTGGCAGCACGCTGACAAACCGCCTGGATGATAGCGGCACCGATAATCCGGATGCGTCAGTCATCTTCATGAAGAAGGAAAACGGTGTCCTTCGACGTTATGCCGGTATCGGTAGTGCGGTCAGCAATTATCTGACGGGGGCAATCACAATGGCCAGAATTGAAAACCACGAACCCCAACCAGCTGCCCCCGCCTCTTATAATTATGCGCTATATCTGGCCGCAACTGCAGCGGTGCGGAATTTCGCCTTCCATGGTAAGGGTAACGGTGTGCTTGACGGTTTTATTGAAGGTGTGCATTATCATCAGCCGTTGGAAATTAGTGGTATGTATTACAATGGATACACGCACCTTAGAGTAACCAATCGTATTGTCGTGAAGGCGACAGGTTCCAATGCCGCCATGATGTTACCAAGATATCAGGATGTCTGTTATGAATTGGGCCTTGATACGTCAAAAGCATTCTGCCTGCGCCTATTGTATTTGTCTGATCCTAAATCTCAGGAATGGAAGTTGTATGGCAGGTGTAATGTTACGACCTCGGCTCAATCAGAACAGTATCCGTTACTTATACTGCGCAATTCAAGTGTTGGAACTTACATCTCTATGCCTTGCTGCTATTCGGCGGAAGTGTTACTTGTGTATGACCCAACCAGAACAGATAATTACGGTCAGAATTCACTCAAATATTCAGCAAGAGTATTATTCGGATAAAACAACAAAATAAACAAGTATGGAAAAAAAAGAATTATCACAACTGTTATCTCAGAACCAGTTCCCAGCGTTGGGAGAAGGTGACATGGTGTTCGGCCACAGTGCGTCTGCAGGAGATTTCGGATTCTTTTCGACATCGGTCCTGAGCGGTGAAACATACGCATGCCGCCGATGGAATCTCAACAACAGCACACCTCTGGGTGAGGCTGTCGGTGACATCAGCTATATCCGCAGACTGCCCTCGCTGCTTGGCCTTGGCTGCTATCTCGTGGATGACACGCACAACCGCAAGAAACTCGACCCGCAGACGCACAACAAGTTCGCGGACGGAACGACAGCCTATCTTGACGGATCAATGGGCCAGTACCAGTTCGGATGGGGAACACCCTTCTATGTCTCCGTCTGGAGAGAGGGCTCTTATGAATATGAGGCTGCGGGTCTGAAACCTATTCCCGGACATCTCAACTGGAGAATCCCGATAGCATCCAAATCGGCATTGAACGCCGGTGTCATGGACCGCGTCGATGACATTCTCTGCTCCTTGGTTAGCAGTGATGAGCGGTATCGTGGCGGCAACGGATCCGCAATAACAACAGGAACGGCTTCTGCTGCCATCAAGTCACAGCTCGGATATCCGGCCACCAACATGGCCATTACAAGCTTTGAGACAAAGGCCGCAAAACGTGGTACCGGATGGGGTGCCGGCTGGCAGTGGATTGACACTGTCATCATGATACTGTTCCATATCATCATGGGTACCAAGAACGCCCAGGCCGCAGTGAATTCAAACAAGGACTCAAACGGTCTGTTTCAGGGCGGTCTCGGCAGTGGCGTGACCGGTATGGGAAGCTGGGAAGCGTTCAATGGGTTCTATCCCATTATCCCCACGAACTTCGGCGTTGAATCGGGCGATTATGTAGGAAGCATCACACATAACGTTCTCAAGTCCGACGGAACGACACACTATGCCGCACCGGTTCCAATCTGGTTTGGTCTGAAGAACATATTCGGACATCTTTACGTTGGCCGTAACAGGATTGTCGGTGTCAAGCAGTCAGACGGCTCATATAAGTTCTATGTGGCCAAGTCATCGCTTACCACCTGGAACTACCAGGATACCGCCAACATGCTTGAAGTGGGCAGTCTCGCCGCAGCATCAGAAGCCGGTTGGGAATATATCCGTGAGGTCAATTTTACGGGACTTGCCGGCGTTCCCTCACTGCTCGGCGCGACTTCATCAACCTATCACTGCGACGGCGCTTACCGTGATATTGCCACTTCGGGCTTTCGCGCCGTCCTCGGCTCCGGCCATGCTCGCCGCGGTGACTATGCGGGCTTGGCGTGCTTCCGCGGTAGCTATGCGCCCTCGACTGCCTATGCGTGCCTGTCGTCGCCTCTCTGCGAATGTGCGGAAGACTTTAACCCTGCAGGTACCGTCATATCTGCATAAAAGCTCCAAATATGGAGGCGACGACTTGAAACCGGCGCAGACCGTGTAACGGTCGAGCAAGAGACCGGTGCCGGAGGCACCACAACGTTCTTTGAAATTCTGTTTTCCATACCTACTTCGGCGATATCAAATACCGCCGAAGGCGGTTTTTTATATTTGCGATTATCGTGACTCCGCTTTTTGTATATCTTTGACCGCCAGTTTGGCGGGTTTGTGCCCCAAGGCGGTAGGTTCGGGCTTTCGCGCCGTCCTCGGCTCCGGCAATGCTAACAACGGTGACAATGCGGGCTTGGCGTACTTCAACGGTAACAATGCGCCCTCGAATGCCAATGCGAACCTGTCGTCGCCTCACTACTTTGGGAACCGGGAGTGTTTGCACCCAGTTCCTTTCGGGCACCGACCTCGGCTCATGCTGAAAAAAATACAGTCAAGCAGGTTCCGGTAGGTCATCACTGATTCGACGGCGCTTGTGAGAAGAGAAGCAGACAAACGACACTTAGACACTAAGACACTAAGGACACTGGGACACTATGGAGGCCTATGGATTTCTGTCTGAGATTATTCAGACCGACTACAACTGGCGGAATGCCGAGATTTGTGCCTCCCGCAGGAAGCGCAGACGGAAGGATGTCGCACGGTTCGAAGCAAATCTTGATTCTAACCTTGCGGCCCTTTCTTCTCGCTACGCCTCGACGGAACCCCACCATTTCGATTACACTTTCAGGACTATCCATGAAAAGAAGGACCGTTTCCTGTCAATGCTGGAATATCATGAACACGTATTCGACTGGGGTATCCTGCTGCCATCGGAACCGATTCTCAACAGGGCCATTGACTCACACTCCTATGCATGCATAAAGGGACGTGGCCAGCATCAGATGATTCACGCCATGAGCAATGCGATATACCAGTCCAAAGGCAGACTCCGTTACGCGCTTACAATGGATGTATCCAAGATGTATGCCAATATTCCCTTATGGCTTCCCAAGAGGAACATTCGCAAGAAGATAAAGGATCCGCTGCTGCTCCATCATTTCGATGAGATAATTGACAGCAGCATTGGAACGCCTATGGGCAACGGCGATTCAGACAATCCTACAGGCGTGGCCATAGGACTCAAGATCTCCACGATGATAGCCAATATGTCACTTTGCTACTTTGATTATGACATGCGTGGCCTGTTCCGGATTGCGGAAGACAGGGAGCTACTTGAAAAGTACGCGACTGACTATGTCGAGAGAAAAAGACGGACGGCCAGGACCAAGGATGACTTTATAGAATTGCATAAGGGTGATGATTATCTGAAGGACCTTTTCAGGGGCTACGTGAAGGGAGGAATTCGGTATATATACAGATTTATGGATAACGTGTTCGTGCTTCATGAGGACAAGACTTTCCTTCACATGCTGCTGGAATGGTCCGGATTATATCTGTCTTCGGAGCTTCACCTTCCACTAAACCCCAAATGGCAGGTGGTACACCTGAAGGACGGTCTTCATGTTACCGGATACAGGATATATGAAGACGGCCATATCCGTGTTGGAAAGGAATCCAAGACGAAGGCAATCCGGAAAATCCTAAATGGCAGGAAAATGGGCCTGTCTGATGAACAGATAAGACGTGCCTGCTCATCATATATCGGGTCCTGGACACACGCTGACGCGATTAACTTAACACGCAAATATAATATGGAAAAGAAACCAAGACTGGGTGCGGCAATCAACAAGCGCAAGAGCTTATGCCCGTTTGAAGACATGGGACATTCCCAACAGAGACGGTTCGAAGCTATACTCTATGATCCGGACGGCGGCATGCCTGAGGAAAGCAGGATGATGGAGCTTCAGGACGTTTGCATTATTCCCTCCATAAAGGAAACGAACGACGACGGCAGTCCCAAGGACTGTCTCGCTATCAGATTCATCTGGCAGGGTGATGTAATAGAATACCAGGACGAACGGGACAAGACAGTTCGTATCGAAAGGGATAAGGAGTATTTCTCCTATACAGGTTCCAAGGTCCTTATTGAACAGGTAAGGACCGAGTTTACGAAGGAGGATTTGCCCGCACCGACAGTCATACAGATTGCCGTAAACAAACGCAACAAGAAATTTTATAAATTCACTTAGAAGATGAAGAGGAATTTTACAGTGGTCTATCCACACAAGATGCGTTTCAGTCGTTACGATGAAACGCATTTTTTAGTCTATTTGAATGAGTTCGAGTCCAGTTATCAACCAGATGACGACTCTGAACCAGTGCCCGGCTTCTCATACACTGGAGACATGCCGGATGGAGGTACTCTGATCGATTGTGATGAGGAAAACCAGAACAAGCTGATAAATGGCATTATCCGGACCTGCTATCTGCAGACGGAGGAGGATGCCATCAAGACGCATCAGATCCAGCTGCTGCAGGCCAATGCTAATATTGAGTCCGGTAGCATATCCGATGAACAACGGGACGAATACCTGTCAGAATGGGAAACGTTCCAGAACTGGAGGCAGTATGCGATAGACCTGGTTCACTCATGGTTTCCGGAAGAATCATAAGGACCTGATTCCGGAGGAGGAAAAAAAAGGCCTCCAACCTGCAAGCAGTCATCTCACCTACATACTTACAAAAACGCCACGGAAGCGCGGTTGGAGGCCTTAGCCCCTATTCCGCTTCCGTGGTTTTTTATTATGTAGGTGAGATGTACAAAGATAACCATTATTTGATATGAGAGTGATAGAAATACTTGAATTTAACCGCGAGATGCTCGAAAAACTCCGGAATGCCGGTGTGAGAATGGATGATTGCCGCTTCATTGAGCTGTATGGTGACTATACGAGGATGCGCGGCAATGGCGACAAGGTGACCTATATTGTAGCCACTCTCGCCGCTAAAGATGAGATAAGCGAGCGCAAGGTATATAAGCTGATTAGCTTCTTCCGGAGTGAGTGCAAAATCGGTGCAGTCTGATTCGTGCGGTTTGCTGTCCCACGCATACGGTACTGACTACCTTTGTCCCATCAATCAATAAACGGATATGGGAGATTACAAGTACAAGCCGCAGTATGGCGTGGTAATAATCTGTGCGGGGGAGAAAGAACAGATGGACGTGTATGAGCGTCTGAGGAAAGAGGGCCTTACCCTCAGGGTAGTAAGTGTATGACGATAAACATTGAGCATCATTGCAGCGATTTTGACAGTTACCGTGCGGCCCGTGTGAAGAGCCTTTTCAACGCGGAGAAAGGCTGCGACTGGGCAAGGACTGTGGAACTGCCCATTGAGGGCAAGGAGTGGCAGATTGGACTTATCGTCGGTCCTTCCGGAAGCGGAAAGACAAGCATAGGCAGCAGGATATTTGAAGGCGTACCGATATATGACCTGTATGCGGGTTGGGACAACAGCAAGCCGATTATTGACTGTATCGCTCCGGATGGTGATTTCAATATGGTGACGGGTATGCTGTCTGCCGTCGGTCTGGGTGACGTGCCATCGTGGCTGCGCCCGTTCAACGTCCTCAGCAATGGCGAGAAGTTCCGCGCGGGACTGGCAAGGCTGGCCTGTGAGAGACCGGAATATGCCGTGGTGGATGAGTTCACATCCGTCATTGACCGCCAGATAGCAAAGGTCGGTGCTGCGGCATTTTCCAAGACGTGGAGACGTGGTCCAGGGAAGATAGTGCTCCTCTCGTGCCATTATGACATAATAGACTGGCTTCAGCCGGATTGGGTTTATGATACTGCGGAGGCACGCTTCTATGAGCGTGACTGTCTTCAACAACGCCCGCAGCTCGAACTTCAGATTTATAAGGTCCGGGGAACTGTGTTCCCGAGACTGTTTAAGCAGCATTATTATTTAGACCTGCCTATGCCGGTGGCGGCTGAGTGCTTCGTCGGCTTTATAGATGGTGAGCCGGTGTGTCACCTTTGCGTGTCGCCTCTGTTTACCGCCGGAGCCTACCGTGCTACAAGGCTCGTGGTGATGCCCGAGTGGCAGGGAATAGGTGTCGGGACAAAGTTTCTGGCCGCCGTATGCGAGTGGCATCTTCGGGGAAACGGCAGGTGCGGCAGATGCCTTCCGGTGTTCTTCCACACATCACATCCGCAGCTCTGCGCGGCACTTCGTCACTCAAGGAAATGGCGGCAGACAGGTGCAAGTCTCTACGGATCCAGTAAGGCGAGGAGCGCGGAGTCGTTACGCAAGTCAGCGGAGAAGAAGCACGATGGTATGAAGCGGTGCGCGTGTGGCTATGGTGGTCATTTCAGAGCAGTACAGGCATTCAAATACATTGGAACAGATGGTTGTAAGGATACTGGGAAATAAGGACAGCCTGGCGTATATCACAGCCAGACGCTGTGCGCTCAGGTGCGGTGTGCAACTGTGTGAGGACGATAGCGCAGAATATGACCTTGCCATCGCACCGCTGCTGACGGAGAAGATAAGCAACTATGAGCTGGCAAAGCCCAAAACCGGAACCCTGATATTCCACCCGTCACCGCTGCCGTATGGTAGAGGCGCATCCGCAATAAAATGGGCGTACAGACGGCGTGAGCCTATCACTGCGGCCACTTGGTTCTGGGCTGACAGTGGCCTTGAC
This sequence comes from uncultured Bacteroidales bacterium, assembly GCA_937898885.1. Classification (GTDB taxonomy): domain Bacteria; phylum Bacteroidota; class Bacteroidia; order Bacteroidales; family Bacteroidaceae; genus Colenecus. The sequence goes on along the minus strand of CALDKD010000014.1, from coordinate 39,449 downwards.
ACTGGGGATATCTGCGAGCAGGAAATACTCAAGATTGACTATAACCTGAGGCCAAGGGACTTTTATGTGATACACGTAATACCGGCCCTTGAAAGGACATTAGAAAGGTGTTTAAAGGGCCTTATAAGGGGTGTGCAACGACGGGTTCCACAAGTCGAGGAGTACTCCTCCTTTGACTTTCTCGAAAAAAAATAAAAAAAAGTATTTTTTTTGCACATTTCGTTTTCAAACGATTGCACATTTCGTTTTGCCGATTATACAAACATCAATGAAGTTTGTTGTAAACGCGAACGGTTCCACCAGACGATCACGGACAGTATGCGAATTGCCGGACTCGTAACTGTGAAGGATAACCTTCCTCTTCGTGCGTATTGCATTGCCCAATTCTTCCACGTTGGCGGCATTTGAACGTTTGTCAACAAAATCAGCTATGGACGTGCTGTTGTAGATGACAGCGAGCTTGCGCTTCAGTTCAGCCTTCAGCGCATTGGTTGGATCAAGCCGGTCAATCAAGCTATTGACCAGGTATGCTTCCTCTTGGCTGAAATAAAGCAACTTCTCAAAATTAGGATAGCTGCGGTTCACGGTTGTCATCTTGTACACCCCACCATGCAGTTTCTCAACAGCAAAGCCGCACTCCTTGAACGTGTCAATATATCGGTAAATGCTGCGGTACGTGGTGTCAAGCCGCTCCGCCAGTTCATTTACCGTGTAATTAACATTGCCTGACAGTAGTTTCATCAGGCGAAGCATGCGCTCTATTTTAGGCTGGTCCATAATATTCAGTTTTTACTCCAAGATTCAACAATTGGATATGATTTATCGTATATTGCAAAGACCTAAGTGTCGATTCGCGAATTGAAGGTCTCAACTGACATTCCCATACAACAATGGTGTGCCACCCCATCGCTTTTAGTTTCTGGATGTTCTCCACGTCACGTGTGCGGTTGCGCTCTATCTTTGCGACCCAGAAATCGGTGTTCGTCTTCGGAACTGCGTAATAACGACAGCCCTCATGACCATGCCAAAAGCAGCCGTTCACAAAAATGCAGGTCCGATACTTGCGTAGGACCAAGTCCGGATGCCCAGGCAGTCTGTCATGATGCAAGCGATAGCGGAATCCATTAGCATGAAGATACTGCCTGATTATCATTTCAGGCTTTGTATCTTTGCCATGAATGCGTTGCATACAAAAGTGTCGCTGTTCAGTATTCAAGCTATCGGGCATAGGATATCATATTAAATGCAAAAGCTATATTGGAACATTCAATCCATCAAAGCAATCGTAGTAGACACACAATACGCGATTGGAAATAGCGCATCAACAAGGAGGCCAATAAACATCAGACCTATGAATGTACCAATGTTTATTTCGAATGTAAGCACAATCACCAATTACATTCGATGACAAGTATTTTCGAAGATATTGAAGTAGTTCCTTTCCTTCGAACATATCACCTTCTTCAGGCACTATTCCTTTTTCATATAAAATTTTTTCTGCTTTTTCAATTGTTATCTCAACTTCTCCAATATCATCCATATAAGAATCCAGAGTACGATTGAGATATAAGCAATGTCCTGGATTATAGACACAGGGACTTTGTACAAAATAAATATCCACTCCTTTTTCTCTAAAAGCCCAGTCTGCTATGCCGAACAAATGACTCCCATCACTTATGAATCTTGCCTGCAACAGACGATACTTTATCTGTTTGATGAAACTGTCACTAAAGTGCGTATTCTCATCCTGATTGATTTGAGAATGTGATAGTGATTTATATATATCATCAATTTTTACGATATCGCGAATATCATTTGTAAAATGATCAAAGCGTGCCTTTGTGCGATTGTATTCCTGCTGCAGTTGATGAGTAAAATTATCAGGTTCTATTGGCGATGTATTTTCTAAAACACATGAATGCGTTTTGACATAGTTACAAATCTTTATATCGTCATCCAATAGTGCGCATTCTATCGCTTTAGCATATGGAAATCGCTGGAGGATTGCGGTCCTCTTATATAGTTCCGCTATATGCTCCTCTGTTATGCGATATTTCAAAAGCACATCCATGCAATTGTTCATCACTTCGTGCGCAAAATCAAAATCAATCATATTGCTTAAGCGGGTCAATATGTAAAAATGAAAGCACTATTTCTCTGGCATCATATATCCAGAGTCTTCCGCTTTATCAATTATCTTCTTAATCCGCTTACATTGTGCTGCTGACGGTAAGCTTAAACGACTGATATAACCTGCTATAGATTTAATAAAATCTCTATCACCAGGTGGAACCAGACTGTTAGATTCCAAATCATGATAAACTCTCATCCAATAATCGGCACCCAAGCTGAATATTTGAACAGACAGTTCTATGTCATTATTGAACTTGTGAGTCTTGGCTGCACTTTTCTCTGTAGCTTTGTTATCCTCAACAGTTATCAACGAATCCAGAAAATCATCAGTCGGTTGTATTTCACATTCATCACGGAACTTTTTCCATGTTTCCATCTTTCTTGCATATTCACGGACAATCATACCGCCTGAGTTGTTCAGGAATCCATCAGCCATATTTGCAACAATCTCAATCTGGTGAACGAGAGCTTCAGGCAGTGACTGTTTTTTCCAAATGAATTCCCAATCCATATCCTTGCCTTTGGGAATCATGGATATAATTTTCGCTATCGTATATGGAGTATCCAAAGCCTTATTACCTCCCTTCTGATACCATTCCGATTTATTGATGATAGAATCAACCGTATCAAACAGTATTACTGATGCAACTGACTTATGGAAAAAGAATTCATTAATGTTATCCTGGGATTTATTCCATATATCATCGACCGTACCGGCAAATGATTTCATGTTGTTTGCAGAACCGGCACTGACAGAATGAGGATTCATAAAGATGGAATTTAGGCACTTGGCCAGCTTTTCCTTTTTTATGACCTGGTTTGAAGGATGAATCTGCTTGTACTTGTCTCGCTGCGCAGATGTCAGTTTCATCTGCTCCTGTTCCCACCTGCCACGAGAACGTTCATAATACCAGATAGTCTGATACGGTTTACCATCAACCGGCGGAGCGGGATATTTCTTCGACATCTTCTCCATCTGTATATGGAAAGGATGAGTAGAAAAGAAGTCAGCATCGGACACTGCATTCTGGCTATTTGCACAACGGGATATCTCCTTTGTCATTTCGTTGTACTTGTCCTGTTCCTCTTCTGTCTTCTCTTCTGCCATGTTGAGGACAGTAAGCTTCATTGGAACAAATATATCCTTCAGGTCCGACTCTTTTTTGATGAATGAATTCGCCAATGATGCAGTAGTCTGACCACCATTGATTATCTGAAAATCCTCGAAGGACAAAAGTCTGGAGCCGTCATCAGTCAAAGTGATTTTATTAGCGACAACTGCAATACCATTGTTGTATATGAAGAAATTATGTCTCTTCTGACTGGAATTGATAGTCTCTCGAATCTTGCTGTTAACCTTGCCACGGGCACTCAAAAAGGAACGGACATTACCTTCAAGCAACCGGCTGCCGTACTGCAGATAGATGTCAGCAAGAAATTTTCCGGGAACGATGGCAAGATATGCATCGTAATCACCGTAATCTGCGATTGTAGCTTTCAGGCACTGAATACCGGAAGCAAGATTAAAGTCCGCAGTGTTAATGGTGATGGCTTCGGATACTTGAGACATTTCAGACTGATAAAAACGTCCAAGGTCCCAGACATTGAGTTCAACGGGCCGTTCAAGCAAATCTTCCTGCTTCAAGGTCTTGACCTGTTGGCTCATCTCTGCATTTGTAACAATGAACAACTTGAACTTCAAAATTTCAGTATCATAACGGCTTTTGCCAATTCTTCTCTTAAAATCCTTGGCAATATCTATTACGAAGTCCGAATCATCACAAAAACGCCTTATATCCCCCAAATACGCTTCTTCTATAAACGCGCGCATATAGCCAGACAATTCCTTGATTCGGGTATTTGTCAACGTGATTTTTTCTGCTTCATTGTAGAAATCACTGATAACCAAAACTATTGAATTGTCTGCTTCATCATATGAATATGCATCGAAAGCCAGTTTACGATTATGACTCCCTGTCATATTGCATTCGTAAGGATATGGATCCATGAGTTCGCCACCCTCTTCAAGCTTTTCCAAAACATAATCAAGGAACTGTGCCTGTGCATCAGTACTGTTGTGTTCTGCCTGAAACCTGATTCTTTCCAGAAATTCAGAGCGGTATTCGTTTATATCCATATCAGTTTTCTTTAAATTGGGTGATTGTGGCAATCAGCAGATCATATTGTACCTTGGATATTCCATCCGGAATCATATGTTTTGAAAGTTTTGGAAAATCCGAACCAACTGAATACTGTTCCATGGCTTTGACTTCGTACACGTATTCATCATAATCGCTTTCAAATGAAAAGCCGGCATTGGCAAGTTTCTCCAAAAACAGGTCTTTGGTTTCAATGCTTGTCAGCATGGAAAGAATTGTCCTACAAAGTGAATTTAGACGTATCCCATCAAATACCTGACTCATACGCTCAAGATGATATACTACAAGATGACCGTCGACCTGGCTGTCAAGCTGTTCTATGGATGAAATTCTAACAGAATCCTTCCCATAATTGATTGTCTTCACCTCATACCAAGTCTGATCCACGGAGAAGTCCTTCTTCGTTTTTTCCTGACCGCTCCAGGCTGATAGAGCACGTGCATTACCACACAAAGGAATGATTTGCTCTTTCAGGAATAGCAGTTCCCCTATGAGCCCCATTATTTCCTTTTCATCCAAAAGACGCCTCTTCTGAAAGAACATTTTCCGCCATGCATAGTACCGGTTCGTAATTAACTGGTAACCGTTTTTGTCATCACACGATTTGCGTGTCTCCTCTACAAGATCACCTATAAATATACTGAATGTATCAAGCATAGAGTGATCAAGCAATGAAATGACGAAACAGTTAAGTCCGCTCTTTGTATAGTGCTTTATTCCAATAATGCTGGAAGATTTGATTGCCGATGGTTTGAAGGCACCTCTGTACTCCAGTGCATAATTGCCATCATCGTCTGCTCCCACATACAATTTCAGTGGATGTTCCATATCAATCAATATGAAACACCCCGGAGCAAAGTCCTGTGTGAAAAGTTCTTTAATTGATTTCATTCTATATCACCATCTTCTTCACCGGATTCCTCCAGCAGTTGTTTATAATAGACTTTATTGATCTTATAGACCTTAGAGGATGTAGAACGGTTTCCGCTATTTGGGAATCCGACCCCGAATGCAACCATAGGCTCTTTCCCAAGCTGCTCTTTGTAATCCAACAGCCTTTCCTTGATCTTTTCCAGTTCCCTTGGATTGTTCCTGTCAATTTTATTCGGATCAACATCAGTTGGCATCACGAGGTAAACCATTAAGCACGGATGTCTATGCTCAACATCAACATATTTGAACCATGTAATTCCCGGATACGTGTTTTCGGGTTCCTTCCCCTCTTGTTCAACATATGCTCTTTGGGCATCCTTTATAGTATCTGTATCTATACAAAATTTTCCATCTGAAGGACTACCCAAGACAGCTTTATTTGTGAATGCTATATGGTTTCCCTTAAGATGAAGAGTACGCATCATAGGATGTATTGAAATGTCATCGGTCAACATATATGGAATCTTTGAATCACCGGCAAAGACACATACGTCCCATTTCTTCAATGCTCCTTCACTTTCATCTGATATGAATTCAAGAATATGCTCAGTATCGAATTTAATATTCTTCAATGAAACCTTGATATCAGAAATGAAATTTGAAACATAAGCACATGGTACATCCTTAAATCTTATAGTACCGTAATCAAGATTCTGTGTCTTAGAAATGCCATCGTTCTCCAAGTTCTGGAGAAAGCGTTTAGTAACAGCCAGATTATCAAAGTTATTTTGGACTGTCAGATTAGCGTAAGGAGTTTCAAACAATCCGCCCCAAAAAACTACAGTTTCAGTATGGAGGAACGAGTTGCGCATCTTGTTGTATGAAGTAATCTGCAAATCCGAACTTATATCTCTAACCTTGATACCAAACTCATTTGGAGTCATCTTGTCTTCAAACATCTTGTGGATATCATCTTTAAGTTCCTCCGTTGCTATTGAGATATCCATATACCATTCTGCACTTTCGTGACTGGTCCATATCTGGAAGATATCTTCGTATCCTGAACGGTAGCCAAACCAGCGTCCCATCTGCATGAGAACGTCAAAAGTAGCAGTATTTCTATAAAAATAGCTGGTAATCAAGCCTTTCAATGTCAAACCGCGAGACAGGGACAAACCTCCCACAGCAATGGCGCGCAAAGATGGGTTAGCCTTATAATCAAGCTTTCCGGAATCCTTTTTACTGTTGACAATCAAAACCTGTATAGGTTCAATTGCAGCAAAAAGCGTAGTCTTCTCCAGTACCTTCTCCTTTGGTATACCACAGTGTGAATAGTGTTTGTCGAATAGTGCTGACAATGAATCAAAGAGATGATTGCCTGCATTGAGTTCATATTGGTCATCGAAATTAGTCCTTATCTCGTCAAGATCGTCTGAGTACAGTCTCTGGACCCATTCCTGGATATGGCGGTGAACATTAACAAATCTGGAAATGTTTATCATCATAGTCCTAGCCTGAGAAACGTCACCTCTCAAATCCCTGATGACATTCACCAGATAGAAACAACGGATTGAATCTTTTAATGAATCAGGAAGCTCACCATACCATGACTTGGTATGTTTGTAATACAAAGGACGCGAATCCTTGCATGGATCATCTTTCAACTCTTCACGTGAAGGTTCTACAATATCCTTAATGAATTTGACATTGTTGTAATACAATCCACCTGGATAGAATATCTTCTGTGCTCCTATGTATGAAGACGGAGTCGGCAGTACATATATGAAATGAGCTGGAAACAAATCAGCATTTTTCATTTCTTCTGTCGTATCAGGATCTATAAACACGTTGGCAAAAGGAGTTGCTGTAAAACCGACATACGTAGCATTTGAAAAAGAATCGCAAATCTGTCTTATCGCCTTATTCGTCTTCGTCGGGTCCAGTTTATCCTTACTTGTGTTAACAGAAGCGTTGTCCGCCTCGTCATCAATCAGAAGCATTGGTGCATGAATCAAATCATCCAACATGTCCTTATTGTAATCAACAAGCCATTTGTACAGTTTATTCAGTACGGAAACATTCTTTTTTACAACAAACATCACCAGCGAATCATGCGATTTCAGCGACATCGTAACCTGATCCACATCACCTTTGAAATCGTCCTCATATGAAGTGAAGGCAGATGCCCGTAATACCATATTATCCAAGCCAACTCCAACCCTTGTTGAAGATTTGTGCTTGTTCTTTCCTTTTCCATAGGAACGGATAGTATAACCGAGAATGCCTTCCTCTATGCGTTCCTGAGTCTGTTGGCGTAGTGTTTCCGTTATTCCAGTCAGCAGAATCACCACTTTGTAACCAGCATCAGCTGCCTTGCAGATCAAACCGGTATAAGTGGCAGTCTTACCTGATTGGACATCACCAATCACAAGACCTCTCCTCAAACTCTTTCCGACAGTTTTTTCTTTAGGATCGCCAATGCAATTCATCAACTTGATCAGAGTTTCATTTTCCAATTTGTTGATGCTGACAGGATCAAGGTCCCCGGACCTTCTCAAATAATCTTTATATCTTGTCCAAAACCAGCCGTTTTTGTCCTCTTTCTTACTGTACCAATCTCGAGGAGCACCATAATCATCAAAGATTGCAGAGTCTTCAGTATGTTTGATTTGAGTGAAATACTCAATTGAAGTACGCATTTTCTCTCTTTCACTATTTTCAAGAGAAATGGCAAAGCCATCCAGAACGGAATCAATTATTCCATCAATCTGGTCTTCTGTAATTACCTCGCCCAGCAGTTTCTTCATGTCAATCTTCAATTTGACAGAAGACAGAATATTGTCAAACAATAACTGATCTAGCATATTCCGTAGTGGTTATACAGTTTTACTCTAAGTTCTTCATTACTCATGAAAATCTCTTCTGAATTCAACAGAATACCTATCGTCTCTTCTGCGGATTTTCCGTTAATAGAGCACATTGAATCAATTATCATGATGGCTTTCTGAAGCAGTTCTCCCATTCTGTCATCTACTTCCTTTTCATCAACAACATTATTTGACTTATCCAAGTACATCTGATGAAGCGGCAGATTTTGTTCCAGCTCCTCCAACAGCATTTCTACATATGAAAACGCCTGATCGTCTATTTTACTGCGAACCAGTTTGTATATCTCCGATTCTTTATTGATTTCATAATAGAAATGATTTTCCCTGCTTTGAATTCGATTCCAGATAAAACTAATCCTTTCATCCGGATTCTCCTTTCTGCCTCTATGAGTCTGCTGCCGGACGGCAATATTCATCGTCTCCTCGACTGCTCTTCGAAGTTGGTTTTTAATGACAGGAGGAATTGTCGCATTTTGTTTTTTTACATCAATACCCCACATATCATCCAACGTATTGGGAATGTCAACCCGTATCCTGGCATTCTTGGTCAGTTCACCTCGTGGTTGCCCAAACCATTTGCCCCAAATGATAAGCCTGTTGTTACGATAGATATAATAACCTTGAAGTGCTCTATCAATACCTCCTGACTTCCAAATATCTTTCTCAGACAGGTCTTTTATATAAGGCAAAATGAAAGGTTGTGCCTTGATATGGCGTTCTATTCCATCCTTGTCTTTGACCTCAAGATCAATTTCTTTTCTTGCCGTAGTTTTTGGATGCGATTCCAGAAATGGATCCAGAGCCTCGACTTTATGCTTGTTGATGTAGAAATCAATCCTTTCTGATTTCTTAGCGCTGATAAAACGGTGGAATATCAGACCAACATAGTCAATCATCTTACCCTTATATTCTGTCAGAGTGGTAAATACTTGGCCATTGCTTGACTTGTTGATGACATCAAAATCTTGCCACACAACCAGCGTTCCAGTCTTGAACTGCTGAAGTTCATCCAGATGGGGCAAAGCTTTCAATTCTTCCAACTGGTATTCGACCATCAGCCATTTGCTCTGTCCTTTAATTTTGTTGTAGTCCCACTGAAAAGCTGAAGTATGTCCGTCTTTCTTACTGATTACAGTCATCACTCTACACTGGGACAATGAAGCTGCTTTCATACCAAGGCCGAATCTTCCCAGATCATTATCACGTCTGGATTCCTCCCTGGCACGACTTCCATACCTCATGGCAATATGCAGTTCATCGCGTGTCATACCGCAACCGTTATCCAGAATTGCCACATAACAATGTGAAGGATCGGACGGAAAAAAGACTCTTATTTCAGAGCTCCCTGCAGTGACGCTGTTATCAATAATGTCTGCTACAGCCGATTCAAATGTGTATCCCATTGAACGCATGGAACCAACAAGACTTCCAGCTTCAGGCGTATTTTCAATTAATATAGGCATATCTATAGTACGCTTTGCTTAACCTTGACCATATTGATGAACTGTTTCAATGAAAACAAGTCATCACGAAAAGCAGGATCAAAACAATTCCTGTTCGCTTCCGGAACAACCAGAACCAGATTTTCATGTTTCATTTCAATCAGCTGATTGGATGATACACCCTGCTGAAGCGTAAACAAATATTTCGTGTCAATTCTGTCTGCTTCATTAAGGACTTGTCTCCAGCGATCCTTACATGTGGTTTTTGCTCCCAAGAACACCAAGTCGTCAGCTGGAAATGCGAAATTCCGGTACTCTGCAATACCAGGGAATATAAAATCAGGTTTTTTGTTATCCTCAGTAACCTTCTGTTCATCAAACTTAAGAGCGGAAATCGTGAAAATTCTGGCCAGATGATGCTCCAATGACTTCCCTGCTCTCGATTTTCGACGATTCAATATTTCGTTTGAAAAATCTATCAACGATTGACAATCCTGAAAAGGAGAAGTGTAAATCGGCTTATAGAATCTCTCTTCAAAGTAGTGGAACAACTTGTATTCCGTATCAATCCAACTAAGAAGTGTATTGTCCGGATTGGCTCTCACTTTATCGTCTGTCCATAAATAGTTTCCATTGTACAGATTGCTGGCAAGACCAGACATCATTCTTGTATCAGGAAATGTCTGGCATGCATCAACCACTTGGCGGAACAAACCATCTAGGCGCTCGTCTGGGGATGCCAGGACATCTTTATTAATCAGATGATTTGTCTTTTCCGGAGAAAGATTGAACAAAGAGAAGAACTCATCAATGTCTTCATCATGATCCAAAACGATTCCAGAGTACTCTGTGTCCCCATGTTTACATATGATGAGAAGACTTCCAATATATTCACTGGATATAAATGGAAAGCCGTGTCCGAATCGTGTGATCCTATATTCATTTCTGGACCCGGTTCCATAATAGATGAATCGGCTGTCTGTTTCAAATGAATCCTGCCATCTGATTTTTACCAGTTTGTCCTTATTGCTTCCTTTTTCACCGGGAACATCAAAAAGAAGAGACTGGGCTTCCTTTGGAACATAGAAACCGCACTGATGTCCCGTCAGACTAACATCATTTGCGGTAATAAAACGACAGAAAGACAGCTTCGCTTCATTAACTTGGGCAACTGCCAGATCAAAAGTATCTGTCATAACTTCTTCTCTATTGATTTAATCAATTCTGCTGAGACAGCTGTGATTAAAGGTACTATGACAGAATTGCCACACTGTCTGTAAGCTTGAACTTCAGAAACCTTATCAATGATATAATCATCAGGATAACCCATCAGTCTTGCACACTCACGGGGAGTAAGCCTTCTCGGATTTACACCCGGCCCCTGAGGAATCAATATTTCGGAACCATCTTTGTAATATCGTGCACTAAGTGTTCTCGTAATTCCGGACAAATCCGCCAAACCGTATCCGAAACCGTTTCCCTTTGCTTTATGTTTCTCCGCATAGTTCTGAAGGTATGTCCAAAGTTTGTCTGACAATGTGTATTTTTTGTCAACATCCTTGGATAGAATATCTGCAACACATTTTTCAGGACTCCCCAGTTTTGGGAAGTTGAATCTCTCTTTTCCGCCGAAAACCTCATTGTCAAACCCGACAATCATAATTCTTTCACGGTGTTGTGGTACGAAAGTCTTTCCATCCAGCACTTCAACATGGATTGTATAATTGAGTTCAGTTAACGTCTCTTCTATTACCTTGAATGTTCTGCCCTTGTCATGGGACTTCAGGTTCTTGACATTCTCCAAATAAAAGGCCTTTGGACGATGACGGCTGATGATGTCGGCTACATCGAAAAACAGTGTCCCCTGAGTTTTGTCCTTAAAACCGGTTTCACGTCCAAGACTATTCTTTTTCGACACTCCTGCAATAGAGAAGGGCTGACAAGGAAAACCAGCACACAGTACATCGAATTTTTCTGGAATATATGCCTTGGTGCTTTCTTTGGTTATATCGCCAAAAGGCAAATCGCCGAAATTAGCTAGATATGTTCGCTGTGCGTATTGGTTCCATTCCGAAGAAAACGTGCATTTACCGCCTTGGGACTGCATGGCAATTCTGAAGCCGCCCATACCGGCAAACAAATCTATAAATGTAAACTTCGGAGTAACAGGAGCTGGGAAAGGAACCTGATAGAAATCATAGAAAAGATCTCCCATTGAAGGTTCTGCAATTGTTCCCTGTTTGACCTTGTCTGGTTCTTTACACAAAACATCTATTAGGAAACTCGCGGCTGCTGTTTTTGTAGCATTTGAACTATAGAAAGGATTACTGATGAAATGAGTCAATGCAGAATAGTTGTCCAACAGGCCCAATTTCTCACATTCTTTCAACAAATTCTGAGGATCAATATGTCCCCAATAGTTGTATATTTTATCGTTATTCATATCGGTCGTATCTTCTGTCTCAGATATCTACTGTATGTTTTAACTCCTATTATTTATAATTGAAAAATCAAAGGTAAATAAAACAATTCATCACCTAATATATAAACAAACTATTTTTTTTCCTACACAAAAAGAACCCACAGAAATTGACAATTTTTTGTCAAAAATAAAAGTGCCCGCTTCACAGCAGACACAAAAAACATTATTTGAATGAACAATTCTCAGTCAACAACATAGCACGAAGAATGAAACACTCTATTTGTAATATTCTCCGATTTTGTCTACGCAATCAGGATTGTACGAACTTCTCAGCCCTAGAAATCAATGATGACAGTCTCAAATGAAACACCTCAGCTATTCTCCCTAGCACATCTATCGACACGGCACGTTTGCCGTACTCAATGTCGGACAGATAGCGCCAGGTGATGTCGGCCTTGGCTGCAAGTTCTGCTTGGGTCATATTGCTATCAGTGCGCAATTGGCGGATTATCGTTCCAAGATTTTTGTTCAGTTCCATAGTTTTTGTTCTTACACTTCAAAAGTAGTGATATTTTTTATGTACAGACGGAACTATAGTTCGTATCCTGAATAAAATCGGAGGTTTCCTGAACAAATTTTGTCTTTCTGAATAAAACGGAACTGTCATTTTATGCCTTGCGTACTAAATCAAAAGATTTTTGGACAAAATCAAAAGCCGTTGTCATACAACCGCCATAACTTTACCACAACAATATTCCAAATCCAATGAAAGAAAAAGACAACATCCAAAACACACCCGCCAGACTGTGCTCATACATCATCTATTCGACAGATGCCGGAAACAATGTGGACGTTGAGCTGTTCGAAGACCCGAACAAAGCGTCTGTATTTTTCGACAAGGAAGTCGAGAAGGAATTTGCCCTAGTCAGAAAGGAAAATAAAGATGCCTTCAACTTCATAGAGACACGTGACCCCTATAGGGCCACTCTGTCCTGGGAGATACCGATAAGGTCTGCTATCAGGAACAGAAACACCAGAGGCATCAGAAGTCTGCTAAATATCCTGCTGCACCGAGACAGGTACTGTAGTCATTTCTGTCAGTATATGTTTGGATACACTATCATAAAATAGAATAGCCAGAATACTATTAGAGAAGGCTCCTCTGTCGTAAAAGACTAACATTAAGTGCAGGTACATTAGTGATATATGACGACGAAGACCTGTTATCTCACGACAACAGGTCCTCTAAATAAAATCTAATACCATGAAAAACGGTAGCGAATATACAACACCAAAAACGTCCTGTCAAGAGCTAACCATACTTTTCTACCAACTTTGGACGAATTCGAAACTTTTCTGAACGGAATCGAAAGTTCTGAACAAAAACGGAAGTCACTTTACCGGCGGCTGACTGGCCAATACGGATGACAGGCATTCCTCACGTACCCGCCGGACGAACTGTATCACCAGCATCGGGTCCACAATCACGCCATGATACCGGCAGGTTATGTGCAGGTGTTCACCGGTGCTGCGGCCGGTGTTGCCTGTGATGGCCACTACAGAACCCGCTCTGACTTTCGTTCCTTCTTTCAGCAGCACCTTTGACAGGTGACAATAACAGACAGTTACAATACCATGATCAATGGTTACATACTTGCCTGAGCGGCGGTCCTCTCCCACCTTGACTATCTGACCGGCAAGCATGGCAAAAACACTGTCTTGTCTGGCTCGCAAATCAAGGCCGCTGTGCTTTGACTGTTTTCCGCTGATCGGGTCTTTTCTCATACCGTATTCCGATGTCACTTGAATATGATTCAGTGGGTATGATACACTTTCATATCGCTGGACTATACTGTCCGGCATTGCAGTGATAGCTGCTACTAGAATAATGGCCAATGTCTTCATATCGGCAGCAAATGTAAATCGTTTTATGGCTATTCAAGCATGTTTTCCAGACGAATGTTTGAGTATGAAATTTGCAAATGATACTCAAATAATAAAGTTTCATAACAGACGGAATTTCATACTGAAACGGTGCGGTTTCAAAGTATTTGACCATATATATTTGCCTTCCGATTTCAATTTCAAATTCAGCCGAAGAATGGATAAAAATATGTTTGACGAAGACGATGTTCCGTACATGACTCTGTCACGTTTCGGACTTACCAGAGAGATGTTAGAGGATCTTCCGGAACGTGTTCTGGAAGACATATTCAGCGGACACAAATCCCCCAACCTGCCCATACATATCAAGGACGGTCAGGGGAACACAATCCACAGCCGTACCCGGTTTGCACTTATAAGAAAGGACGACGGAAAAGCCGACGTTCTTTTCTTTCCTGAAATGAAGGACTGTGACCTTAGCGGCTTCAATGACAAGCAGAGGGAACAGCTGCTCAGCGGAAAGGCAATCATAGCCGATGTTGACGGTCCTGACAGACACCCCATCAAGGCGTTCGTTCAGATTGACCCGGAAACAAAGCACCTGCTCAGCGTTCCCACTCCAGTCATTGGCCGCAACCTTCAGGTCTGCGCCGAGGAACTGGGACTGGATGCCGATGATCTGCAGTGCATACAGCGCGGAGCAACAGTGTCATTCCTGCTCAAAGGTGGCACGGTCACCATGGGTATAGACCTGAACAGCAAGACAGGCCTGCGCTTCTGCAACGGAGACTACCAGCGCTGGAAGAGCCAGCGTACACAGGGCTTCGAAGAGAAGAACTTCGGTCTGAACGGCTGCTGGCTGCGCGATAATGACGGCAATCTGAAATATGTCCATGAAACGGACTACACGGATGCCATGTGGCAGGAGCAGAAAGAAATGGCACAGAGCCGTATAGCACATTTCAGCCGATAAGCCATGAGTGTACGCAGCAACGCATACTACGGACACACTGACCTGCATCCCGAGTTTCAGGACATCCTGAGACGCAACGGGCTGCAGGCCCATGTGGTTGACACGAGTGGTATTCTGAAACTTGTAGTCAAGGGACATGATTCGCCGCTTCTGACCTATTCCATTACACAGCAGCAGGCCAATGCCCTGACTGACTGGGGAACGAACAGTGCGGACAAGAAGGCGTATGACACGCTTGTCGGACTGATTGGGAACGATTTTCATCTGCCACGCGGTTTCGTGAACGCAAGAAACGCTTACGGACGCGTGGCAACAGGTCTTCACGGTTACGGTCATTACGACTGGCGGCAGCGTCCCGGAGAACTGCAGGCCGGCAGTTACGGATTCTACTTCAAGGGCGGAGAAAGGACAGAGAAGGAAATCGATGTTCTGGCACAGCTCAAGACGGTAATTCAGCCCGTCAGCACCCCACCCCGCAGTACGGCTCCGGCAATTGCCTACAGTGATTTCATCATGTCCGATGTGTATTTCACCGGTGAGAAATGGCAGGAGGTGCTGTCATCACACGGACTGATAATAAACGCCGACAAGAAGACGCTGACAGTACAGTCTGCAAAGTCTGACCGCGATTTTGTCTATGACCTTACGGATGCAGAACTCTCAATGCTGACATCGGATTCGCTGTCAAAGCACAGCGTGAATGACCGCATTGTCAAGCTCAACGACATTCTGGCCACGGACTTCAAGGATGCGGTTACTTTTGACCGTCTGAACTCGACCGAGCGCATTGGACTAGAAGCGAAAGTCCGGCTGACCGCAGTTGCAGATGGAGAAAGCGTGACATGCGAGATGACCGAACGCCAGTATGACAAGTTCGTGGTCATGGATGACATGCACCGCGAGAAGATGCTCAGGAACCTTGGTATCAAGATACCGGCCATGCTGTTGGCAGGACTTGCCATAACACGTGATCTGGTGTCCGAACAGCATCATTTCGAACCTGCGCTGTTCGCTGAGAGAGTGTATCACAAGACGGGAGTTGACAATCCTATGGATGTGGCATCCCGATGTTTCGAAGCGCAGATGCTTCATGACGAGAGGCAGCTGCAGATGAGTCATGGATTATGAGCGAACTGGAATACAAGGACTTTATCTCACGGATAAACATCCAGGAGGTGTTGCGTGACGCCGGTTACGTGCTGTACCGGAGGGACGGCCTGCGCTATCCGTCATACGTAAGGTATGATGCAATGGGTCGCCGTGTCAAGGGTGACAAGTTCATCGTTTCAGGCGGTGGCAGCTGCTGTTTCCAACCGCCGGAACAGAAGAACTACAACGTGATTTCATTCATCAAGGAGCACCCGCAGTTCTTTGCCGATTACAGGATTGGCATGTCTCTGGACCGCCTTGTGAACCTTGTATGCAACCGTCTGCTTGACCAGCCCATGGAGTACCGTTCAAAACGGGTCATCACACCGGTGACTGATCCGGTGAAATTTGACATGGAGTGCTACAGGACAGAGAAGTACGATGAGACGTCACCTCTTTCAAAGAGCCACTTTGAGCCATACTTCACAAAACGTGGAATATCGGCGGTCACCAAGCAGGCTTTCCGGGAACACTATTTCCTGGCCACCCGCAACAACGGCATTGAGCGCCATTTCACCGACCTGGCATTTCCGATGTCCATTCCGGGCAAGAATGTCACCGTCGGTCTTGAAATACGCAGCATGCCTGCCAGTGACGGTTCAACCTTCAAGGGCAAAGCCCGGGGCAGCAACTCGTCACAGGGGCTCTGGATAGCGTCACCTTCTGGAACTGCACTGAAGGATGCCGCAAGAGTTCTTTGGTTTGAAAGCGCATATGACGCCATGGCCTACTGGCAGATGAAGCACGATTCGGACAAGACACTGTCCGATGCTGTCTTCCTGTCAACGGGAGGCAGTCCTACAATGGGACAGTTCCAGGGTGTCATCAGAGAAGCTGTTAATGCGGTACATGTACTATGTTTTGATAATGACAAGGCCGGTGAGACGTATGTCCGCCGCTTTCGTGAAGAGGCTGTGAAAGAGGGATTGAAAAAGCAGCAACACTCCCGCGAATGTCCCGATTCCGAATACAAGGACTGGAACGACCAGCTGCTGGAAAGAACACAGTACCATCAGAATGAAGAGGTGGTTGTCGATATCGATGCAGACGGTAACCAGCACGTGTATGAAGATGAGGAAGCCGTAGAAGAGAAGCGTCGTGAGGAGGACGACGAAGACGAGACACACAAACGATTTAGAGGAAGATGACAGGTATGAAGACTTTGAAAGGAATGATTCTGGCGGCCATGCTGCCGTTACTGTCTGCGCCCAAGGCCGGTGCTGTCAGTCTTGTGGCAAGCAACCCGCTTGAATATGTGGCTCTGGCCGAAGGTTATGAGCTTCTGAACAGTGCCATTCAGGAAGAGATGAGTTTTCAGACAAAGACCGCCCTTCTTCAGAACACCATTGCTGCCGAGTTCACCCAGATAAAGAAATGGGAGGGCAAGTACAACAGTTATCTGAAGACGGCAAGCGGTTATGCGTCATCATTGAAAGCGTGCACCAGTCTGTACAATGACGGTGTGCGCATGATCATGAATCTGGCGCAGATAAAGAGCGCCATCACACATAATCCGCAGGGCATTGTTGCCAGCATGAGCATGAACAACCTGTACATTGAAACGGTCACGGAACTGGTTTCAATCTACAATCTGCTTCAGGATGCCGTGGCTACCGGAGGCACTGGCAACATGCTTGACGGAGCTGAACGCAGCAAGATCCTGTGGATGCTCAGCGACCGGCTTGGCAGCTTCAACAAAAAGCTGACCTCGCTGGCTTTGAGCATACGCTACTACACCATGACTGACGTGTGGAATGCAGCAACGGCAGGCATTGTGGAGAAAAGCAACAAACAGCTGGCCGAAGCATCGCTGGAGAGCTGGAAGAGACGCGTATCAGCATTGGCCGTATGAGAAAGTTTCTCCATACCCTGCTGTTCATGACCGTCTGTCTGACGGCATCGGCCCAGTCGGATCCGGTGCTGTCAGGCATGATTCTGCTTTATGACAACAGCATGACCAAGCAGCTGAAGAACCAGGAAGCCATAATGCTTCTTGAATCGACCGGACATATCTGGACCCGTGAGGAACTTGAAGAGACTGCGGACATACAGAAGGAGTTCAACAACTATCTGAATTCCTTCAGCACCGTCATTGCATATGCCGCACAGATATACGGATTCTACTATGAGACTGACCGTCTGATTGACAACATCAAGGAACTGACCGGACAGTTGGAGGACCATCCGTCCGGAGCGCTGGCCGTGGCACTGTCATCGAAACGCAATGACATATACCGCGATGTGATAACCAACAGCGCAGGCATAGTGAATGACGTGCGTCTTGTGTGCCTTGAAGGGTCAAAGATGACAGAAAAGGAACGCATCGAAGTGGTATTCGGCATCAGGCCCAAGTTCAAGAAGATGAACGCGGATCTGAAACGTCTGTCACGTGCTGTCCGCTACACGTCGCTCAGTGACGTCTGGGCTGAGGTGAACGGCATGTACAGCTATGACAAGGCTAACGTTGCGAACATATCACAGGCCTGCATGCAGCGCTGGAAAGCTAATGGAAAACGATTTAACATAAACTGACATGAGCATTTGGAAGAATATGGCAAAGATAGCGTCCTACCCTATCCGTCATCCGGGCAGGACACTGAACGGACTTGGCAAGACAGCCAAGACAACGGTGGTAGGAGGAGCCGCAGCCTATGTAGGTTGGGAAAAGCTGACCACAGACAAGAGTCTGACACGCATTGTCGGTGATGCCGTCGTCGGTGAGAAGGCCATGGACAAGGCCGGTGACACCATAAGTGACATAGGAAAAGTCAAGGACAAGGCCGTCGGAGTGGTCCAGTCCCTGTCGGACTCCATGGGTGACATGGACAGCCAGATGAGCGGAATGACAAAGTTCTTCCGCGGCCTGTTCTCCGGCAACGGTTTCGGAATGCTGGGCGACTTCTTCGGCAATCTGGCACAGGGCAATGTCTCCGGTCTTGGCATTGTAGGACTGGTGACTGCCGGTTACCTGGCATTCGGAAGGTTCGGATGGCTTGGCCGTGTGGCTGGAGCCATACTGGGCATGATGGTCATAGGAAACAACTTCAACATGAACCGTCTGCAGCCGCAGACATCACAGACTGTATCGTCAGTCGAAGAGAACAGCCGCCAGGAAGGCGGAGGAATGAGGAGATAACTGACAAACGATTATCAGCATGAAATATTCAAAAGAAATGGAACTGTTTTCAGAGAGCGGCTACTGCATGCCCTTTGAAGAACGGGACAAGGACGTTGAGATGACACTGGGTTATGGAAAGCAGACTCATCCAGCCACCGGGCAGGAGTTCTTCCATCACGGCATAGACTTCAACGTCCATCTGTATCTGCTTTCAGCCGTTGCTAGCGGTAAGGTGACAGGCATAGGCACCGAGAATGTTCACGGCACATACATAACCGTGACATACGGCAGGTATGAAGTGACATATTCGCATCTGTCAACGGTGACTACGGCATTCGGCAAGCATGTGCGTGCCGGACAGGTAATTGCCATAAGCGGAGAGCTGCTGCACATGGAAGTCCGATATAAAGGTGAAGAGTTGAACCCTGTCGAGTTTCTTTCCATGCTGTACGCCAACCTGAAAAGCACTCAGGCCAGTCCTGACGGCATGGAGTTCGTCACCATGGACATACCCGTTGAGACCGACTTTGAGAAGGACAGAGATGAGATAGAGAGTCTTCTGGAAAGATATTTCCCTGCATACATGGATGATATGCGACGCGGTCTGTATATGGTTCCGGAACATACGGAACTGTCACTTAGGAACATCTTCACACTGGCCGCATCGAAGGACTGCTTCTACGAATCGATACCGTCAATGGCCAATCCTCTTGGCATAGGACGGAAAGCCATGCCGATGGCCGTCAAGGCCCAGAATCTGCTTATTTCGGATTTTCTGAACTACCTGGCATTAAGGCACGGGATATATCTGAGCAGCCTGACGGCTGATGAAAAAAAAAAGCTGGCCGGAGGCTGATGACAGAGAACGGGTTAATCGACCCGCTGGCCAGTCTGGAGATTGACATCCAGAGTTTTGACATAAAACGCAGCATCAGCGTTTATCCGGACCGTTCCGGACTGAGATGGTGGACCAAGGCATGGTTCAACGGACACGAGGACGGTGAGGATTCGGTCGAGATACCCAGATTGGTTGCGGTACGGTTCATCAATGACCTGATTGAGAAGGACGATATGCTTGAACAGTTCTACCCCGAGCAGATGAAAGCCTACAGGAATGCCATTGAACAGACCCGCCAGCAGCTTCTTGGACAGATAACCTATTGAACGGAATTGAAATGAGCGACATAAAGGACCCCAAACGTCTTGCTGGCATTGAACGTTGCCTTGAAGACTATTTCCACAGTTCACTTGTCCCGATAATGGACAGGGTGGAAAAGCAGTACCGCGATGGCCGGGTTATGGAGATGCGCAATGACATTTCCAGTCCTGCCGGCATACTGTCTTCAATGACCGGACACATGCCTGACACTCTGAATGCAGCCAGTGAGCGGTTGCGCATCACCGGCCAGTGGTCTTCGAAGAATGCCGAGGATTACGCCGAAGACTGCCGCAGGCAATTTGCCGGTTCCGAGGAAATCAGACAGCGCATAGGACTGCTGACAGACGAATGGCGGAAGGCCATAGTCGCCGAGGTTGGAGAGAAACGTTACAACGAACTGTCGGAACAGTTGGGAGGCGACCTTGCCTCAGCCTACATGGAATGGCGCATAGGAGAAATGATGACGGACCGGATGGCATCAAAGGAAATTCCGCAGTCATCGGCCGAATACATTATGAGCAAGGCCAGCCAGAACAGTCTGTTCAGTCTGAATGGCGAATACTTCAAGAGCAGTTTGGACCATGAGATTGAATCCCGGGCCGAAGCCTTATACAAGCCGACTGTTGCAGAACGTGGAGCCGGACGGGTGATAGGAGCCGGTATGGACACGGTGCTGACATGCGGAACGCTGTCATGGACGGCACTGGCCAGATTTGTTGGTTATGACGTTGCAATAGGCGCAGCTGCCGATGCAGGTGGCAAAATCCTGGACAGGAAAAGTCCCGGAGTTGACGAATGCATCAGCAAGGGCCTGTTCGGCACAAGGCATAATGTCATGGATGACGTACGCCATCTGGGGCGTCTTATGGACGTGGAATCGGACAGCTATATACTGGCTCTGAGTGAAGCCCTGAAAGGCAGAGAAAAATGGTGGTATGACCAATATGAGAACGGCGCAGAAGAAAAGCCTGCCATCCTTGAGGTGCAACATCAAGAAGAGAATACAGCAGTTCAGACTGAAATTGCAGAAACTGAGGAACCTGCGAAACAGGCTGCAGCAGAACCGGTGCAGGCCAATGCCGACGGCTGGGACGGTTTCATGAATACCGTCGGGCTGGACAGCATGGGCGACCTGACCCATAACCTGGGTTATGTCATGGCCATGCTTCCGGATGTCCTGGTTGGCATGTTCACCGGCAAGTCACACTCACTGGCCATAAAGGACAACCTCATGCCGATAGCCGCCATTCTGGGCGGTCTGTTTGTCCGCAGCCCTCTTCTCAAAATACTGCTCATAGGAATGGGCGGAGCAAACCTGATGAACAAGGCTGGACACGAAGCGCTGGAGATGCGGCGAAAAGAGGAGCATGCTCCACGATACAAGATCTATGAAGACGAACCCCTGAACAAACGCATAGAAAATCCGGCACTGAAGGGCAGCCAGCTTGTCATGTCCATTGACAAGGTCCCGTACAGCATACAGCTTCCCGACAATGTGATTGACGCATACAGCCGGGGCGCGCTGCCGCTGAACAGGCTGGCCAATGCTGTACTGGCCAAGACAGATGAGAGCAACCGCCTGCTTGCCGAAAGATACGAGGCCGAAACTAGAAACGAACAAACAATGAAGATACAATGAGCAAGAATCAGGAATATGCGCAGCAATACGCCGAACTGGCAATGGAACAGCAGCGGCGGTATGGAATACCGGCATCGGTCATTCTGGCCCAGGGTATTCTGGAGAGCAGCAACGGACAGAGCGAGCTGTCCAGGAAAGGCAACAACCACTTCGGAATCAAGGCCACCAAAGGCTGGCTTGAAGACGGAGGCAGTTATCTCATCTTCAAGGATGACAAACCGGGTGAGAAGTTCTGCAGCTATGAGTCAGTGTCCGATTCGTACGAACACCACTCTAAATTTCTTAAGGAGAATGCCAGATATGCGGACTGCTTCAAGCTGGAGTCCGATGACTGGCAGGGTTGGGCGGAAGGCCTGCAGAAAGCCGGTTATGCAACCGGTTCGGGATATGCCGACAAGCTGAAGTCCATCATTGAGAGGAACGGGCTTGACAAGTACGACCGTATGGCCATGCAACAGACCGAGGTACAGACAATAGAAAAGTCCAAAGACCAGGAAACAGAGAAAAAGGAGACTGCATCACAGAAACCGGAGGAAACGGGATTGCTTCCTCAGCAGCCAGGCATCAGCATGGGCGGTGATCCTATTGTTGAACTGATGGTCACACTGTACACCGGACTCATGGCACTGGCCATGCAGATTGACGGAAAGGACAAAGTTCAAATGGAAGAAGAGAACAAACGCATTGACATCACCAGTCTTGCGCCCGGAATGAGCAAATGCGTGCTGGATGCATCGGATTCTGAAAAAGCCAGGCTTGATGTCACAATCAAGGACATCAGCTTCTCCCACATTCTGACACCGGCCGAAACCGCACGCATTTCGCAGATTATCCGCAATGACGGAATAAGCATTGACCAGCAGAGGGACAGACTGGCATCGGTCCTGAACATGGCAGTCATGAAGGATTATGCATCACAGTGTTTCGAGCAGGAAATGAGTGAAGACCGCTCCATCGGCATGCACAGATAGACAGGGACTTTTACACCAAATACTATTCGCTATGATTAAATGTGAAACAACGGTTTGCGGCACCATAAGCCGTAGCGCTACAATGCGCAGCAACAAGGAAGGACAGCCTTTCATGAGTTTTTCAATGAACGTCAAAGTGCAGGAAAAGGGCGAGACGCAGAACATTGAACTGCGCGTGACCCGCGACGGCCAGTTTGAGCCGTTCCTGGCAGACTTTGCAGAGGGCCGAAGGGTCAAGGCCACCGGTCAGCTTGTTTTCTACAAGAAGAACGAGACACTGGTATTCAGTCTTCGCGCGACAGAGGTGGACATGCAGGCCGATGATGAGGACTACATTGACGGAACAATTGATTTCCGTGGTGCTGTCGGCAAGAGCATCGATGAGAAGAAGGACCGCAAGGGCAATCCGTATATTGTCTTTTCGGCATTCAGTACCGAAAAAAAGGGTGAAGATTTCAGTTTCACCTGGATCAAGTTCATCCACTTCAACAAGGCAAAGGAAGACTGGATGCAGCCTGGTGTCGGCATCAACGCTCAGGGCCGGCTGGAAGTATCGGCCTATAACGGAAAGCCAAACGTAAGCTGCCATCTGGAAAATCTCTCGTTCTGGGACAGGCACAGTAACCACTACAACCGATAAGGCCTATGGCAGAAGAAAAGAAGAATGAGGAGGTCAGGACCAGCGAGGACCGCGCTCTTGACCGTTTTGCTGAGCTCATGATAAACAAGATCAGCACTCTGAACGAGGACTGGAAGAAGCCCTGGTTCACTGAAGGGACACTGTCATGGCCAAAGAATCTGAGCGGCCGTGAATACAACGGAATGAACGCTCTGATGCTCATGATGGAGTGTGAGCAGAAAGGTTACAGGATTCCTGTGTTCATGACCTTTGACCGTATTCAGAAAATGAATGATGAGAAGCCCGATGACCCGAGAGTCAGCGTTACGCGTGGTGAGAAGAGTTTTCCGGTGTTCATTACGACATTTACGGTTGTCAATGACGAGACAAAGGACAAGATAAAGTTTGATGATTACAAGCAGCTGTCAGCAGACGAACAGGCTAAGTACCATGTCTATCCCAAGCTGCGCGTTTATAACGTCTTCAACGTGGACCAGACGAATCTGGCAGAGTCACGTCCCGAAACGTACAACATTCTGAAGGCTGAGAATCTGCCACCCGAAAGGAAGGCTACGGAAGGTATGGAATTCGAGTTCCTGCCGGTGGACCGCATGATAGAACAGAACCGCTGGATTTGTCCCATCATGCCCCAGCATCAGGACGATGCCTACTACTCCATTTCCAAGAAGCAGATTGTCGTTCCGGAGAAGACCCAGTTCAAGGATTCGGAGTCGTTTTACGGCACATTGTTCCATGAGATGGTTCACTCCACGGGAGCCGAGGACCAGCTGAACCGTCTGAAACCGTCGGCCTTCGGAAGCGCTGAGTATGCCCGCGAGGAACTTGTTGCAGAACTGGGCAGCGCCCTGATTGCCACCCGTTACGGCATGGAGAAGCATCTGAAGGAAGACAGTGCAGCGTATCTGAAGAACTGGCTCGACCAGCTCCATGAGTCACCGGAGTTCCTGAAGACCACCCTACTCGATGTCAAGAAGGCATCGGCCATGGTCACCGGCAAGGTTGACTCCATCAATCAGGAGATTCAGGCCGAGTACCAGCAGAAAAGCCAAACCGTCCGGGAACCGGAACATGAGCTTGAACCGGCCATGGTCGAAGAAGAGAATCACGGGTATCACCGCTGACACTACCTTAAATCAATGATGCGTGCTCTCGAAAGAAGGCACGCATTTATTTGCAATACTGAATCCGAAATATTAGCTATTTTTGCAACGAGCCTTGAGTTTAGGCACTTGGTGATACTTTCGCGATTATTGATTTGTAATTGCTGATGCTCTAGATCTTTCATGTAATTATAAACCCATTCAGATAAACCCTTCTTAAAGAACCTCCTATTACTTCTATGATGTTCAAATTCAGATTTTCCATTATTTTTACTTTGTTGGCGCTACTGTATGTCCAAACTGCTTCAGCTGAGCTACACTACAACTATGATGACACAAATGGGACTGCCTCGGTTTCCGGTTGTTCCAACGTTTCAGGGGCCATTACAATTCCGTCTATAGTATCAAGGGTGGTCGATAAAAAAATTAGATATTATACTGTAACAGAAATTGGTGAGTTTGCATTTTTTGAATGTTACGACCTCACATCTGTCAATATTCCATCTACGGTTAAGAAAATTGGAGAATGGTCTTTCCGTTTCTGTACAAGCCTCACATCTGTCAACATGCCATCGGTAATATCTGTTGGTCCCTTTGCCTTCGCTCAATGTTTTAGTCTCACATCTATTAGCATGCCATCGGTGAAGTCAATTGGACATGATGCCTTCTATTGTTGTTCCAATCTAACATCTGTCAGCATGCCATCGGTTGAGTATATTGAAGGCGGTGCTTTTATGGAGTGTACCAGCCTAATATCTGTCAGCTTGCCATCAGTGACAACCATTTATGGTAATGCCTTCGAAAATTGTTCCAGCCTTATATCTGTCAGTATGCCATCGGTGAAGTCTATTGGATACGGTGCCTTCAGGGATTGTTCCAACCTCACGTCAGTCAGCATGCCATCTGTGGAGTCAATTGGACAATACGCCTTCGAAAATTGTTCCAGCCTTATATCTGTCAGTATGCCATCGGTGAAGTCTATTGGATACGATGCCTTCTGGGGTTGTTCCAGCCTTATATCTGTCAGTATGCCATCTGTTACGTCTATTGACCACTCTGCCTTCTGGGGTTGTTCCAGCCTTATATCTGTCAGTATGCCATCTGTTAAGTCAATAGAATCAGATGTCTTCTGGGGTTGTTCCAACCTCACGTCAGTCAGCATGCCATCTGTGGAGTCAATTGGACAATACGCCTTCGGACATTGTTCCAGCCTTATATCAGTCAGTATGCCATCTGTTAAGTCAATAGAATTTGAAGCCTTCTGGGGTTGTTCCGACCTCATATCAGTCAGTATGCCATCTGTGAAGTCAATAGAATCATATGCCTTCTGTGACTGTAACTCACTGTCAGAGCTAACCCTGCCTAGTAGTATTGAAAGCATTGAATACGAGGCTTTTCCCGTTAGCATTAAAACCATTATATGTAATGCCACTACACCACCTAGTGGTTCTGGCGTTTCCAATTATGAGCAGCCACATGTATATCTGATTGTACCGGACGGATGCACCGACAAATATCGTAATTCTGAAGACTGGATGAACTTCTATATTGAGGAGAAATTGAGCATTGCACCGTCACGTGATATGTGCGGAGGCTGGAATAACATTCAATATTCATCAGACGATTCCAGCTTTTCCGAGTCCACAACGCCATCAATAAATGGTATGACCGCCGACGGATATTCCCAGATAGTCATATACAAGAAACTATCAAAAGACATAGTAGATACCCCAAAGGTCACTTTCTACAATTCCAATAACTCTGAGTTGAAAGACGAAGCCATTACTGGTAAAGTCACATCTTTGCAACAAATTGATGATGATGTATATGGTATCTATATAACCGCCCCTGTTGTTTCGGCTTCTAATAATTATCTTTTCAACAGCAGCGGCTACTATTTATATTCGGTCAAGATAGAATTCAATGATAATGAAAGCGGAATGTGCAATATAAATGTCTATCGTCCCGGAGTACTGCTGATTCACGGTCTCAACGACTCAGCCAACAAATGCTGGAATGACATGCAGCGTTATCTTACAAGCAACATGTATTCACCGTGTCAGGTATTGGGCGTTGACTACACTTCCTCAAATAAGGAGAGTTTTAACGAGAACACTCATGACAGGGAGATAGTCTTCAATGCTGTTCAGCAGATATACAACACTCTGCTCTATGAGAATGGGATTGTCAGTTCCAAGTATGATCTGGTCGGCCACAGTATGGGCGGTATACTGTCACGCCTTTATGCCCAGGAGGTTGACAAGGAGAGCGTGAATAGAATCATCACAGTTAATACCCCTCATTGGGGTTCGGAAGGGGCAAACAATCATGTTGCTGATTTCATTGCATCCGGATTCGATCCGTATTATATCAAGGCCCATGTTCTAAAGATCAATGATTACAGGGCATACGATGACCTTCGTACAGAGAGTCCGGCAATAATCAACCTCAACAGCAAAAACTGCTCTTCCATACCAGTACATGCCGTATGTTCATACCTGTCAGGGCTGCCCGAAGATTCTGAATTGGAGAAGACTGTGTCCAAAACGGCATATGCCGTTTCATCAAACACCTTCTTCTCATATCTGGAGGGCTACCTTGCAAAAGCATCAATGGGCTTTGCCAATGACAAACTGTACAAAAGCATCTTCAAGGGTAATGACAGTGACGGTGTGGTATCCTTGCCTAGTCAGCGTGGTGGACTGTCTTACCAATATTGCACCATAGAACACAGTCCTTTCAAGGGTCCTCTTGGTCAGGAATCCGATGCCTATCATACGAAGACTACACACTGGAACGAAACTATTGGCAATGTCGCGAAGCTTCTGTATGAGCCATACACTTCATCCATGTTCTCCACTTCCGGTTATTCATACACTGCACCTGCCATGTCTCCTATGCGAAACCAAGAAGCAAATGCTGCAGGTTCTGATGCGCCAGACATGTCAGACAGCCGGATTGACATCAATGTATCGTTAACAGACAGCATCGAGCCAGGATACAGGATAGTACGAAGCGTTATCAGCTACAGTGATGACATACAAAGCACCCTGGCATTCTCAATTCTGAATGATGACGAGGTGCTGGTGTCATTGAATCAGGATACTGCATATTTCGCCATACCTGAGACTTTTTCGGGAGACCTTATCTTCGATGTCCTTGGCATGGTGGATGAGAACAACCATATCGGTGCATTGGACACCATACATTTCGACAACCAGGCCAGACCAATCTTACTGTTGTCTGACAATCATAACATATACATGTGCAAAGGTCAGCGTTCTGTTCCTGGAACAAGGATTGTCTGGAGCAACGGATTTGAGTCAAGTGACAGCATTGACTTTATATCATCCGATGACAATGTGATCCGTATGGACAACGGCTATGTCTGCGCTGTAGAAAAAGGAACAGCTATGCTCATTGCCGAGTATGCCGGACTCTCCGATACAATCAACGTGACGGTTCTTGACTATGAGGCCACCGCTCCTGTATCGGCTATTACGGCTCAGCAACTGTTTACCGTATCAAACTCCGATGACAGGCTCACCATTGATTTCAAAGAATCATATTCCGGGCAATTGTCTGTCAGAATTTACGGCAGCTCAGGTTCATCCGTCCTGGATATGGACAACTATGTCAGCTATTCAGCTGGAACAGAACATTCCGTTCCTTTAGATTTGCCTTCCGGGGTATATGTTGCCTTGATAAGCACGAAGGTTTTTACCGTTTCATATAAGTTCTATCGTAATTGACATGAATAGTCAGAGGTCGAATGCTGTCAGCATCCCTTGAGTGTACCATCCATTATACTGTGTTTGTAAATGTCATAAACATTCTACTCTGGCAACAGATATCTTCAGCGAACTGAATAATACAGCGATTGGACATTCTTATTTGTACGGCTTTATTTGACCGTCACTTTCACAGCACCGCCATAGCCATACTTTTCAAACGGAGCGTCCTGAAATGACACCTTGTCTGAGCGGCGTTTCAGTTCGGCTATTATTTCACCACGCAAAATTCCGTTGCCTTTTCCGTGTATGAAAACGATTTGTCGGCCACGATGGCAGATTTCACGGTTCAGCGTTTCAAGGAATGCTGCCTTCTGAATGTTGTGCAGGTCAACATCGGATAATCCCTTCCGGTCCTTGACAAGTACCTCTGCGTGCAGATCAACTTCCATAGGCTTGCGGATATTTGACGATTCGCTCTTCCTGCTGTCTTCCTTGCCTTGGCCTGGTGTGTTCTTCAACGAGCAGTTCATCTGCATCAGATGGCTTACGTCACAGCATCCGACAGCAGAAATGTCAGATTTCGACAACAGATATTCAAACCCGTTATCGTCTTCCACTATCACGGCATCACCATCAATTTCGGTAATGATGCCGACCACATTGTATTTTCTGACAGTTACCCTATCGCCTGTGTTCATGCCTGACTGACGCTTCATTTAGTCTTCTTCTCCCGTTCCGGCATATTGTTCACTGAAAGCACTGTTTATCTCGGACAGTTCCTTCTTTCCGTCAACATAGTCGTCGTAGAAATCGTCATATTCGCCATCGAGCGCGTCCTTCACTATCTGGATGCGTTCCATGGATGTTGTATCCTTAATCAGTATGCTCCCCATCTCTGAATATTATTATCTCATCTGCAAATTTACTCATTCCAGCAGTTCCACATGCTTCATTCCGAAACTTGATATAAAATAAGGGTCATAATAAAGTCTCAAAATCAATGTCCAATAACACGAATCAGAAAATAATACAGTATATTTGCAGCATCAATAGGTTCAAATCTATTGTGGGGCGTTTGGGATACAGACGTAGTTGTAGAAGACGTCGGTAGAAAAGAGAGCGCACGGTGGTACACCCTACATGGTCTATGCCACCTTTTTTTGTATCTATTTTACCTATTCATTACTCACAACAGTTTTCGAGAATAACGTTACCCTCTTTACCATAATCTGGAAAAGCCACCGAATTTTGGGACTATTTCAAAATAAACTTGTACAAAATCAAAATAATCGTACCCTTTCTGACCTCTACCTTTGCACCCAACCAACTACTAACCATCAATCAAAAACCATGCAAAGGAAATACGTCAGCTACGTTGCCTGTATCATAGGCAACGAAATTTTCTCCATCGACTTCTTCGAAAGCCTTGATGATGCCTACAAGGAACTTGACCGCCAGACCTCAGATGAACTTGACCTTTTGCTAAAGGAGGGCATCCCAATAGATGACATCACCATCACCAATGACTCTGACCAAGTCACTATCACTACATCCAAACCAACCCCTCTTGCTGTCCGCTTTGAAGCAGGATTTGGTTACTTACATGAAAATCACATGAATATATGACACCTTGTGATATTGAAAACAAAATGTTTATCTTTGGCTTTTGAAGTCGTTGCACTTTATTAAAGAATTCATTTAATAATCAGCTAAGTAGTAACAGGAAAAGTAAAGACATCATGACGTTAGCAGAACTACATAATGTA
Organism: uncultured Bacteroidales bacterium; assembly: GCA_937898885.1. GTDB lineage: Bacteria > Bacteroidota > Bacteroidia > Bacteroidales > Bacteroidaceae > Colenecus. The sequence goes on along the minus strand of CALDKD010000014.1, from coordinate 9,399 downwards.
TTCGAGTTCTTGCAGGATACAGAAATGGTCGGGATTGCTAGTGAATACAGATTGGAGAAAAGCACTGACAGCAAGGAGCGATTCAATGTGTTTCGGTTGGCTTCAGACTTGTATTATCGCGAGAATTTTCATAGTGACATAATCAGTTCATTTCTTGACCCAAACGGCAACCATGGTGAAGGAGATACATTTTTGTATCGTTTTATTGACTTGCTGAATGCAAACTGTTCCCGAATAAGCAAATCCAATTACCAACAGACGATAGTGGACAGGGAATACCACAGAATAGATATACTCGTACGTTCTGAAAGTACACATCACTGTATCATCATTGAGAATAAGATAAACAATGCAGGCGATATGCCACGCCAACTTCCCCGATACTATGATTGCATGACAAATGAAGGATATGAGATTGATGCAATAGTTTACATTCCTCTTGACCAAAACAAGGAGCCTGAGAAAACTGGTTGGACAGAAGATGATTACAAGAATATCAAGCCACGCTTGATTACTTTGCCAGCATATACGAAAGATGGTAACCCGAATCTGGTTAATGGATGGATAAATAATTGTATAACAGCAACAAAAAACATTGATTGCATATCTGTATTGAGTCAATACGGAGATTTGATCACTATCTTAAATAGAGAGAATATGAATACTGAAGTTCTAAATAAATTTTATAAGAAGCTCCAAGAACCGACTAACATGGAGTCTGCTTTGTCAATCAAAGAAATGCTTGAAGCTTTGCCTGTATATATGGCTGATCGACTTATTTCCCGATACAAGACAAATGATTTATACAATAGAGTGTGGAAGTACAAGCCGTTTATTTTCGTTCTGGACTTTACTGTAAATAAAATGGCCTTTGCTATTGATATACTTACATCGAAAGATGGATACAATATTGCTTTCTTTAGCAGGAACAATGATATTATTACTATACTTCCTAAAAGTTCAGATCTGAATGCATTGAAGAACTTCGATTATACAGATGGAAGGTATAGGTGTAGTAACTTTTCTTTCTGGCAGGAAAATGAAGTGGTCAAATGGATTGATTCAATAAGGACTGAAATAGAAGAATTTATTAAATCAAAATAATCAGTAAGACTAACGAACAAGCGGCTGAAAAATCCATTGACACATCATACGGCAAGATATAACTGAAACGGCATTATTCTATGGTACGCGACCAAAATTAACCTGTATTACTGTACGGTACTGTTTTGCCCATTTTCAACAACAGACAACATCCGACACACTTATTAGACGTAAAAAAGGGCGAACCTCACGGTCAGCCCTTTCCCCCAATACATAATCTTACCAAATCTCTTCCAGCAAATATCATTCATAAACCCTTGTTCGTGTATTCTACCTTGGCACAACGGTTGGCCGCCTGAGGCCGGTAGCGGTCTGTGCCGCCTTCTGACCTTGTTTCAATCGAGGAGTTGTCCACTCCCCTTTCCACCAGCTGCTGTCTGATATAGTCTGCACGCTGACGGCTCAACCGGTCGTTAATGTCCGACGTTCCTGTGCTGCTATCTGCATATCCTGTAACCGTCACAAGCATGTTGTTCTTACGGATAACCTCAGCAAGCGCATCCAGGTTGACCTGTTGTGACTGGTCCGTCAACTTGTCAGTGGCCAACTGAAAGAAGAAACACACAGGAGCACCTGCCTGGTATAATCCGTTGGCCATAGGAGACATGATTTCCCGCTCATCGGCTACGCTGTCGGGATGACCGGTCCACAACATTCCCCCGTCAAAGCCTCCAGCAAAGACATCTGCCTCAGTTACCGAATCCGGTAGCTCTGCGAATTCCGGCATCTGCCGCATACGTCTGCGTAATGAGTTGAGTCCGCTATAGTCATTTCTGGGATAGGCTTCAGTACCCTGAGTGCTGTCATCTCCCAGTATCGTTTCATTTCTGAATTTGGCGCTGACCATGCGGCCGTCCCTGACCATATAAGTTATTGCAGGCAGTGTACGGCGCCACCCTGCTCTGCCTATGGTCACAGACAGACCGCATGAAAAAGCCAGCATATTGTCCAGGCGGTCGGAACCACCAACCCCGTCAAAATCACCGAAAGTCGTCATGCCGGAAAGGTCCATACAGAGATGGACACGGTTTACAACCCGACGTCTGATGAGAAGGCCGTAAGTCAGAGAGAAAGGATGGTTTCCGGCATCGGTATTCCAGACAAGACCTGTTCCGGCATAAGGAACCAAATCCCAACGGGACTGGCCATCTTCAGCCAAGTTAATGTTTCCCGTCAGATTGTACATGAGGTTTGCACGCCAAAGCACATATCCGTTATCGGTCAGACTGCAGTCCTTGAATGACAGTCCCTGCATTCCGACCATGGCTCCCCATGACGGAGTGAACCACTTGCCAAAGGAAAGCGACAGCACCGGACTGCACCTGTCAAACAAATCGGCACAGCCAAGCGGGTTTCCGATGAAAGCCGATACGCCACCACCGGCCTGAACAAACCAGTTGCCTCCGGTATTCAGAGGACCAACAGGATCCAACGGCTGGAGTGCCTCCGTCACTTCAATTGAAGAGGCGGAAACATTCTCCTGAGCCCTGGCACCATTGGCGAAGGTGATAAGCAGTACTAACAACAAAGTAATCTTCATCTGAACGGATTTCATACGTAAATCAACGCCGCAAAGTAATAGGCATTTTTTGACACAAAAAAGCCAATCAAAGCAAACATTCAGCGCTTTAACAAGATTTACTTTATGAGTATCATTTACAAAAATCATACTCATAAATATACCTATCTGAGCTGCTTTCTGCCCATTGCCGGACGCATCATCCGACGGGCCATCTGCATACAACGGCGTGCCCATTCCCTATCATTTTCCTTCTCGTCACGTCCCCAGGGAAGTGAACTGCCGCCACCGCCTCCACCATGTCCTTCAGCGAACGTGGTAGCCTGATCAACCATACCTACATAAAGCATGAGTGCGCATTTCATTATATATTGTCCGCGGTCAGCCAGGTCCTTAAGCAATGTCATCTCAACTACATGACGTTCCGATTCGTCCAGTTCCTGGTACCAGCCGCCAAACTCATTGACAACATCTTCAAAAGCGACCATGGACAGTTGGCTTTTTGCATAGCCCTGAAGGTCATAGGCAGCTCCAGCCTTCTGCTTTTTGAGTTCTTCCGTCTGCCTGGCAATCTCATTTTTATCCTTCTGAAGGGCATCCAGCTGTATATCGGCCTCTTTCAGTTTTGCCTTCTTGTCTTCAAGCTTTACATCGACAGCCGACAGTTCGTCACGCAAGTCACGTAGCTCGGCTTCCAGTTGGCCTCTGTCACCCTGCCCTACTTCCAGTCGCGCTTCCAACTGCACAATTCTGGTCTCAACTGTCTCTCTTTCCTTCTGTGCATTTTCTATCATCGTAGTCAGACCCTTCACCTTGCGTTCGGCAATCTGAATCTCCACTTTCAGTTCATCAAGTGCATGCTGGTGAGCGACTATCTCTTCCTCCTTGCCTATGCACACGTCATCAAGCCATCGGCGGTACTCTTCCGTCGGACGGTGATGCGCTTTAGTTTCTACGATACTGCTTCCACGGTTAAGTCCCCATTTCCCATTGACGACAGCGAATGCGTCATGAAGCTCACGGCTGCGCCGGGAAAAGTCGTACTTGTCTTTTCCGGCAAAAATCTTCTTGTAAGCAAATTTTCCGTTATCAATAGGCAGCAGCGTACAATGGATATGAGGATTCGTCTCGTCCAAATGGACGTAGAATGCCGCTATGTTATCTTCACCGTATCGTCTGGACACGAAGTCATAGACATCCTTTGCCCATGCCTCAATATCGGGACATCTTTCGACATGGGAGTTATCCGCACCATGCCTGAGATTCACCTTCTGCTGACCGAAAGCAAGTTCATGCATCCTGTCACGCGAACCACCGAAAATGAAGTTGGCTACAGTCCTGAATTTCGGCTCGGCCAGTCCTTCATTCGGGTCGACAATTCCACGGGCATGAAGGATGTCCCGAATCTTTTCCGGAATGCTTCTGCTCTTGTCAATAGGCTGTACCTTGCCACCCCTGACAATCTCGAAATTCAAATGTTCACGGGTCGGGTCATAGTTTCCGGTTGCAAGCGCATGTTCCCAACCGCGTTCAGACCACCGGCGCTGGTGCTCGTCGCTCTGAGCTGTGGTGAAACCCTTCCCGGGTCTCATGTCCACCACTTGTTTTGCTGATGTTTCCATTTCCAAATTCTTTACAGGTTAAACAATAATATAGTGTCTCAGCTTGCTGCTCCGTCAGACACCTCCCAGACTCCATTTTGGAGTTTGGGGAATTAGGCTACCCCACATTGGAAAAGTAGGGATTTTCGGGCAAGCCCGAAGTTTGACAAGAGCAACACCACGCCAATGGTTGCCGGCAATTTTGCCTTACACGGGAAATGGTCAGAAAGTATTGAGGATGTCAGAAACGTGCTGTGACCGTCTTGCGGTCATATGGAAATAGCACTCTACGCATTGCGCCTTGTTGGCTTGAAAATGATCGTCCGATATTGGGAAGTGCCAAAGAAACAAGGCCGCCGGAGAGGGCCAGAAACAGGCAGCGCAAATGAAGATTGCCAGTGACATCGTCACAGGAAAAAGAGAAGGGATAAAGTCTGAGATGAGACAAACGACAAAGATCACGAACAGGTATCTGGTGTTTGCCCTGAACATGGTCATCAGGTCACATTTCCGCTGCTTGACAACAAAGAGCAGAAGAAGCGCCGTTGATATGACCATTCCAATTCCGGCACGACCGGAACTCATGAACAGGAAATGGAAAACCAGCTCGGCAAGAACCATGATTCTAACAAAAAGCAGACGTGCCGAAGATAGCGTACACATGGCACGACAGAACCCGAAAAGCCATTCTCTCCTGCATCGGTAAACAACGGCTGCGGCCATTGGAACGGCCACGAAAATCAAATAGGAAAATCTCATAATGTGTAAGCAATTTTTATAACAAATCAGTTAGTATGACCAACAAATGCCCTTTGCCCGTTTCCTCTCGGAGACAGGAAGAGATTGCTTCTGGGATTATGATTGGAATGCCTGATCAGAACAGATCACTCATCACGTCAAGCAATGATCTGAAATAGCCTATCGGGTATTTCTCTCTACAATCATTGTAGTCAGAGAAAAGATCCTGACTCATGAATTCCATAGATTCATATAGGGTGACAGCCAGTTCCATCACCTGGCCGCTACCGTCAGTCTTGGCATTGATTTTGAACATCTGACCGAACATGGGATTAGAATACGCACAACAACTCCAGCCGTATGAGGTGCTCTCAGATACGCGTGCGTCATATAGCAATACGACAGCCATCTGATCCTTGAGCATATTCAGAATTTCCTCCATCTTGAAACCGCACTCGTAACAATATGTCAGTACAGCGAATTCTTCAGATAAAAAACTAGTCTTTAAGAAAGATGCATCCAACAGTTCCGGCAACATCTCCGGAGCGTCGGATGCGAAATTCTGGATTTCGTCTTGAATCATGATCTCTATATTATTTAAATCTGGAACAAGCAATGTATTGAACGCCGGTTTCAGATAGTCATCGGGGTAATCAGCAACCGGTGCGACAGTACACTTTTGAGTATTATCTGAAAATGCAAACAAGTCTGAACAGCATGATGAAGGAAGCAGGACTCTGCGACCACAGTCAAACGTATTTGAATAAGTATTCATCATTCTTTCAATTATACTTGATTTATATGCAAAAATAGCACTATCTACAGGAAATGATGCATATCCCGCAGAATTTATAATATTTTGACATTCATACTCATTGGCATGAATATCATACTGACGGACCTGTTATTCCGCCTTATTTTTATATTTATATGTTTCTACTTTTTTTTAGTCTTTTTGAGTATGATTTATTAAAGTATACTTTATCTTTGCATTCATACATTACAAGTCCAACAGCAAAACAATCATTATGGCCAAAATCGGATATATCCAGCAATTTGAAAACTACAGCAGTTTTGAATCGGACTGTCAGTGGATGAAGGACTATGGCTGCTGCAACATTGTAGCCGAAGAAGAGGAGCAAGAAAAGCTCCGTCCAAGGTTCAGAGAACTTGTCAGCAGTCTTCACCGGGGTGATGAACTTGTCATTTCCAGACTCAGCAATGCAGTTCGGGGCTCCAGAGAACTGGCCCTCTTTCTTGAGGCATGCCGTATCAGCCGCGTCCGTCTTATTTCCATTCATGACAGAATAGACACGGGCAACGAGCTGTTTCCCGACACCAAGATTAACGATGTTCTTGAAATCGTAGCATCTCTTCCCGCTGAAGTCGTCGCAATGAGGAAGGAAACCGCACATATCATCAAACTGAAGAAGGGCGAAAGGACATTCCCAAAGGGCAACAAGAGCAAGCTTGAAAGGGAGAAGAGCATTGTGACCATGTACTGTCATGGCCAGTCCATCGATTCCATATGGAGAGCAAGCGGTTTCCGCAGCCGCAGTTCCGTGTTCCGCATCCTCAAGAAGCACGGCATTGTTCTTAACCGCGGCCATCACCAGGGACCGCTCGGCAAGCGCAACAAGGCCGAAGAGGAATAACAAGGACTGCATCTCGGAATAGAATATCACTGCTATCAGAACAAAGAAAAGGTGTGGCACATATGCCCAACACGTTTTCAGGTTCTCGCATGACCCCTATCCTTGCCGAACAAACATACCACACCATCCGACAATATCAGGAGCCTTTATTTGAGAAGGCGATATTATCATCGATGTGGCATCATTGTCACAAGCCCCAGGATAGTGAATTTGCGAGATTCGAAAACGGAGGATGTTACAACAACACCATTCCAAAATGTCCGGTTCAGCCTAAACTGAAACCGGGTACAAAGATATACAAAGATTGGGAAAACAATACAAACAGAGCCGTCAAGGCTTGCATTTTTCACTGAAAATGAGTAACTTTACAGATAAATAAAACAGCCATGGGAAGGTACGTAAACAAGAATCTGCTGCATTCTGAGACAGTTCAGTATGAGGCACACATACACTGGACATTCTGGATTGGTCCGGTATTAGGAATCATCGTTCAGCTGGCTATAGCCGGTGTTCTATTCTATCTGAGTGTCGACAGGGAGCCTATTGTCAAGTACGCAGGATTATTGTTTATCGTCACAGCCATAATATCATGGCTGGACAGCCTCATTGAGTACCGGACTACCGAGGTTGTAGTCACTAACAAGCGTCTGGTAATCAAGCGCGGTTTCATTGCCCGCAAGACCTTCGAACTGCTCCTGCAGAAGACCGAGACGGTCGGTGTCGACCAGGGATTTTGGGGACGCATCCTGAACTACGGTACGGTCACAGCCATCGGCACCGGCGGTTCACATGGCTCGATTGACTACATAAGCAAGCCAATGGCCTTCCGCGCAGCGTTCCAGGAAGCCGTCGAGCTTCACCAGGAATCAGTATCAAAGACTGACGCATAAGGTAAGTCGATACCGTCAATACCGGTTATCACAACATTTCTGACCAGTACTCACCGGTACAGGTGCTGCCATGTGCTGTTTTCATGCATAATCACATTCACCCTATTCTTCAATAACATTATATTGAAACAGGCGGAGCCTGCCCGCATCCGCCAGGTCCCACAGAAGGCGAAGTGTCACATCGGACTGAGGACACTTTCCGTGGCCCAAAGGACTCATGTGACTGCTCGCATGGGACCCGCCTTTTACAGTATTCGGGCGCAGTCCCGAAGTGTGTGAAAGGCCGGATGCGGGCTACCTGCAGCCGAAGACCCGGAGCGAGCGAAAGAAAAGCGGCCCGAAGGTCGCTCTCCTATGCATTGAAGCGGGAGGAGAAGGATCAGCTCTCCTTCTCCTGTTTCTCCGCTTTCGGTTCCTTGTCCGCTGCCGGATAGAAACGGGTGGCTACAAGGGTGACGCGGTTATGCTTGACGCCGTCTCCATCGGTCCACTCCTCGGGCTTGAAGTAGCCTTCCACTGTGATGAGGGAGCCCTTGGTCAGGATGTCGAAAGACTCGGCCTTATCGTTCTTGCGCCATGCCTCGATGTTCATGAAGGCTGATACGCGGGTGCTCTCGTCACCGCTCTTCTCGGTACGGCCGACTGCCATGGAGAAGCGTGCCACGCTGGTGTTTGCAAACTGGCGGATCTCTGCGTCACGACCCACGAAACCTGATACTGCGAAAGTGTTCTCGATTTTCTTCATAATTGTACTGTTTTTAGAAGTTATTGATTTGATTAACGATACAATCAAGGGGGCGCAGGCATAGGGCAGCGCCATGGACCGGAACTCAAATACTCTTTTTGTTTGTGGACGTAACTCGCGGACGAAAAGAAAAAGGAAGATTTGTGTGGAGGTCATTGGCCAGAGACCTCCTGGTCGTCCCGGAGCACGCAGGTGCGCTGCGCCCCAACTTTGTAGCGGTAAACAATAATCGATGACTTCGCCCGGAAAACAGGCAATATGAAGACAGCAATCGTGAATCCAGCAGTCAGACGTAGCGGGTCCGACAGTGACACAGGGTTCTGACAGACGCAGCTAAAACACCGCATGGCCGCTTCTTGGCAGACATGACGGACCAGGAAGGCAAAGCGGCGACATTCACTTGGGAAAGACAGCCTTGAACAACGGGCATAGCGCGTAGAAAGAACGACAAGCCCGTGTCCAATCACGACCAAAGGCTCCACAGCGGAAGGCCACGACCCCAAAGAAGTGGAAAACCGATGACGTCAGCGTCAGCACCGCGCTCCCCCAGCCTCCCAGTTCGTGCTGCAGACGGGAACATCAGAGAAAGCGGAATCAGGAAACAGCAGATGAAGAGCAATTCAACGGACTTCGACAAGGAGAGCGTCATCGGGCCGCCTGGAGCGAGCGGAGGGGGCAGAAAAAAAAAAGAGATTGATAGCGGGAACTTACAGCGTGCATCTGCGGTAATCAACGGCCAGGGTGCAAGGGATGCATTCGGGAATGAGAGCAAGGACGGACTTCATGGTGAATCCGGTGCCGATGACATTGTCCACGACAAGAGGACGGAGACCTACGGGAACGTCATGGGTAAGACGCAGGCCAAGGCTGAAATCGGAAGGTATTTCACCGTTAAGCGACTTGAGCTTGTGGATGGATTCACGGATGTCACCGTGAAGGATATCCATCACCGGAAGACCGGTCATGGAGGACAGTTCCTTGCAGAGGTCAAGGGTGTCGGTCGCATATCCCAGATGCGACGGCATTGGAATCAAGATTCCGTCTGATGGAAAGGAGAGTGAAGCAGCCATCATGCCTGCCGCCTCCCTTACAAAGGGACGGTATGAGGTCTTCACTTTGTGGCAGATGTCGCGGTACGCGCTGTAGT
>CALDKD010000013.1 GCA_937898885.1 uncultured Bacteroidales bacterium | reverse complement strand
ACAGTCTCGCCGTCCTCGGTCGTCGCCTTGATGTCGAAGACTGTCTTCTTGTCATCCTGGCTGTCGCCCATGTTCTCCTGATTGCCCAGAGTCAGCGTCCTGACGTGCAGCTCTGGCAGGATGCTGTCAATGAGCATCTTGAGCAGTTCCTCGTTGCCGGGTGTCGCAAAGACGCGCTTGAACGCGAAATCTACACGGAGGTCTATGAACCTGATGCCCTCATCATTTGGATTAATCACTGCCGCAACAGGTGCGGATACTTCTTGCCTTGACTTTTTCATAATAAAATGATTTAAGTGTTTGTGGTTTTAAGTTCATGGCGTACCAATTCATCAGATATGTGATTTCATGGTTTACCATTGCAAATATAGCGGAAAGTGTCAAAAAATCGGACGATTTTCATCCGAAAAGTACGATTTCTGCCATTTTTGTTTGCAGCTGCGGCCTTTGTTGCAACAGTCTCGGACTGTGGCTTTTGCTGCAACACCCTCTGATTACGGTCTTTATACGAAACGCAGAAAATCCACGCTCTTTTTCGGGTGAGCCAATGTTTCCGTGTCAGGATTTGCGCCGATGCAGTGGAATTTTACTAACTTCGTGAATTCTTCAAATAATGTTTATGTCGCGAACAGGAGTTTTCCATATAATCAGAATGTCTGCCTTGATGGCGTTGATTACAGTAGCTGCCGCTTGTCAAAAAGCCTGTCCTATACTGGATATTGATGGCGGGCAGGTGCAGGGTGTGCGTACTGACATCAGCGGTGTGTATGTGTTCAGGGGTATTCCGTATGCGGCGCCTCCTATTCGCGGATTACGTTGGAAGGCTCCGCAACCGGTTGTTCCCTGGGATGGCGTACGTATATGCGACAAGTTCGGCAGGCCGGGATTCCAGCATACGCAATTCAACGGTGGATACTATTCTGAATGGGGTTATGGTGACGAATCCACCTACAGCGAGGATTGTCTGTATCTGAATGTCTGGACAAGCAAGCCGGGGCAGAGCGATGCCAGACTTCCTGTAATTCTTTGGATTCACGGCGGAGGGTGCCGTGAGGGCTTCGGCTCTGAGCCTGAGTTTGACGGGCAGGAGATTGCAGCCAAGGATGTGGTTCTGGTCTCCATCAATTACCGCCTCGGGGTATTCGGCTTTCTGGCGCATCCGGAACTGACAGAGGAGAGTGGGAACAATTCGTCTGGAAACTACGGCCTGCTTGACCAGATCCGGTCGCTTGAGTGGGTGCGTGACAACATAGCCGCATTCGGTGGTGACCCAGACAATGTAACCCTTGCCGGTCAGAGTGCCGGCGGAGGATGCGTGCGTATGCTCTGCGAGTCTCCATTGGCGCGTGGTCTTTTTCATAAGGCTGTGATAATGAGCGCAGGCGGTCTAGCCACTGTTCCTGATTCTGTAACAAACCTCAGCGAGTTTCATCAGGCCGAGCTGAAATCGAAAGCCATTATGGATTGGGCGGGATATACCTCACTCGATAAAATGCGTGAGGCCAGCACTGAGGCCATCTTCTCTGTTGCTGAGATATACAACTCCGCCACCGGCGGTTTCCCCGGCATCAGAGGAATGTCGCTTCTCAACGGGTATCAGCATCCTGTCATTGAGGGGTATGTATCTACAAAGAGTTTTGACCAGGCGGCATTGGACGGGACTCTGGCCAATGTTCCTTATATGATAGGCTATACGATGAACGATTACCGCGAGATGTCGGACGAGGTAATTGATTTCTGCCTGAACCGCCAGGCTGTGGGCGGCAAGGCCTGGGCATACGAGTTTGCGCGCAGTCTTCCCGATGACAACTCGCACCCTGAGGCTCGCAAGGCCCATCAGGAGAGCACAGACGAGGATAGTCCGCTTACAAGACTGGAGGGAGCCTTCCACTCATCTGATCTTTGGTACTTCTTCAAGTCGATGCGCCACAGCTGGCGTCCCTGGACAAAAGGCGACTGGGCTTTGTCCGGGAAAATGCTTACCGCCTGGACAAACTTTGCGCGTTACGGCAACCCTAACGGAGCCGGGGATGGTGCCTGGAGTCCGTGTACCGCCGATAATCCGTCACTTATGTTGTTCAAGCTGGATGCCGCTGGCAATGAGGCATCGCATATGGGCAGTCACTTATCTGAGTAGATACCTGCAATTGGTATTTATTTCTGTATAACTTTGTCTTCGAAGAATATTGAATTTGAATATGCGAGGAAGGAAAATCAGCTTACAGGAGAGGCAGGTTGGCGGAGTATCATTCAGGCTTACGGCATTTGTGATACTGGTGGTGACATTGCTCTCAATCATAAGCAATATCCTTACTATCAACACCTCATATAAGCAGACGCTCAATACGGTACACAACAATTCCTGGGAATCACTGCAATCTGCCTCAAACATTCTGGAGAGCAGGCTGGAGAAGATTGAGACAGTGACCCCGCCAATGCCGCATATGATAACATCAGATCCTGAGAGTCCGTATGAGTTGCTGGAGTAGCTTAGGAAATCCTATCCGGAGATGACGGCTGCCTGCATTGTCTGTCATTGTTCTTTTCCGGCTTGAACAATATGGCAAATGCTATGGCCACAACAAGGGCGTAGCCTGCAAAAATACCCCAGGTGGCAGACCACGATGGCACTGGTGCCTCATATACCAGCTTGTCAACAACGGCTCCTGCGGCAAGAGTGCCGATTGAGGCTCCCAGACCGTTGGTCATCATCATAAACAATCCCTGTGCGGAGGAGCGGATATCCTTTCCAACGTTCTGGTCAACGAAAATGGAGCCCGATATGTTGAAGAAGTCAAATGCCACTCCATAGACTATACAGCTGATTATTAGCCAGACTACACCTGGCATATCGGGCTTTCCTATAGCGAAAAGACCGAACCTGAGCACCCAGGCCAGCATTGCGGTAAGCATCACCTTTTTTATTCCCAGACGTTTCATAAAGAACGGGATAAGCAATATGCAAAGCGTCTCTGATGCCTGCGATATGGCAAGCAGGGCGTTGGAGTTCCTTACCGCAAATGAGTTGGCGTATTCAGGAATGGCACCGAAAGAGCCGAGGAATGTATTGGCGTATGCGTTGGTTATCTGCAGTGCGGAGCCAAGAAGCATGGCGAATATAAAGAATACGGCCATACGGTACTCCTTGAAGAGGGTGAATGCCCTTAGGCCGAATGTATCGATGAATGATTTTCTTCCTGCATTCTTGTTTACCGGACAAGCGGGAAGCGTCAGCGAGAAGAGAAAAAGCACAAGTGACAGTATGCCCGATGCGGCCAGCTGCGTGTATGAGTCCTGCATTGCCACTCCTCCTATCCTGAGCCAGTTGGTCAACAGCATACTGCAGATGAAACCTATTGTACCGAATGCGCGTATGGGCGGGAAATTGCTTACAGTGTCCATTCCGGCCTGAGTGAGCGTGCTGTATGCCACGGAGTTACTGATGGCTATTGTCGGCATATAGAATGCCAGACTGATGCTGTAAAGGATGAAGAGTGGCGCGAAACGGATTGTACCTTCTGAATGTCTCATACAGTAAAGGCTGGCTGATATCATAAACACACCGGCTATCAGGTGGCATATGGCCAGCACCTTCTGGGCCTGTATATGACGGTCAGCCACTATTCCCATAAGTGCGGGCATGAAGAGCGACACTATGCCTTGCATTGCGAAGAACCACTTGATCTGAGGTCCGAATCCTATGATTCCCAGATAACGTCCGAATGATGTGAGGTACGCGCCCCAGACTGCGAATTCCAGGAAACTTAATATGATGAGTCTCAGCCTGATATTATTGCTTCCAGTCATATCCGTTGATTATTGGTTGTCAATTGTCTTTCCAATCAGTGTGGCTGATGTGGCGTCCTCTATGGTTACATACAGGAAATCGCCCGGATGGTATGAGCCTTTGTCGAATACCACGGTGCGGTTCTGCTCAGTGCGCCCGTACAGCTGTTCGCGTGAGCGCTTTGAGTAGCCCTCGGCCAGCACCTGATATGTCTTGCCGATGCACTCACGGTGACACTCCAGAGAGAGTTGGCTCTGCAGCTCTATCATCTCGTTCAGGCGGCGTATCTTTACATCCTCGGGTATGTCATCGGGTAGATGACGGCTTGCGAAGGTGCCGGGACGCTCTGAATACTTGAAATCGAACGAAGCGTCGAAACGGCACTCCCGCATCAGTGACAGAGTCTGCTGATGGTCTTCCTCGGTCTCGGAGTGGAATCCGGTGAACATGTCAGTTGTGAGGCCGCAGTCCGGTACTATGCGTTTGATGGCCGCTACGCGCTCCAGATACCACTCGCGTGTGTATTTGCGGTTCATCAGCTCAAGTATGCGGTTGCTTCCGCTCTGCACTGGCAGGTGGATGTGACGGCACACGTTCGGTGTCTCAGCTATCACCTGCAGTGTCTCATCACTCATATCCTTGGGGTGCGATGTGGTGAAGCGTACACGCATCTCAGGTACGGCCAGCGCAACCTGTCTGAGCAGCTCGGGGAATCCTACCGTCACTCCATCGCTCTCGTAACGGTATGAGTTGACATTCTGCCCAAGCAGTGTAACCTCCTTGAAGCCTTTGTCGCGCAGGTCAAGCACCTCGTTAAGGATGCTCTGCACGTCGCGGCTGCGCTCACGTCCGCGGGTATATGGCACGATGCAGTAATGGCAGAAGTTGTTGCAGCCTCGCATTATGGAAACAAAGCCGCTGATGTGGTTGCCGCAGATGCGGTCGGGTATGATGTCGCGATAAGTCTCGGTGGTTGACAGCTCCACATTGATGGCCTTGCCTCCGTTCTCGGCCTCGGCTATAAGTTGCGGCAAGGAGAGATATGCGTCCGGTCCGGCTACCACATCCACGTGATGATGCTCTATCAGCTCGTTTTTGGTGCGCTCGGCCATACAGCCCATCACGCCTATTATCAGCCCGGAGCGCTTCTTCTTCATCGCATACAGGGCCTCAAGCCTGTTCCAGATTTTCTGCTCGGCATTGTCGCGTATGGAGCAGGTGTTCAGGAAAATGGCATCGGCGTCCGCGATATCCTGCACAGGCTCGTATCCCGCCATCCGCATGATTGATGCTATGACCTCGCTGTCAGCCACATTCATCTGGCAGCCGTATGTCTCGATGAAAAGTCTCTTTGTCTGGTTGTCTGTCATTGCTGTACGCATATATATCAGCCGCGAAATTACTTATTTTCCACCTCTATTCATGTATTTTGTGGTGTTTCGTATCGGAAAAATGGATAGTTTTGTAAACATATGGCAGAAAACAGAGAAGAAACGGCGCGTTTATCTCAAAATAGAAAGATGTGTCGGCACGGATGATGTTGTGCCGGCTTTAATGCTATATGCGGGAATAATTATGTAAATTTGCAGTCTGAAACGGAATTATAGAACCAAAACAATATAAAAATGGCTTTCAAAAGAATGACTGCGGCCGAGGCGGCTGCATATGTGAAGGACGGTTACAATATCGGCCTTAGTGGTTTTACGCCAGCGGGTACTCCGAAGGCAGTTACTGCCGAGATTGGCAAGATGGCTCACGAACTGCACGAGCAGGGCAAGCCTTTCCAGATTGGAATCTTTACAGGTGCATCCACCGGTGACAGCTGCGACGGTATCCTGTCGCGCGAGCACGCTATCCGCTATCGTGCTCCTTACACTACCAACAAGGACTTCCGCACCGCTGTGAACAACGGCGAGATCGCATATAACGACATTCACCTGAGCCAGATGGCCCAGGAGCTCCGTTACGGTTTTATGGGCAAGGTGAACATCGGTATCATCGAGGCCTTCGATATTACCGACGATGGCAAGATATGGGTGACCGCAGGCGTAGGTATCGCTCCTACAGTAGCGCGCCTGGCCGATAAGCTCATCATTGAGCTCAATGCCGCCCACGCAAAGTGCGCCAAGGGTCTGCACGATATCTTCGAGCTTCAGGATCCTCCATATCGTCAGGAGATTCCGGTTTACAAGCCAAGCGACCGTGCCGGAAAGGACTACATTCAGGTAGATCCTTCCAAGATTCTGGGCATTGTAGAGGTAAACATTCCAGATGAGGCCCGTGGCTTTACAGCTCCCGACGAGATTACACAGCAGATTGGTCACAATGTGGCTCAGTTCCTTATCAGCGACCTGAAGCGCGGAATCATCCCATCAACATTCCTGCCTCTGCAGAGTGGTGTGGGCAATGTGGCAAATGCCGTTCTTGGCGCTCTTGGCGAGGATCCCAGCGTTCCTGCATTCGAGATGTACACCGAGGTTATTCAGGATTCAGTAATCAACCTGATGCGCGAGGGCCACTGTAAGTTCGGCTCAAGCTCATCACTGAGTGTAAGCAATGAGACACTGCAGAGTGTCTATGACGATATGGACTTCTTCAAGGACAAGCTGGTCCTGCGTCCTACAGAGGTTTCCAACAGCCCTGAGGTGGCACGTCGTCTTGGCCTTATCGCTATGAATACCGCTCTCGAGGCCGATATCTACGGTAATGTCAACTCAACACACGTAAGTGGTGTCAAGATGATGAACGGTATAGGTGGCTCAGGTGATTTCACTCGCAACGCATTCATCTCAATATTCAGCTGTCCGTCTGTTGCAAAGGGCGGCAAGATCAGTGCCATTGTGCCGATGTGCTCACATATTGACCACAACGAGCATAGCGTGAAGGTTCTCATCACCGAGCAGGGTATTGCCGACCTCCGTGGCAAGTCACCGGCCGAGCGCGCAAAGTGCATCATCGAGAATTGCGTGCATCCAGACTATAAGCAGCTGATGTGGGATTACATTAAGATCTCACAGAAGGGCCAGACCTCTCATTGTCTTGAGAAGGCGTTTGCTCTGCACAAGGCTCTGGCTGAGAAGGGTGATATGCATTTGGCTGAATTCTGATTCAGCCAAACGCATAGCGACCTCTTTTTAGTTTGCTCTCGCAAACGCGGTCGCTCCGCTCCCTTGACGGCCTTTAGCCGTGGCGGTGCTTCGCACCTTTGCTGAATTCTGATTCAGCCAAATGCATAGCGACCTCTTTTTAGTTTGCTCTCGCAAACGCGGTCGCTCCGCTCCCTTGACGGCCCCTGGCCGTGGCGGTGCCTTGTACCTTTGCTGAATTCTGATTCAGCCAAACGCATAGCGATTCATATATTAACAGACAAAAAGATGAAAAAGATTTATTCGTTTGCATTAGCGCTGGTATGCACAGCAATGTTGTCTCTGACATTTGTCTCCTGCGAGAAAGAGAGCGACAAGGAAGAGCAGAAGAAAGAGGAGCAGAATGAAATTGACCCGAAACAGTGGGAGTCTGCAATCAACGGTACTTGGGAATATATTCTGGAAAATCAGAATTTTATAGAATCGGAATCACACGGAGGTTCTGTTACTACCAGAACCGGTAAAAGGTCGGAAGTTGAGCGTTATATTTTCAATACCGCCTCAAAGAAAGGCTCATACTACTATAAGAGCGAGACCTTGTACGATGGTGAGACTACTCCACGTATTACGGTAACCGACTATGATTTCACTTACGAGTTCAATCTGTCTTTCGATGATTTCTTCGAGAGATATTCCGCATCTGTTAAATTGACGGTAACGGATGTCCGCGAGGGTGCTAAATATCACAAGACTGGTGATACCAGTTACTTGGATATACGTTCAATGACAGATAAGGAACTGACGTTAGGTATGGATACTTTCACAAAGAAGTAACCTTACAGACAGTTGTATAAACAAATTGCTCACTCCTTTTCCCGGGGAGTGAGCAATTTGTTTATTGTAACGGTTGTCACTTCAACGAGCCTGAGGCACGGAAGGCATCTAGTTTGCTGAAGCAGTGCGAGTCTATTATCTGCTCAAGGCTGCGGTCAAAATTGTTGCGTATCTCACACTCAGGGCCGAAGATTAGGCACTCGCCGTTCTCTGCGGTATATGGGTGCCATTCAGGCAGTCCCTCCACGTTGGGATTGCCGGTGTGGGCGAAGTTGGCCCACGACTGAGCCATACGGTCGGCCAGACGTAGGTCTGACTCTGAAGGCTCCGGCAGGTCCCGTCCGGCCAGATGCAGTGTGTTGAAACAGAAATTCAGCTCTGCCCCGTGTGCCGAGATATGGGTAATAGGCGATTTCCAGGTGAACATATAGTTATATACCGGTGCGGTCTTTGAGGCCGATGCGGCATCGGCAGTGATGATGGTCTTCGGGCGGAACATCATATCCACCGATGGCAGGTCTTGTGGAATATAGTCAGGCCAGGCCTTGGCAAACTCTGTGGCGTATGCGTCGGTATTATCACCGAAGGTGGGCTGAACTGTGCTCTTTGCATCGTCAAGGCTCATCTCACGGCCATACTGGGTACGCTGAAGCTCATTGAATGTGGTGCCTATAACCAGTGGAATATCGCTTGATATTGATGCGAAGTCTGGCTGGAACGGTTGCTGCAGCAGAACCTCGCCATCGGGAGTAGGGCCGAACCCCCACATCATAGGGGTGCCTGGCGAGCGTGTGCCGATGCTTGCGGCAAGCGCGCGCTGGCCTGCCTGGTAAAGCTTGTCGTATGGCACATCGTTTATCTGCTCAACCTGGTCTGCCGGTATGCCAAGCTCTTTCAGGACGGCCAGACCAAGCTCCTCGGTCATTGCCTTGTTGTTCACATTCAGGATTGTTCCGCTCATAATGATTGCCTTGTGGAAGAGTCCCTTTGCCTGTGGCATACACATAAGCGTGCCTACCTTGCCGCCACCGCCTGACTCACCGAATACCGTTACATTGTCCGGGTCTCCGCCAAAGGCGCTGATGTTTTGGCGAATCCACTCCAGGGCGGCCACTACATCCATCATTCCCACATTGCCTGAGTATTTGTACCTAGGGTCGCCTGTCGCGGACAGGTCAAGGAAGCCTATTATATTAAGACGGTGGTTAAGGCTTACCACAACCACATCTTTCTTGGCCAGACCCATTCCGGGGTTCCAGGCCGATGTGCCTGAGTCAAAACCGCCACCGTGGCACCACAGCATCACAGGCTTCTTAGCCTTGAGGTCTGTTGTCCATACGTTCAGCACATTGCAGTTCTCTGACATCTCTTTCTCATTGCGTGAGTTGCGGCCACCCTGCATAGCCTGCGGGCCCCACTGGTCGCATATCATCACGGTGTCCCACTTGTCAGCAGGCTGAGGCGGCATAAACCGTTCCGCCTTGGCGTATGGAATACCCTTGAAGGCTATTGTACCCTCCTCGTCAAAACCTTTTACAAGGCCGTTGGTGGTCTTTACCGTGAATGGGTCGGCCGGCTGACAGCTGCCGGCAGACAGACATACCGCCATCAAGGCAGTCATTGTGATAAGTAATGAAATCTTTCTCATATTACTTTGTTAGCTAATAACTTTGTCTAATAACACATCGTGCGGCTCAACAGGCAGATGCTCCACTATCTGGAACGGGAAGCCCACACCAATCTTAGGGCTGTTTATTAGCGGAAGCAGCCTGTCGTAATAGCCTTTGCCTCGGCCCAGGCGCTTGCCGTCTGTGGTGAACGCGCGTCCGGGGATGAAGGCAAGGTCAATGGAGCTGTAATCAGTGAAGGTCTCGCCCTGAGGCTCCAGTATTCCAAACGGGCCGGCCTGCATCTTGTCAATGCCTTGATAAATCCGCAACTGCAGTATGTCATCCACAACCACTGGTAACAGTACGGTATGCCCCTCCTGATGCAGTCTCTCAACCAATGAGGGTGTCTGTACCTCATCGGGAAGGGACCAATAGAGCAGTATGGTCATCTGCTGTCTGTTATATGCCGTCACTGTATGGTGTGCCTTGCGGCATACCGCATCGCTCAGACTGCTCAACTCCTGAGGTGTCTTAGACCGTATTATCTCCCGAATCTGCCGACGGATGCCCTGCTTTGTCCCAATATCTGCCATAGCTATGGCAAACTTACACAAAAAATTCCACGAAGCCTACTCACTTAACGGCTTCTTAGGAGATACGCGCCAAAACCAGTATCTGAATGCTCCGGATATATTTCTTAGGTATCGCGCGCAATGTGTCTGATTTTTGTGTAACTTGCGTGTTGTTATAATGATTGCAATATGGGACGTTCGTATAAAGGTGGTGTCCGTGTGACCAGAAAGGTTATGATGGACCTTATCAAGGACTATTTTGTGGAAAATGCCGATGCTTCGGTCAGTATCAAGAGCCTGTATGAGGAGTTGCGTATGAAGACGCATCCTATGCGCGCTCTCTGCCTTGACGTGGTTATGGATATGGTGGAGGACGGCTATCTGAAGGAGGTTGACGGCCGCATACAGCTGGCACACAAGGAGAAGTTCCTTGAGGGTGTGATCCAGCGCAAGTCGGGAGGCAAGAACTATCTTGTTCCAGACGATGGCAGTGCTCCCATTCTGGTGGCCGAGCGTAATGCCAAGGGTGCCCAGAATGGTGACCGTGTGCGGATAGTGCAGTTCGCGCGTCGCTCTATGACAGCTCCCGAGGGCGAGGTGATGGAGATTCTGCATCGGGCCAAGGACACATTTGTGGGAACGCTTCAGATAGACCGCCGTATGGCATTCCTGACTACAGCCAATAAGAACGATGTTGATATATTTATTCCGCGCGATAAGCTGAAGGGTGGCAAGAATGGCGACAAGGCTGTGGTCAAGGTGATTGAGTGGCCCGATGGCGCCGGACGTAATCCTGTAGGCAAGGTTATTGACCTGCTTGGCGCCGCTGGCCAGAACGAGACCGAGATGCACGCCATTCTGGCTGAGTACGGGCTGCCTTATTCCTATCCTGAGACGGTAGAGGAGGAGGCGAACAAGATTCTGTCGGAGATTCCGGCAGAGGCTTTGGCCGGCCGTGAGGATTTCCGCAATGTGACCACATTCACCATCGACCCCCGTGACGCCAAGGATTTCGATGACGCCCTCTCTATCCGCAAGATAAAGGATGGTCTCTGGGAGGTTGGCGTTCACATTGCCGATGTCAGTTACTATGTGACTGAGGGTGGTGTGATTGACCGCGAGGCGTACAAACGCGCCACATCGGTCTATCTGGTTGACCGCACTGTGCCTATGCTGCCTGAGAAGCTTTGCAATGATCTCTGCTCGCTGCGTCAGGACGAGGACAAGCTCACATACTCGGTGATTTTCACAATGAACGAGGCCGCCGAGGTACGTTCATCCAGAATATGCCGGACTGTAATCCGCAGTAACCGCCGTTTTGCCTACGAGGAGGTGCAAGCCATAATTGAGCGTGAGCAGGCCGGTGGCAAGGAGTCTCTGCCGGGTGATGAGCTGAGGGAGGAGATAATGACCCTTAACTCTATGGCGCAGATTCTGCGCGACAAGCGTATGGCTGCCGGAGCTCTTGACTTTGACCGTGTGGAGGTTCACTTTGAGATTGATGAGAATGGCAAGCCTGTAAGCGTCTATTTCAAGGAGTCTAAGGAGGCCAACAAGCTTATCGAGGAGTTTATGCTTCTGGCAAACCGCACTGTGGCGGAATTCATAGGCAAGCCCAAGGACAAGAGCCCGAAGGTATTTGTATATCGTATTCACGACAAGCCTGATCAGGAGCGTCTGGATAATCTGGCGCAGTTCGTGCAGAAGTTCGGATACAAGGTCAAGACCACAGGCTCCAATGCCGAGATGGCCAAGTCGCTGAACAAGCTGCTTGCTGATGTAAAGGGCAAGCGCGAGCAGAATCTGGTGGAGACAGTGTCATTGCGCGCTATGCAGAAAGCCTGCTACAGTACCGACAACATTGGACACTACGGCTTGTCAATGGAGTATTACACGCACTTCACATCGCCTATCCGCCGTTATCCTGACCTTATGGTGCACAGGCTGCTTACCCGTTATCTGAGCGGAGGCCGCACGGTATCGCAGGCCAGGTACGAGGAGCATTGCGAGCACTGCTCAAGTATGGAGCAGCTTGCCGAGCAGGCCGAGCGCGCCAGCATCAAGTACAAGCAGGTGGAGTATATGAGCGAGCGTATGGGCCAGGCTTACGATGCCGTAATCAGCGGAGTAACGGAGTGGGGCATCTATGCCGAGATTATAGAGAACAAGTGCGAGGGCCTGATTCCTATCCGTGCCCTTGGAGGAGACTACTTTGAGTTCGATGACCGCAACTACTGTCTGACAGGACACTCCACCGGCAAGAAGTATCGCCTGGGCGACCCTATCAAGGTTTATGTGTCATCGTGCAACCTTGAGAAGAAACAGATGGATTACTCTATTGCTGATTGATGTCTGGAATCAGGATGAGAAGGAAAAGTGTCAAAAACATAATAATTGGTGTTGCGGTATCGCTTGTAGTGGTGTCCTGCAGCACAGTGGCCTTTACCGGCAGACGCAGGCTGCTTATGTATCCCGACAGCCAGATAACATCGTTGTCGGATCAGTCTTACGCATCTATGATGAGCTCTATGAAGCTCTCCACCAATTACGCTCAGGCAGCTATGATTACTCAGGTGGGGCAGAGGCTGACAGCGGCATTGAACACCTATCTGGCGTCTGTGGGTGAGACAAGTATTCTGCAGGGGCTCAAATGGGAGTACAATCTTGTGCAGTCAAAAGAGGTGAACGCATTCTGTATGCCGAATGGCAAGATTGTGTTCTACGAGGGTATTATGCCGTACTGTACCACGGCTGACTATATCGCTGTGGTTATGGGGCACGAGATAGCCCACGCCGTGGCGCGTCACGGAAACGAGCGTATGAGTCAGCAGGCCGTGCTGAATACCGCCGGCACCTTGGCCAGTGCGGTTATCGGTGTAAAGACCAACGAGCAGACCCAGGCCCTGTTTGACCTGGCCTTCAATATGGGCGGTGAGTATGGCGTGCTGTTGCCGTTCTCGCGCAAGCACGAGCTGGAGGCCGATGAGATAGGCCTTATCATAATGGCAATAGCTGGTTACGATGTTGACAAGGCTCCGTCGTTCTGGCAGAAGATGTCGGCAGGGGGAACTGCCGCGGTTCCTGAGGTTATGAGCACGCATCCCAGCGACCAGACCCGCATCAACCACATCACAAAGTGCATTCCAAAGGCAAAGGAGTTTGCCGCAAAACTTAAGAAATGATGTTGGGCAGACGCGCGTTACTTTCCAGCCTGCTTGCTTTGTTTGCCATAACAAGCGCCTACAGTCAGGACCAGAGGCTATCCGACAACACTCTCCGTGTTGATTATACGTTTTCCGGGAATGCCAGGGAGTGCCGGATCTATCTGGATGAGTTGAATACTTTCCCGGGCTGGGCAGGCCGCAGTGTCAATACAGACAATGTGCATCTTTTGGGCAATGGTCAGATATGGATGCGCGATGCCGCCACCGGCGATGTGCTTTTCTGCAACTCGTTCAGCACTCTCTTTCAGGAGTGGCAGCAGACCGAGGAGGCCACACAGGTTGACAAGAGCTTCGAGAATGTGTTCCTTCTGCCTATGCCTGCTGTTCCGGTGAATATCACGGTTGAGCTTTTTGATACCCACAACAAGGTTGTATCAACTACTACCCATAAGGTGGATCCGCAGGATATTCTGATACATCCCATAGGTGGCTCACCTGCGGAGTTCCGCTACCTGCATCAGGGAGGGACAGCCAGGGAGTGCATTGACGTTGCCATCATTCCTGAGGGCTATACAGCCGCAGAGATGGAGCTGTTCTATGCCGATGCCGGGGCTGCTGTAAGCAGCATCCTGTCTTACGAGCCTTTCAAGGACCTGCGGGACCGCTTCAATTTCATTGCGGTAAACCTGCCGTCGGAGGAGAGTGGCGTGAGCATTCCAAAACAGAAAGTCTGGAAGAATACGGCCCTTGGCTCGCATTTCGACACGTTTTATTCTGACCGGTATCTTACAACCCTCAGACTGAAAAGAATGCACGACCTGCTTGCGGGAATTCCGTACGAGCATATAATCATCCTTGCCAATACGGAGAACTACGGCGGTGGAGGTATCTTCAACTCATACACCCTTACGGCAGCGCACCATCCTACCGAGGCGAAGGTTGTGGTACACGAGTTCGGGCATAGTTTCGGCGGACTGGCTGACGAGTATTATTACGATGACCAGTACGAGAATTACTACAACTCCCAGACCGAGCCTTGGGAGCAGAACATCACCACTCAGGTTGATTTTGACAGCAAGTGGAGGGATATGATTGCGCCTGAGACTCCTGTTCCAACACCTGCGCCCGTGCAGAATCCGCGTGCGGTAAGAACCGGCAAGGAACGCAAGGAGGTGGGCAGGCTGCCGGAGGTTGGCCTGTACGAGGGAGGCGGATATATGTCGAAAGGTGTTTGGCGTGGCTCATTTGACTGCCGTATGCACACCAACGGGTATCCTGACTTCTGCCCTGTGTGCAAGCGCGCCTTGGAGAGGATAATCCGCTATTATACTGAGCAGACAGATAGATTGCATTTGCATTAACATTAATTATTTTAATATGAAAAAGTTACTGACCGTTGCGGTCGCTATTTTGGCTATGACAGCTTGTACACAGAAACCCACCAATCCGTTGTTGACCGATTGGGACACTCCTTACGGAATTCCTCCGTTTGACAAGATTCAGACTACCGATTTCATTCCGGCAATCAAGGCCGGCATTGAGCAGCAGCAGAAAGAGATTGATGCCATCACATCGAATTCCGAGGCACCTACCTTTGAGAATACCATAGTGCCTCTGGAGCTTTCAGGCTGCATCCTGAGCAAAGTATCGGGAGTACTTTACAATATCTCCGAGACAGACCGCTCTGACGAGCTTGACGCTGTCATTGAGGAGGCCATTCCACTTACTTCGGCCCACTCAGACAACATCTCGTTCAACAAGAAGCTTTATGACCGCATAGCAGCCATATACAATGCTGACCAGAGTGGCCTGACACGCGAGCAGCAGATGGTTCTGAAGAAGTATTACGATGGTTTCGTGCGCGATGGCGTAGGTCTGCCTGAGGACAAGCAGAACGAGCTTCGCGAGATTAACACCGCGATAGCGTCAAAGACTCAGAACATTGGCAACAACATCCTTGCTGAGAGCAACGCCTTCAAGGAGAAGTTCGGAATCAGCGTATCGGATTATTCTAATGCCATGACCACCACCGAGGACCGTGCCCTGCGCCAGCAGATGTTCGAGGCTTACACAATGCGTGGTCACAACGGCAATGAGAATGACAACAGCCAGCTGGTTCTGGATGTGATGGGCCTGCGCATCAGGAAGGCTCAGATTATGGGCTACAGCAATCCTGCCGCATATATCCTTGAGGAGAAGATGGCTCACGACGCTGAGACAGTAGATGAGTTCCTTGCCGGCATTATGAAGGCTGCCGTTGCCAGGGCCAACGAGGAGGTTGCCGATATGCAGCAGATAATGAATCAGGATATCAAGGACGGTAAGCTTCCTGCGGGCTCAACTATTCAGCCTTGGGACTGGTGGTATTATGCCGAGAAGGTTCGCAAGGCAAAGTATGACCTTGACGAGGAGCAGATAAAGGCTTACTTCAAGCTTGAGAATGTAGTTAACGGCATCTTCATTGCAGCGAGGGAACTGTATGGCGTGAATATGGAGAAGCTTGAGGGTGTGCCGTCTTACAATCCTGAGAAGGTCACCACTTATAAGGTTACTGCGGCTGACGGCTCATTGCTTGGCATTTTCACCACCGATTATCTGCCACGCTCCAGCAAGCGCGGAGGTGCCTGGATGAACAATGTGCGTGAGCAGTATGTTGATGCTGAAGGCAATATGGTCCGTCCGATTATAGTAAATGTAGGCAATCTGGAGGAGTACCTGAACATAGACGAGGTTCAGACTGTGTTCCACGAGTTCGGTCACGCGCTTCACGGCCTGCTCACACAGTGCTGCTATCCGTCGGTAAGCGGTACAAACGTTAAGCGCGATTTTGTGGAGATGTTCTCGCAGTTCAACGAGAACTGGGCCTTCCAGCCAGAGCTTCTGGCCAAGTATGCCTTCCACAAGGAGACCGGTGAGGTTATTCCTGCAGAGCTTGTGCAGAAGATAAACAACGCCCTCAAATTCAACCAGGGCTTTATGACCACAGAGCTTTGCGCAGCCTCCATTCTGGATATGAGGTGGCACGAGCTTGAGAGCATCGACGGAATCAACATTGATGAGTTCGAGAAGAAGGTCTGTGATGAGATGGGCCTTATCAAGGAGATTGTTCCGCGTTACCGCACCACCTATTTCAATCATATCTTCTCAAGCGGCTACAGCGCCGGATACTATGGCTATCTGTGGGCTGAGGTGCTTGACAAGGATGCATTCTCAATCTTCGTGAACTCCGGCCAGGTGTTCAACAAGGAGCTTGCCACCAAGTTCAAGCAGACATTCCTTGAGAAGGGCGGCAGCGAGGAGCCTATGACTCTGTACCGTCGGTTCGCAGGCCGTGAGCCGGACAACACCGCATTCCTGAAAGGTCGCGGACTATTGTAATTACTTTTAATCTGATATCATGAGAGACAGAATTGTACAACTGGCAGATGATTATATCTGCAACACCGGTGTATCCGTGTTCCTTACGGGAAAGGCCGGTACCGGAAAGACAACATTTTTGAGGCATATCGTGGAGACTACGGCCAAAAGGCTCGTGGTGCTTGCTCCTACAGGCGTTGCGGCAGTCAATGCGGGCGGTGTTACAATACACTCGTTCTTCCAGCTGCCGCTTTGTCCGTATCTGCCCGATGTGCGCGAGCTGGTCACAGAGTATCAGATGCCTGAGGCCAAGCGTCAGCTTCGCAAGGAGAAACTGGAGATTATACGCACGCTTGATCTGATTATCGTTGATGAGATATCTATGGTGCGGGCCGACCTTCTTGACGCTATGGACGATGTCTTGCGTAAGGTTCGTCACGACCCGCGTCCGTTCGGCGGCGTGCAGATGCTTATGATTGGTGATATCCAGCAGTTGCCTCCTGTTCTGAAGGATGATGAGCGGCCGTACTTCCAGCAGGTATATCCATCGCCGTTCTTCTTCGATGCCAAGGTGATGACCCGTCTCAGATACGTGACCATAGAGTTGCAGACCATATACCGCCAGCAGGATGCCGGCTTTGTGCGTGTGCTGAACAATGTGCGTGACGGACGGTTTGACGCATTCACGGCGCAGGCGCTGAACAGCCGTCTTGATCCGGCCTTCGAGCCGAAGAGGAATGATAGCGGCTGGATAAGGCTTACCACACACAATGCTACCGCCGACCGCATCAATATGAGCAAACTCCGTGAGCTGCGGGGCAAGGAATATACATTCGATGCAGAGCTGGACGGAGTGTTCCCTGAGAATAATGCTCCCGCTGATATGAGGTTGCGGCTGAAAGAGGGCGCGCAGGTGATGTTCATACGCAACGACAGCCGCCAGGGACGCTATTTCAATGGCAAGACCGGCATCATAACAGATATTGATGCAGACGATGGCATAACCGTTACTGATGAGAACGGTGAGGAAATCACCGTGGGAATAGAGAAATGGGAGAATGTCAGGTACGAGATAGACAGCACTGACAATGAGATAAAGCCTATTGTACAGGGCACATTCAGCCAGTATCCTCTCAGGCTGGCGTGGGCAATCACCATACACAAAAGCCAGGGACTCACATTTGACAAGGTGATGATTGATGCCGCCTCGGCATTCTCATTCGGGCAGGTGTATGTGGCATTGTCCAGATGCCGTACGCTTGAGGGCATAGTGCTGACATCGCCCATCTCCGGCTCATGTGTGTTCGGAAACGAGAGCGTGAGCTGTTTTTGCAGGAGCATTCCGGAGGCATCGGTGGTTGAGGGCGCGTTGGAAACGGAGAAGAGAGCCTATTACTTCAATCAGCTCAAGGAGTGTTTTGACCTGCGTCCGCTTAGAATCTGTACGGAGAGAGTGGAGCGGATATTCCAGAATGAGATAAGGAAGATATCGCCGAGACAGGCTGAGAAGCTCACAACCCTGAGTGAGAGGGTGTTTGAGCTGTGCCGAGTGTCAGAGAAGTTCTGCTTGCAGATTGAGCGGCTGGCGGCATCGGGCGGCAATGATACGGGTGACAGCTTTCTGCACGAGAGGGTGAGAAAGGCCGCGGAGTATTTTGCATCGAATCTTGGCGATGTGGTCTCTGAGATTGCTCCCATGCTCACCATTGAGACAGACAATAAGGAGACGAACAAACGTCTTAGGGAAAACGGCAATGAGCTGCTTGCGGAGGCCGGCGTGCATCTGCAGGGCATAACAGGACTCCAGACAGACAGATTCTCGGTGGAATCGTATCATAAGAGCAAGGTAGAGGCCATTCTTAATTCGGCAAAAGCGGGCGTGACATCTAAGAGACAACGCAAGAGACGCGCTACGGCCGGGGTGGAAGTTCCATACGTCGCTGACCACGACATCTACGATGAGAATCGTCATCCCGAACTGGTGGAGGCCCTTTTGGAGTGGAGGAAAGTGCAGTATAAGAGGAAAGAGGTGCCGGCCTATTTCATTCTGAGTCAAAGGACCCTTCTGAATATAGCCGATGCAGCTCCAAGGAACAAAAAAGAGCTGATGTCTATTCCTGGTTTCGGCAAAACCAAATGGGAGCAGTTTGGTGAGGAACTTCTGGAGCTTATAGCCGATAATGTCTTCTGATTTGCAATTGCAACGTTTTTGCAACACTTATCCGTGTGTAAATTATAGTGCGAGTACCTAATTTTGTGGCAAAACCGTAGCGATATGAGAACAATAGTCCGTTTTGTAAGATTTGCTTTGGCGATAGGCGCATTGCTCATAGCTGATGGATTGTGCGCCCAGTCACGAGCCAATGATGTAATTATGAAAGAAGGGGCGGTGACATTTCTGGTGGATAAGGACCTGCCAGCTCCCAGAGACACATTCTATACCATTTCGGATGGCGAGCAGATTATCCAGTCGCTTCTGAGAGACAAGGAACTGCCTTACAGCTCAGTTGTCAAATCAAGTTTCGCATCGGACAAATTGTGCTACTTCGGTTACGATACGTTCTTCAAGGGAATGGTTAAGGCATTCGCGGACCATCGCCCTGTAACGCTTACTCCCGATGCGATATGGCTGCTGATATGCCAGGGTCTCGCGCATCACGTCAATGACAATCCTGAGCAGATGCGCCCGTTGCTGGTAAGCCATGAGGGCAAGATGGATCTGGTAGTGCGAAGTGACCTGCCACTTACTAATCCTGATGTGAGCTGGGAAGCGCTTCTGAGCGATTTCACCGATGAGATTGGCACATATACCAAGGATGGTGTGGCAGAGTTGATAACTGCCTCATTCAGCACTACAGGCGTGAATGAGCGGATGGCATCGCAGATTACGCTGATGGAGAGCGTGAAGTCGTACTTTGAGTACATTGTGATATATATGTCGTGCGGAATCCCGGATATTACTCTGACTGGTACTCCCGCAGACTGGAAGAACATTCTTGTGCGCACACGCAAGCTTGAGAAGTATGGTCTGAAGTGGTGGACCGACCAGCTTATCCCTATTCTTGAGGAGTTTGTGCGTGCATCCGAAGGCCATCCCGATACCGGTTTCTGGATGAATATAGTAAAGACTAAAAGGCCGGAGGAGGTTCGTGGCGGTGGCTGCAGTCCTGACACGCCCACCGAGTTTGACGGCTGGTTTCTCAAGTTCCTGCCGTTCGATGAGGACGGCCGTACGCCTGAGCACGTGAACATCCTGCATAAGTTCGCTCCGGAGATGGTTAAGGTACCGTTCCGATATATTGAGCTGAACGATGCGACTGGTCTGGTAGAGCGCGACGAGCCTATGGAGATGTGGGCAGGACTGGTGGGAATGGAGCAGGACGCCCGCTACGGGCTCACACCCAAGATTGGCTGGCTGGTACGCAGGAGCGAGGATGAGGCAAAGGTACTGAATGAGCTTGTAACAAAGAATAAGAGTGGTTATGGGCTTGATCTCAAAGTCGCTGAGGTTCCGGAAGTTCTGAAAAAGGTTGGTGCTATCCGTCGTCTTACGTTAAATTTCACTGATGATGTCGTTATTCCGCAGTGGATGGACTCCATAGAGATCGAGTCGCTCACAATAGAGGGAAAGGTTGATGAGCGGCAGGCCCTCAGCTTGTTTGAGCGTTTCCCTGATAATCTGAGAATCCGCTCAACGATACTCAATAATGGTTATATGAATAATAAGGAGGGCCTGAAGAGATATAGGCAACGTCAGAGCGGGAACAGCCTGTTCAAGACAACGCCCCTCCCTACAGGCGAAAAGGCCGGTGACACAATCAGAGGTGTAGTATCGGACTCCATTGGCCCGATAATGATGGCTAACGTTGTTGAACGGGATGCCGGCAACCGTATTGTCGCTCATGCCGTTACTGATTCCATTGGTGAGTTCTCTTTCCGTCTGCAGAACCCGAAAGATAGAATTGAGGTGTCATACATTGGGTTTGAGACTGTCAGTCTGACAATTGACACGACCTTCCTTGATGTTACATTAAAGTTGAAGGACGTTCCTGTTCTGGAAATCAATGAAATCAATAGAAAAACCGAATGTAGATAGTTATGTGTGTTTTGGATAAGTTGTCCAAGATCAGTCTGCTCATGCCAACCCACTACGACGGAGAAATCTTCGTCTATCAAGCCGCTCATTAATAATGGGTCAGAGGAACAGGTCTCAAATGCAAGCCATGCAACTATATTGTAAAATGCGTATCGTTAGTAACGCCTTTGCCATGTCGTTAGTAATGCCTTTGTTTAGTAAGCGTAAAAGTTACTGATATATTACCAAGTTATTTTTGAAGATTACTTAAGTAAGGTAGATACGTATGGCTAATATTTTGCGTTAGTAATATCTTTTACTACTTTTGCGCCACAAAAGTAAAAGGTAAGAGATTATACAATATGTGCGCATACCAAATCAACGGAATACAGCAAATAGGAGTGGGTACAGTGAGTTTCAGGGATACCTGGAACTGGCTCATAGAGAAATTTGGAGCTGACATTAAAATCCTGGAGGATGACACGGTGGCGGAAAGGATGCTTCCATATACGGGAAACGCACCTCAGAAGCGTCACGCTGCGATTGCAATGTGCCTTCAGGGCGGTGGAGGGTTTGAGATATGGCAGTATTCAAAAAGAAAGCCTGAGCCCTGTCCTTTTGAGGTCTCAATTGGTGACTTAGGAATATTTGCGGCCAAGGTGAAATGCCGCAATATTGAGGCCTTCAATGGTGGTTTGTCAGACAGACTACCTGATGGAACACGATGCTCATATATTCAGGACAATTATGGCAATTGGTTCCAGATGGTAGAGGATAAGAGCATCTACATTGAGGAGAACCGCCTGATGGGTGGTATTGTAGGAGCTGTAATCGGCGTGTCTGATATGGAGCGCTCTGTCAAATTCTATTCGGAGATATTGGGCTATACAAAAGTCCTTTGTGATACAAACGGGAGTTTCTCAGACTGGAAGAGCCTTCCAGGAAGCAGCCAACTGTACCGAAGGGTGATTCTCACAACCGAAGAGCCACGTAAAGGAGGGTTCTCGGAGGTTTTTGGTGACAGCACTATTGAGTTGGTCCAGGCATTGGACAGAGTTCCACGTAAGATTTACGAAGGCCGGTTCTGGGGTGATCCAGGGTTCATTCAGATATGCTTTGATGTTTGCGGAATGAAGGATTTTGGCAGTTTCTGCGCATCAAAAGGCCATCCATTCACTGTTGACAGCTGTCCTGGCGACATAGAGTTCGATATGGGTGCGGCATCCGGACATTTTACATACATTGAGGATCCTGACGGAACTCTTATTGAGTTTGTAGAGTCACACAAAATTCCGATTGTGGCAAAGCTCGGGTGGAATATCAATATGAGGAAACGTAATCCCAGGAAGCCTCTGCCAAAGATTCTGTTCAGAATGTTGGGACTGGTGTCAAGAGAGAGAATCAGATAGATATGACAGTCTGGATAACGGGAGCGTCATCGGGAATAGGTGAGGCCTGCTCATACGGGTATGCCGAAAAGGGATGTAGGCTGATTCTCACTGCACGCCCGTCCGCAAGGCTTGATGAAGTGGCAGGCCGGTGCAGCGAGAGAGGTGCGGAAGTAGTGGTGCTTCCTTACGATTTTCTCAAGGCTGACGGTGTGGAGGAACTCTGTACCTGTGCCTGGAATGCTTTTGCCGGAATTGATATTCTCTTTTTAAATGCCGGAATAAGCCAGAGGGCCTCAGTTGAGGACACATCGATGGAGATGGCCCGCAATATTATGGAAGTGGATTACTTCGCACCCGTTGCCATTGCTAAGTCTATTCTTCCAAGTATGGTGCAGGCCGGCGGAGGGAAAATAGCCGTGACCACCTCAATCGCAGGCTTGTTCGGTTTTCCGCTCAGGTGTGCCTACAGTAGTGCCAAACACGCGCTCTACGGCTTTTTCGAGACATTGCAGGCTGAGTATTTTGAAAAGGGAATCCGCGTGACTATAGTATGCCCCGGCAGAGTCAGGACAAACATTTCATTGAATGCTCTGGTGAAAGGCGGTAAGAGGTATGGTCTGATGGATCCCGGACAGGATGGCGGTATCTCTGCCGGAAAGGCTGCAAAGAAGATAATCCGTGCTATAGAAAACAACAAGCGCGAGGTGCTTGTAGGGGGCAAGGAGCTTCTTATGGTTGGAATCAAAAGGTTCCTGCCGGGTGTCTGTGCCCGAATGGCAAGAAAGATAAGTGCGGTATAACGTGCTATCTATCCATATTTGACGTCAGCTTTCCTAATGTTGACAGGAAGGATTTCAGCTCATCCTCGCTGATGTCATGAATCATATCCTCAAGTATGGAGATGCCGGTCTCTTTGGCGCTTTCCTTCATCTCAATGGCTTTTGGAGTCAGCACCAGAATGTTCTCACGACGGTCTGACTCACCTTTCTGACGTACCACAAGGTCTTTTTGCTCAAGTGCGTCAACAAGCTTTGTAACAGAGTTCTTGTCTTTATGCATAGTGTCTGCCACATTCTGCTGAGTCATTGTGCCCTGATTCCACAACAAATCAATCAGCAGAAACTGTTCCGGAGTAAGGTCTACACCGTATTTTTTGAGCATGGATGCGGTGTATTGCTTGAGTTTGCAGGCTGCCAGGTTCAGACAGACGGCTATTTCCTTGGATAGTATCAAAGTGCTACTGTATTTAAATATTATCTTACAAATATAATACTATAGTTTATGGTTTGCAAATTTGGATTAAGGGTGAGGAATTAATATGTATATTTGTGACAGGTAAATTATGATAGATGAAAGTAAGTACTATTATTACCACGTTACTGGCTGGCATCTCGCTCACAGTGGGCGCGCAGACAAGCCAGTTTGATATTGATTTAAAGAAGGTGGGTGCTCCTATACAACCCACAATGTACGGCATCTTCTTTGAGGATATCAACTTTGCGGCCGATGGCGGCCTTTATGCCGAGTTGGTAAAGAACCGCTCTTTTGAGTTCCCTCAGGACAACCTTCAGGGATGGAAAGCGTTTGGTAAGGTGGAGGTGAGGGATGACGGCCCGTTTGAGCGCAACCCTCACTATGTACGGCTTGTAGAGCCGGGACATCGTCATAAATGGACTGGTCTGGACAATGAGGGTTTCTTTGGAATTGGCATCAGGAAAGGTGAGCAATATCGTTTCTCTGTTTGGGCCAGAGTACCGGACGGCGGAAGCCAGACACTGCGCATAGAGCTTGTGAATACCGCATCGATGGGCGAGAACCAGTTCTATACCCAGAATCGCATCATTGTCAATTCAAAGGAGTGGGCCAAGTATCAGATTGTGATAACTGCCCCTGAGACCAATCCTAAGGCAACCCTCCGCATATTTCTTGAGGGCCGGGGAGGCTGCGTTGACCTTGAGCACGTGTCGTTGTTCCCTGTAGATACCTGGAAAGGTCACGAGAATGGTCTGAGAAAGGATCTTGCTCAGGCGCTGTATGACCTTCATCCGGGCATATTCCGTTTTCCTGGCGGATGCATAGTTGAGGGAACAGACCTTGATACCCGCTACAACTGGAAGAATTCCGTTGGTCCGGTTGAGAACCGTCCGCTCAATGAGAACCGCTGGGAATATACCTTCCCGCACAGATTCTATCCTGATTATTATCAGAGCTACGGCCTGGGCTTCTATGAGTTCTTCCTTCTTTCCGAGGAGATTGGCTCAGAGCCTCTGCCCATTGTGAGCTGCGGACTTGCCTGCCAGTTCCAGAATGACAAGGCGGACGCGCATGTTCCGGTTGATGAGCTCCAGCCATACATTCAGGATGCGCTTGACCTTATTGAGTTCGCCAATGGCGGAACAGATACCGAGTGGGGCAAGCTTCGTGCCGATATGGGGCATCCACAGCCCTTCAACCTTAAGTTCATAGGTGTAGGAAACGAGCAGTGGGATCCAATCTATCCGGAGCATCTGAGACCATTTGTCGATGCCATCCGTGCCAAATATCCCGATATCAAGATTGTAGGCTCATCTGGCCCGAATTCCGAAGGTGATCAGTTTGATTACCTCTGGCCTGAGATGAAGAGACTGGGCGCGGACCTTGTTGACGAGCACTTCTATCGTCCGTATGACTGGTTCCTCTCGCAAGGGGCCCGATACGACAATTATGACCGCAATGGTCCGAAGGTGTTCGCAGGAGAGTATGCCTGCCACGCCACCGGCAAAAAGTGGAACCATTTCTATGCATCGCTCCTGGAGGCCGCATTTATGACTACCTTGGAACGTAATGCCGACATTGTGCATATGGCCACATATGCTCCGCTCTTTGCCCACGTAGAGGGCTGGCAGTGGCGTCCGGACCTGATATGGTACGATAACCTCAATTCCGTTCGTACCGTAAGCTGGCACGTACAGCAGCTGTATGGCCAATACAGGGGACAGAACACCTTGCAACTGACTATGAATGGTTCCAATGTAACAGGTGCCGATGGTCAGGACGGCCTGTTTGCCAGTGCTGTGCTCGATGCCGACAAAGTCTATGTGAAAGTCATCAACACTACCGACAAGCCGCAGGACATCGCCCTCAACTTCACAGGCCTGAAAAAGAAAGAATTGCTTAGGGGCGTGGAGTGCGTAAAGCTAACTTCAAACAAGCTTTATGAGGATAACAGCCTTGAGCTTTCGGACAACATTGTTCCTGTAAAGGCATCTTTCAATGCCGAAGGTCAGCAAGTCTCCGCAACCATAGAGCCATACTGCTTTACTATTTACGTGCTGCAGCGCAAATAAGCTGTCAGGAAGTGAGGGTAACATCAATTATTGATAATATCAGCCACAGCGGGTTGCCCGTTGAGCACGGCCTGAGCCTGTTCATTCATAAGGAAGACGGGCAGGGTGTCCTGTTTGATATGGGGCAGGGTGAGTTGTTTGTCCGTAATGCTGAGGCATTGTCGTTGTCAGTAGCCGATGTGGATGTGGCTGTGGTGTCTCACGGTCATTATGACCATGGTGGTGGATTGAGGTCGTTCCTCTCTGAGAACCAGAAAGCAAAGGTATATATTAACAATGATGCTTTCCTGCCGCATTATTCGTTACGTGACAGCGGTTTGAGCTATATTGGCCTTGACAAGTCTCTTCAGCACAGCGAAAGAGTAGTGCCGTGTGGAGATTTAACCCTTATCAATGGCGGAATGACGCTTTTTGCCAACGTTCAGGGCAGTTGCTGCAATCCAACCGGCAACCGGCTTCTGTTCGGCCCGGAAGAGAAAGAAAACGATAATTTCCGGCACGAGCAGAACCTTATAATAGAAGAGGGTGGCAAGGCAGTTCTCTTTGCCGGCTGTGCTCACCGCGGCATTGTAAACATCATACGCAAGGCCAGGGATATTATTGGCAAAACACCCGCATACGTCTTTGCCGGAATGCATCTCGTCAAGAGCGGACTGAATGAGAGGGAAGAGGCTGAATTCATTGAACTACTCGCCTCTGAACAGATGAGGTATAGTGATACAATGTTCTACACAATGCATTGTACGGGTGAGGAGCAGTACGCGATGCTCAAATCCCTGATGGGTGACCAGATAGAGTATCTGGCCTGTGGTGATTCAAGGTACCTGTCCCTCTGACCCATTATCAGGGCTGTCTAGCGTTCAGAAGCCTTGATGACGCTGCGGGCCATATTGGTCCAGGAGTATTTCCTCTTTTCCTGACGAAGGCCTTCGGTAAACTGGTCTTTGCGGTCCTCTTTGAAGAAATCAACAAGACGGTCGGCTATCTGGGTGGCATCGGGAGCGACAACGTAACCGGCAATGCCATCGGGTACAATCTCGGCAAGACCTCCTACGTTGGTGACAAGCATCGGCTTCTCAAAGTGATAGGCTATCTGGGCCACACCGCTCTGGGTGGCTGACTTGTAGGGCTGGACAATGAGGTCGGCGGCTCCGAAGCAGTAGCGTACCTCGCTGTTTGGCACGAAATCGCTCTTCCAGACTATGAGTCCCTCAAGTCCAAGCTCCTTCTCCATTGCCAGATACTTCTCTGAGCCGGAGTAGAACTCTCCTGCCACAATCAGGCGAGCGTTCTGCTGACGCAGACGGCTGTCCGCGTATGCCTGGAGCAGTATGTCAAGCCCTTTGTAATCGCGAATAAGCCCGAAGAAGAGCATATAACGGTATTGCGGGTCCAGGCCAAGGAACTGAAGGGATTCCTCTCTTGTGGCTGGCTTGCCGAAGTTGTCGTAGAGCGGGTGACGGCAGAAAACTCTCGGGCGGCTCTGGTCAAACTTGTTAATGTCGTTGAGAACGGCATCGGACATTGCCACATAACCATCTACTGAGTTGGCAAAGTAGCGTGCCAGCAGCTTGTCGCCTGGGCGATGCTCGTGCGGTATCATATTGTGTACAAGGCCTGATATGCGGGTGTGACCGTTGTGGCGTGCTATACGTGCGATAGTACCTTGACAAGGGGCCATAAAGGGCAGCCAGAAGGCAACCACTACAAGGTCTGGTCTCATCCTCTTCAACTGGCGGCCAACCTTTATCCAGTTGAGCGGGTTGATGGAGCTCATCTTGCGCAGGGTGGTGATACCCTCAGGAGCCAGATCCTCAGAGAACTGTGTCTTGCCGGGAAAGAGGAATCCCGGATATTGCAGTGTGAATGTCCATTCCTCCACGTTGTGGCCCATTGAGATGAGCTCTGCGCTGAGGCGGTCATCAAAGAGTGCGATGCCGCCACGATATGGGTATGCGGGCCCGAGGACTACTATATTCATACGTTTGCTTTCTGTTGTTTGTACAATGCTTCCAATACCGGTATGTCCTCGGCGTATGTCAGTTTCATATTTGCCTGCTCTCCGCGTACCAGAAAGACGGGTATGTCGGGCAGATACCTCACCACTGTGCCGCAGTCATCGGTCGATTTGAAGCCTGGGTCCTGAAGGGCCAGTCTGTACGCCTTCTCGATGATGCTCTTGCGGAAGCCTTGCGGTGTCTGCTCGCAATAGAGAAGGCTGCGGTCTGGTATTGCTGTTATTACCGGCTGGTCCTGACGGGTGCTGACTATTGTGTCGGTGGCCGGCATTGCCGCATCTACGGCCTGCCATTCGTCCAGTGCGCGTATGGTGTCTGTTATGATGCGTGGGCTGACCAAAGGTCTGGCGGCATCGTGGAATATCAGGTTGCACTCGGGCTCTGTACGATACAACTCCATAGCATTCAGGCTGGAAAGGTATCTCTCCGCTCCTCCCGCTATGATGTGTCTCACCTTGCTCCAGCGCTTCTCTCTGGCAATCTGACACACCTTGTCTATCCAGTCGCTGGCACAGACAATGACCATCTCGTCAATGAGTGGATGATTGTGGAATGTATCGACAGAGTGCTCCAGCACGCTTTTGCCTGCCAGAGTAAGGAACTGCTTGGGAACGACCGCTCCCAGTCTTGTTCCGCTTCCCCCCGCCAAAATAATACCAATATTCCTCAAAATCCTCTAATATTGCCAACGTCCTACCATCCGCATGGTCGCCAACAGCCAATAGCCAAGCGCCTACCTGACCTCGCTTCCGGGCTTGACTGGTTTCAGTACCGTAGTCACTGCCAGTGTGCCGTCAGCATCAAGCGCGCTGAGTATCATTCCCTGGCTCTCAATGCCGCGGATCTTGCGCGGTGCCAGATTTGCTATGAAGCAGACCTGCTTGCCAACCAGCTCCTCCGGCTGATAGTACTGTGCTATGCCGGACAGGATAGTACGGCCTCCCAGACCATCGTCTATCTTGAATTGGAGCAGTTTGTCTGCCTTCGGGACCTTCTGGCACTCCAGCACTGTTCCTACGCGTATGTCAAGCTTCTCAAAGTCGGTGAACTCAATGTCCGGAAGGATTGGGTTGGCCGGTTTTGCGGCAGCCTCCTTCTTCTCGTTCTCCTCTTTTGTCTTGAGCAGTTTCTGAATCTGAGCCTCAATGACATCGTCCTCTATCTTCTCAAACAGGAGTTCCGGCTTGTTCAGCTGATGGCCGGCGGCAAGAAGTTTCAGGCTGCCAAGCTCGTTCCAGTCAAATGTATCCAGAGCAATCATCTGGCGAAGCTTGTCGCTGCTGAACGGCAGGAAAGGCTCAAAGGCAATTGCCAGATTCGCAACCAGCTGAAGGGCGATGTTGAGGATAGTCTCAACGCGCTTCATATCGGTTTTGGCCAGATGCCAGGGCTCGGTGTCGGCCAGATATTTGTTGCCTATGCGGGCCAGGTTCATTGCCTCTTTCTGTGCCTCGCGGAACTTGAAATTCTCAATGAGGGTCTCAAGCTGCTGCTTTACATCCACAAACTCCTTCAGGGTATTGCGGTCGTAATCGGTAAGCTCGCCGCACTCTGGCACAATTCCGTTGAAATACTTCTGTGTAAGTACAAGGGCCCGGTTCACGAAGTTGCCATATACGGCCACCAGCTCGTTGTTGTTGCGGGCCTGGAAGTCTTTCCAGGTAAAGTTGTTGTCCTTGGTCTCGGGCGCGTTGGCGGTAAGCACATAGCGCAGTACATCCTGCTTTCCGGGGAAATCCTGCAGATACTCGTGTACCCAGACGGCCCAGTTGCGCGAGGTTGATATCTTGTCGTCCTCAAGGTTGAGGAACTCGTTGCTCGGCACGTTGTCAGGCAGTATGTAGCTGCCCTCTGCTTTCAGCATGGACGGGAATACAATGCAGTGGAACACTATGTTGTCCTTGCCGATGAAGTGCACAAGGCGGGTGTCCTGGCTCTTCCACCAGGTTTCCCAGTTGCCTTTCTCGGGATGCGCGTCGCACAGTTCCTTGGTGTTGCTGATATAGCCGATTGGCGCATCAAACCATACATAGAGCACTTTGCCCTCGGCTCCCTCAACAGGTACAGGGATACCCCAGTCAAGGTCGCGGCTTACGGCACGTGGCTGCAGGCCCATATCAAGCCAGCTCTTGCACTGTCCATATACATTGGGGCGCCACTCCTTGTGTCCCTCAAGAATCCATTTCTCAAGCCACTCCTGATACTGGTCCAGCGGGAGGAACCAGTGTGTGGTCTCGCGCATTACAGGCTTGCTGCCGCTTACGGTACTTACAGGATTGATAAGCTCGGTGGGCGATAGGGCGGTTCCGCACTTCTCGCACTGGTCTCCGTATGCCTTCTCGTTGTGGCAGTGGGGGCACTCGCCGGTAATATATCTGTCGGCAAGGAACATTTTGGCCTCCTCGTCGTAATACTGCTCGCTGGTCTTCTGTATGAACTTACCCTCATCGTACAGCTTGCGGAAGAATTCAGATGCAAGCTTCTCGTGTGTAGGAGAGCTGGTACGGCCATATACGTCGAAAGAGATGCCCATTCCCTGGAAGGTATCCTTCATCAGGTAGTGGTAGCGGTCTATGATGTCCTTTGGCGTAACGCCCTCTTTCCTTGCCCTGATGGTGATGGGTACTCCGTGCTCATCGCTTCCTCCTATGAACAGCACATCCTGCTTCTTCAATCTCAGGTAACGCACGTAAATGTCTGCCGGTATGTATGCTCCTGCCAGATGCCCTATGTGCAGCGGGCCGTTTGCGTATGGCAGTGCCGATGTAACCAGTGTTCTCTTGAACTCCTTCATCTTATTGTATGTTATGATTTATCTTAATGCGCAAATTTACACTTTTTATCCGAATCTCTCCACTCGCAAAGACTGAAGATGAAGCCTTTGTCGCGGCATACGGTAGTTGTAAGCTCTATTTCCCGCATAACCTGGGGAGTGAGCAATGCAGGCAGATTGTCCACCAGTCCGTGGCCGGTGAGTTTCAGGTATGCCTCCTTTATGGTCCACAGCCTTGTGAACTCCTCGCAGGGATTCTCTGCATTCAAAATGCCGGCTGTCTCCTGCTCACTCATACAATGGTGGCATAGGTCAGTGCTCACATCCTTGACAATCTCCTCGATATCGCATCCAACAGGCTGGCGGCTTACGGCACACAGCACACCTTTGTGGCAATGACTCAGGTTGAAGTGTATATCATCATAACCGCGCAGCACGGGTTTTCCGTGAGCCAGGAAATCAAAATCCGGATTCACCTGAAAGCCGTAATTGAGGCGTAACTCATCGGCCAGCAGCAGGTATGCCTTGCAGCAGAGTATCCGGTCTATGTGAAAGCGGAACCTGAGCGCCTCCTTGCGACGCCATTCGGGAAGAAGCGTCAGGTCATTGTTCAATTCCTCCTCAGATACCGTCTGCGGATGGTCGAATAGTCTTGTCGTCATCTGATTTTATCCGTTGCGCGAAAGTACAAAACAACGTTTTATGTACAAAATTATTTTTTACCTGGATGTCCAGTCCGCACGGTCCAGACTGCGGTATCCGATTGCCTCCGCCAGATGGCTTGCCCTTACTTGCTCCGAGCCATCCAGATCGGCTATGGTTCTTGCCACTTTGAGAATGCGGTTGTATGCGCGTGCCGACAAATTCAGACGTGCCATTGCCGTGCGTAGCATCTCTATTCCCTCCTGGTCAGGCCCGGCATACTTACGTATCATCTTGTCGGTCATCTGCGCGTTGCAGAAGATGCCGCCGCTCTCAGTCTGCGCGCTTGTGCCGTTGCCTGTAACTGACGCGAACCGCTCCTGCTGAATTGCCCTGGCGCGAATTACCCGTTCCCTGATTGCCGGGCTACCCTCTCCTGCGGCTCTCTTTGAGATTTCGTGAAACTGGACTGGTAAGATCTCACATTGAATGTCAAACCGGTCCATGAGCGGTCCGGAAATACGGTTGAGATATCTGCTTATGGCATCCGGTCTGCAAGTACAGGGGCGTGTGGGGTGGGTATAGTAGCCGCAAGGGCAGGGATTCATCGATGCGACCAACATAAATGAGGCCGGATAGACCACATTGTACTTGATGCGTGAGATGTGAATGCTACGGTCCTCCAACGGTCCACGAAGCACCTCCAGAACGCTGTGAGGGAACTCCGCAACCTCATCAAGATAGAGGATCCCATTATGTGCAAGGCTTATTTCCCCGGGTTGGGCGTTGGCGCCTCCTCCCACTAAGGCGGCGCACGAGATTGTGTGATGAGGGCTTCGGAACGGACGCTCCAGAAGCATAGGGCTGTCTGGCCTCAACAATCCGGCTACCGAATGGATTTTTGTGGTCTCAAGACTCTCGGACGGAGTGAGCGGAGGCAATATGGATGGAAGACATTTGGCCATCATTGACTTACCGCTTCCAGGAGGCCCGATCATAATCAGGTTGTGTCCGCCGCTGGCGGCGACTTCCAATGCTCTTTTCACACTCTCCTGACCCCGTACATCAGAAAAATCGGGAGTATCTCCGGCGGATTTGGTTCCATTTAACGTACAGGCTCTGTGGTACTCGCTGATACAACTTTTGCCATCAAGGAATTCCGCTACCTGCCTCAGGTTGGTGGCGGCATAAATTCTGAGTCCGTCAACCAGTGCCGCCTCATCGGCATTGTCTATTGGCAGAATCATACTCTCGAATCCCTCCTCACGTGCCTTGATGGCCATTGGCAATATGCCTTTGACAGGGTGGAGCACTCCGTCCAGGCCTAACTCTCCCATAATGATGCTTTTCCCGAGCATCTCCGTGTGAATCATACCACTTGCCGCCATTATTCCTATGGCCAGCGGCAAATCATAAGCCGTACCCTCCTTGCGGACATCGGCGGGCGCCAGGTTTACTATAGTCTGACAAGATGGAAATTTAAGGCCGTTGTTCTGAAACGCCGAGACAATTCTCTCGTGACTCTCGCGGACGGCATTGTCCGGAAGCCCGACCATAAAAAACTTGATTCCACGCGAGGTGCTTACCTCAATGGTCACCACGAATGCGTCTATCCCGTGGACAGCCGCTCCAAAAACTTTGATTAACATAACTCGTATCAGATTTAGTGTTGCTCATTGTAAATGTCTGTGTTGTGTCAAGCCTGATTAGTTATTTACTTTTTTGCAGGTGTCTTCGCAGGTTTCTTCTTTGTTTTGTCCTTGTCGTTTAATAGTGAGATACGTCGCTCAATGGACTCAAGTGAGTTACCTTTATCTACAATTCTCCGCTGTGGTCCCAGCAGAGTATAGTATGGAAGCTCCCTGAGCTCGAATTGTGAGGCGATTGGGCCTTGCCATCCTCCGGCATCGATATATTGCCTGTAGTCAAGACTGTCTTCAATGACGATTCTTTTCCAATTCTCCTTGTTGGAATCTATGGATATTCCTGCAAGTGAAAGCTCTTTTCTCTTGTACTTGTCTCTCAACTCACTCATCTCCTTCAGCGCCTTGTGGCTTGCCTCATCCCATGATGCCCAGAAACATATCAGCTGGTAGCCGGAATCGAAACACTCTTTAAGTGGTAGCGATACGAATGCGGTATCGGTCAGATTCCTGTTCTCTAACTGCACGACGTTTCTGGTCTTTTTGTTAAGTTCCTGTCTTAATCCCAGAATGAAGGTATTGTCCTGAATCAGACCGCTCATCTTGTCCATAAGCGCTATGGTACGCTGCTCGCTGATAATCTGCTCCCTGAAGTAATACTTATATATAAGATAAGGTGAGACTTCCGAGAATGGATTGTTGACTATGAAACTGTCTAGGAGGTTTATGATCTCTGATGGGGTGGCATTGCCGGACAAGTGAGATTGGAACTGTGCCAGCTGAAGGTTGCTCTCGCCGCCTTCAATTCTGGCAGGTATGTCTGTTGAGTCCTTGAGAAAAGATGCTGTGAGATGCTTTTCGGCGAATACCACATCCTCCCTGCCATCAGGAAAGAGCAAAATAAGCGGTACTACAGTATCAACATCGCAGGAATAGGTGAACCGTCCGTTCTCCATCCGTATGGTATCCACACGGTCATAACGGCTGTCCATACCTGTAACGAGTATGGAGTCGTTCCCTCCTCCTGTCACTGTGCCGTGCAGGACAAAACTATCCGACTGCCTTGAGCAGGCGGCGAATGCCGTCACGCACGCCAGGATGGCAAGGAAGAGGTTTTTACTCATTATCAGTTGTTACTTGTTGGCACGCTTGCGCTCCAGCTCATCCAAAATAACCTTGCGCATACGCATACTCTTTGGAGTAACCTCCACGTACTCGTCGTTTTTGATGTACTCAAGAGCCTCCTCAAGTGAGAATACCACAGGTGGTGCGATATGTGCCTTCTCGTCAGCTCCGCTGGCACGCATATTGGTAAGCTGCTTTGCCTTTGTCACGTTTACTACGAGGTCCTTCTCGTGAACGTGCTCTCCTACAACCTGACCCGCATAGACCTGCTCCTGTGGGTTGACAAAGAACTTGCCACGGTCCTGCAGCTTGTCAAGCGCGTATGCATACACGGTGCCGGTCTCCATTGCTACCATTGAGCCGTTGGTACGCCTCTCAATATCACCCTTGTAAGGCTGATACTCTTTGAAACGGTGTGCCATAATAGCCTCGCCCTGAGATGCTGTAAGCACATTGGTGCGTAGTCCGATGATGCCTCTTGACGGTATGTCGAATGTAATGATAACGCGGTCGCCCTGAGTCTCCATCGATGTCATATCGCCCTTGCGACGGGTTGCCAGGTCT
Source organism: uncultured Bacteroidales bacterium (assembly GCA_937898885.1). Taxonomy (GTDB): domain Bacteria; phylum Bacteroidota; class Bacteroidia; order Bacteroidales; family Bacteroidaceae; genus Colenecus. The sequence goes on along the minus strand of CALDKD010000013.1, from coordinate 102,041 downwards.
ATCATCTTGCTGCTGAACTCCTCAGGTACACTGATGGTAAGCTCCTCTATAGGCTCGCACTTCTGTCCGTCAATCTCTTTCATAATTACCTGAGGCTGGCCAACCTGAAGCTCGTATCCCTCGCGACGCATAGTCTCAATAAGAATGGAGAGATGAAGCACGCCACGTCCGGCTACAATCCATTTGCCATCGCCCTCCGCAGGCGTGACGCGCAGAGCCAGGTTCTTGTCAAGCTCAAGCATCAGTCTTTCATAAACGTGCCTTGATGTTACAAATTTGCCCTCTTTGCCGAAGAACGGAGAGTCGTTGATGGTGAAGAGCATGCTCATTGTGGGCTCATCTATGGCGATAGGAGGAAGCGGATCCGGGTTCTCGGAATCGCAGATGGTGTCGCCAATCTCAAACTTCTCCAGTCCTACAATGGCGCAGATATCACCGAAACCCACTTCTGCAGTCTTCTTTCGTCCCATACCCTCAAAGGTGTGCAGCTCTTTGATCTTTACCTTCTCAATGCTTCCGTCGCGGTGAGCCAGTGAGCAGGTCATACCGTCTCTGATGGTACCTCTGTTGATACGTCCGATAGCGATACGTCCGGTATAAGAGGAGTAGTCGAGTGATGTGATAAGCATCTGCAGCGAGCCTTCCTTCTTTTTGGGTGCCGGTATATACTTTATGATGGCGTCGAGCAGAGGCAGTATGTTGCTTGTAGGCTGTTTCCAGTCCTCACTCATCCAGCCTTGTTTGGCCGAGCCGTAAAGTACCGGGAAGTCAAGCTGATCCTCAGTGGCATTCAATGCGAACATCAGGTCAAACACCATCTCATAGACTTCTTCCGGACGACAGTTGGGTTTGTCAACCTTGTTTACTACGACAATCGGTTTCAGACCAATCTCAAGTGCTTTCTGGAGAACGAATCTTGTCTGTGGCATAGGTCCTTCAAAGGCATCCACCAGCAGAATGCAACCGTCTGCCATATTGAGCACGCGCTCAACCTCTCCTCCGAAATCGGAGTGGCCTGGAGTGTCGATGATGTTAATCTTTACATCTTTATAAATAATAGACACGTTCTTGGAGAGAATGGTTATTCCTCTTTCCCTCTCAAGATCGTTGTTGTCAAGCATCAGTTCACCCTTGGCCTGGTTCTCCCTGAAGAGATTACCGGCCATCATCATCTTGTCCACAAGTGTGGTTTTGCCGTGGTCTACGTGCGCGATAATGGCAATGTTCCTTATTTCCATCGTTTCTTGTTAATTCGGCTGCAAAGTTACGGCAAAAAATCAAGAAATCGTTTGGTTAAGATAAAAAGAAGACCTAACTTTGCGCCCGCTAAATAAAAAAAAGAGAGAAATGTATTTAGACAAAGAGAAAAAACAAGAGATCTTTGGACAGTACGGAAAGTCTAACACGGATACTGGCTCACCTGAGGCTCAGATAGCCCTGTTCTCATACCGTATTTCCCACCTGACGGAGCACCTTAAGGTGAACCGTAAAGATTATAGCACTGAAAGGGCTCTGACCCAGCTGGTAGGCAAGCGTCGCGCTTTGCTCAATTACCTTAAGAGTAAGGATATTGAGCGTTACCGCGCAATTGTCAAGGCTTTGGGACTGCGCAAGTAAGGCTGTCTTACCTCAGAAAGAGCCGCGCCTTTTGGTTGCGGCTTTTTTCGTATGTATTACCTTGTATATATGTGCTCTTATGGAGAATATTAAAAGTGTCTGTGTGTTTTGTGCCTCCAGTCCGAATACAGCTCAGGTTTACCTTGATCAGGCTTTTGAGCTTGGAAGACTGCTTGCCCTCAATGGAATAGGTCTTGTTACCGGTGGAGGCTCAATGGGACTTATGGCCGGCGTTGAGGACGGCGCGTTGAGCGTTGGCGGCAAGGTAACTGCCGTGATTCCTCAATTTATGATTGAGGCCGGGTGGCTTCACAAAGGTATCAGGGATGTGGTGGTGACCGGGACCATGCACGAGCGCAAGCAGAGAATGTTCGGGCTGGCCGATGCCATAGTTACTATGCCTGGAGGATGCGGTACTCTTGATGAATTGACTGAGGTGCTGACGTTGAAACAACTGGGACTCTTGTCAAGCCCTGTTGTCATAATGAACTCAAATGGCTATTTTGATTATTTCCTACAGCACCTTCAGCGTCAGTCAGACGAGGGTTTTATGCGCCCGGTACATCTTGAGCTGTGGTCTGTGGCCTCTGATCCGGCTGCTGTTATGGATCAGTTGCGGAAAACGCCTGAATGGGATACCGGACTTGGCAAAATGGCTCCAAATAGATAGCCATAGTTTTCTTTTTGATTTATTAATAGGTGTTTCCTTGCTCATTTGTCATTATTTGTCTATTTTTGTGCGCTCAAATATACGGCTCTTTTCAAGGACCTTTCAGAGCAGCTTTTTTAGTATAAGGAATAAGTAATATCAATATGAAGATTCTCATCTCGCAACCTCAGCCTGCCTCAACCAAGTCTCCTTATTTTGACCTGCGTGATAAATATGGTGTGGAGGTGGTTTTCCGTCCTTTCATCAAGGTGGAGAGTCTTACAGCGAAAGAGTTCCGCCAGCAGAAGGTTAACATACTTGACCATACAGCCATTGTGTTCACATCCCGCCATGCTGTGGATCATTTCTTTGAGTTGAGTAAAGAACTGCGAATATCCATACCTGACGATATGAAGTATTTCTGCATCTCAGATCAGGTGGCGAACTACATACAGAAATATGTTCAGTACAGAAAGCGCAAGGTGTTCTTTGGTGAGACCGGCAAGGTTGACGGAATGATGCCGGCTATTCTGCGCCATAAGACAGAGAAATATTTCATTCCTGTGTCAAATGTCCATACCGGCGATTTGAAGAGCCTTCTTGACAACAACGGAATATCCCACTCAGAGGCTATGATGTATCGTACCGTCAGCAACGATTTTGAGAAGGGAGAGCTTGACGGCTTTGATATGATGGTCTTTTTCAGCCCTGCCGGTGTTGACTCATTGATGAAAAACGCCCCGGATTTCGTACAGGGCAATATTTTGATTGGATGCTTCGGCGATGTCACGGCAAAGGCTGTCGAGGATGCCGGACTACGTCTGGATATAAAGGCTCCGGCTCCAGGCATTACATCTATGGCTGCCGCCATTGACCAGTACCTGAGCAAACTGAAGTAAACCTGAATTTTCCATATGGGCTGGTAAGGCGGATGTCAGTTCTGTTCCTCCAGCCCATTTTTTTTATATCTATGTCTGAAAGGCTGACATTTAATAAAAGTGAGCGTCTTTGTGGCAAGACACAAATAGACAGGCTGTTCACGGAAGGCAAATCCGTCTCCTGTTTCCCCTTGCGGGCTGTCTATCGCTTATGTCCTTCTGAAGAGGAATCGGATATCGTCGTGCTTTTCAGTGTCCCAAAGAGACGGCTTAGAAAAGCTGTCTGCAGGAATCGCGTGAAACGTCAGCTGCGCGATATGTACAGACACTCCAGGGAATCGCTTCGCTTGTCTCTTCCCGACTCAGGAGTGGAACTGCATCTCGCTTTTGTCTTTTGTGACGTCAGCTTATGGCCGGGGCAGCCGCTCTCCCAACGGTTTGACAGAATTGTGGAGAAACTGAACGAAAGGCTTTGCCAGGAGTCCAAAGCATGAGCAATATGAGCGGTTTTTTTGTGCGTGTGTATAGAATTTTCTTAAAACTGCTGGGCTGGTTGCTGTTGCTCCCCATTTATTTTTACCGATTCTGCATATCCCCGCTCACACCTCCATCCTGTCGTTTTACGCCTACCTGCTCGGAGTATGCCGTTCAGGCTATACGCAAGCACGGCCCTTTCAAAGGGTTGTGGCTTGCTATGAAAAGGATTCTGCGCTGTCGTCCAGGGGGCGGCTCTGGCTATGATCCTGTTCCTGATTAAATGCAAATCCTGGATATACATACACATATCTTTCCTGCCGTGCCGGAAAGTGCTCTTTACTCTCTTCAGTACGGGCAGGAACCTCCCTCGGGCTGTTTTTGCTCGGCAGGACTTCATCCCTGGTTTCTTGAGGAGAATGCCACTACAGGCTTTGGCTGGCTTGAGAGTGTCGCGTTGAATCCGTCCGTTCTGGCAATCGGTGAGGCGGGAATTGATTTGCTTCGTGGGCCTTCGGCAGAGATACAGGAGCGCGTCTTCACCGCTCAGGCGGAATTGGCTGAGCGGCTTCGCAAACCATTGATTGTCCACATGGTAAGGGGCGCGGACCGTCTTTTGCGCATAAGAAAGAATCTGTCGCCTGATATGCCCTGGCTTGTACACGGGTTCCGTGGTGGAGCCGCGTTGGCCTCTCAGCTGATGGACTCGGGTATGGCGCTCTCGTTCGGCAGGCGTTTCAATGCTGAGGCTCTGAGATATGCGGGAATGGCGAATCTGCTCGTTGAGACTGACGGTCAATGCGATATTGATGACGTGATTTCCGTTGTCGCGCAGTCGCTGGAAGTGAGTGCTGATGATGTGAGAGAGGCTGCCACCCATAATGTGTCCCGCTTTTTAGGCATCCCGGTGGCTCGGTAAGAAAAAGAATTGTAACTTTGCAGGAAATAGAAATACAAACAATAATATAGGATATGAATTTTCTGGAAGAATTAACTTGGAGAGGTATGGTTCATCAGACTATGCCTGGAACTGATGAGCTGCTCGCTAAGGAGAGGGTAACCGCTTATGTTGGTTTTGATCCGACGGCGGACTCACTTCACATCGGCCATCTGTGCAGTATTATGATCCTTCGTCATTTTCAGCGTTGCGGTCACAAGCCTATCGCGCTGATTGGCGGTGCTACAGGTATGATTGGCGATCCGAGTGGCAAGTCTCAGGAGCGTAACCTGCTGAATGAGGATACTCTGCGCCACAATGTGGAATGTATTAAGGAGCAATTGTCCAAATTCCTTGATTTTGACAGCGATGCGCCTAACAAGGCCGAGCTGGTGAATAACTACGACTGGATGAGGGATATGACATTCCTGGAGTTTTCGCGCGACATAGGCAAGCATATTACTGTAAACTATATGATGGCGAAAGACTCAGTACGCAGACGCCTCAATGGCGAGGCACGCGACGGCCTCTCTTTCACGGAGTTTACATACCAGCTGCTTCAGGGGTATGATTTCCTGTATCTCAATGAGCGCAAGGGATGCAAGCTTCAGATGGGCGGCGCTGACCAGTGGGGTAATATCACGACAGGCGCCGAACTGATACGCAGGATAAACGGCACAGAATGCTTCGCGCTGACCTGCCCGTTGATAACTAAGTCTGACGGCACTAAGTTCGGAAAGACCGAGGGTGGCAATATATGGCTGAATCCGTCATACACATCACCGTATAAGTTCTATCAGTTCTGGCTTAACGTCAGTGATGAGGATGCTAAGAGGTATGTAAAGATTTTTACCAATATTGAGAAGGAGGAGTGCGAGGCTCTCATAGCAGAGCACGATGCCGCTCCGCATCTACGTCTGATACAGAAGCGTCTTGCCAAGGATGTCACGACTATGGTACATGGCGAGGCTGAGTACAAGGCTGCAGAGGAGGCGTCAAACATACTTTTCGGCGGTGGCTCAAAAGAAGAGCTTGGCCAGATAAGCGAGGAGATGCTCCTGTCTGTATTTGAAGGCGTGCCGCAGTACACATTCAAGCGTAGTGTGCTGGATGAGGGCATCAAGGCGTCGGACTTCCTGACTGATGTGTGTCCGGTGTTCTTCTCAAAGAGCGAGGCCAGGAAAATGATGCAGGGCGGAGGTGTTCAGGTCAATAAAGAGAAACTGTATGACCACGCGCATATCTTCACTTCAGCCGATTTGGTTGACGACAGATACATTATTTTGCAACGCGGCAAGAAAAACTACTATTTGCTGATTGCCGGATAAAACAAATCCGTTAATTTTGCAGTCGCTCCCGAGGGGGAGCCTTTATCTGGATTGTCGTATGGTGTAATGGTAGCACAACAGGTTTTGGTTCTGTTTGTCGAGGTTCGAATCCTCGTACGACAGCAGAGGGCGGAGATGCGTATGCGTCTCCGCTTTTTTTAACCAAACTTGTGATTTGGTACAAATCCGAACAAAAATGACACAAGTATTGCCATTTCATCGGCGTTATTATGCAAGTTGGCACAAATCCGAAATCATTCGTTACACAAGACAAATGCCGGAAAACACATACGCGCTATCTTTGCATCGTAAGTTTTCATGCACATATTTGGTTAGTAATTGACTTTCGTGTATGGCCTGAAGCTTCTGTGAAGAACCTTGCAGGCATGAGGAAAAAGGCGTCGTTCAGGCGCCTTTTTTTTGTTTGCCAGGCTATGTGGCGTCGCTGTCCGGCATTGTTCCTGTAATGAAGTGGCGCATCTCGCGTAATGTTAAAAATGCGTCTTTGAATGCTCTGGAAGCAAAAAAAAATGCAAAAAAAATGTTATAAAAGAAAAAATGGCTATCTTTGACCGCTTTAAAGAATATAATAAAATAAAAATTAGAGAAGATATGAAAAAGCGTTATCTGTTTCCAGCCGATTATATGGCAGATCCGTCAGTCCACGTGTTCAATGGCAGACTCTATATTTATCCCTCTCACGACTGGGAGTGTGAGAATGTTGAGAACGACAATGGCGATCAGTATGTGATGAAAGACTATCACGTGCTGTCAACAGATGATGTTATGAATGGCGAGGTCGTAGATCACGGTAAAGTCCTTGACTTGCAGGATATACCTTGGGCCGGCCGTCAGCTTTGGGACTGCGACGTGGCAGAGAAGGACGGAAAGTATTACATGTATTTTCCGATGAAAGACAAGAACGACGTGTTCCGTCAGGGCGTTGCCATTGCCGACAATCCTGCCGGTCCTTTTATTCCTGAACAGGAGCCTATACACGGAAGTTACAGCATCGACATGGCCGTACTCAAGGATGATGACGGCAACTATTATATGTATTTCGGCGGTCTTTGGGGCGGTCAGCTTCAGTGCTATCGTGACAATATCGGCATTGAGGATCCTGCTGTCAACAATACTCCTGACAGCGCGCTTCTTCCCAGTGGAAAACAGCCTGCCCTGCCCAGCCGTGTGGTCCGCCTCTCAGGTGATATGCTGCAGTATGCTGAGGAGCCCAAGCCCGTGCTTGTTGTTGACGCACAGGGAAAGCCGCTCACAGCCGATGACCCACACCGTTTCTTCGAGGCCAGCTGGGTTCATAAGTATAAAGGGAAATACTACTTCTCATACTCAACCGGTGATTCTCACTTACTGTGTTATGCAATCGGTGACAATCCTTACGGTCCCTTCACATATCAGGGCGTTATCCTGACTCCTGTGGTGGGCTGGACTACTCATCATTCAATTGTCGAATACAAGGGCAAATGGTATTTGTTCCACCACGACAGTGTTCCGTCAGGTGGCAAGTCCTGGTTGCGTAGCCTTAAGGTCTGCGAGCTGGAATACGATGCCGAAGGCCATATCAAGACAATTGAGGGAATGGATTGATGTTGAGGCAGCCGCGTTATATTATATAAGGTGGCATTGAAAAGGAAACAAACAATAATAATAAATATTAAGTAGATGAAAAAAATCAATTCTCGAGGGAACTGCCCGAATTTGTTGACGGCTTTGCTTGTGCTGGCCGCTACACTGTTTGGAACAGCTTCCTGTGAAAGGTATGATCTGGAAGAGCGCACGCCTGAATGGCTTGGCGCGAGTATCTATGAGTATCTGCAAGACAATCATTATGACACTTATGTGAAGCTCATTAATGATTTGAACTACAAGGATATTCTGATGAGGACCGGTAGTAAGACATTGTTTGTAGCCGATGAGGATGCTTTCAGTCGCTTCTATCAGTCTGGAGTTTTCAAGAAAGCTGATGGTACACCGGTAAGAGGCTATGAGGATCTCTCATTGGCTCAGAAGAAGATGTTGCTCTATGGCTCAATGCTGAACAACGTCTATCAGGTAGCGATGCTTTCAAGTACTGAGGGCACGCCTCCACTTCAGGGCGACTGTATGAGAAGAATTGTATCATCATCAATATGGGACTCTGTTCCATTTATGAAACCGCAGTCGATGCCATCCAATAAATACTGGAATCATCTGAAATCAGGTGATGGTGTGTACATTATGACTGATGAGACTAACAAGCCTATGGTATTCTTTACCTACAAGTTCTTGCAGATGAAGAAAATCCAGAACTCTGACTATGACTTCCTCTTTAATCAGGGCGAGTATAGCAGAGGTAAGGCTATTCCTGCATATCAGCCAGGTGACGCCAGCGTAAACGGTTCCAGAATCAAGGAGCAGAATATCAAGTGCTTCAACGGATTCGTTCATGTTATGGAGGATGTAATCTATCCTCTGCCGAACATGGCTGAATACCTGAGGACCAATCCTAATACAAGCAAGTACAGCTCATTGCTTGAGCGTTTCAGCGCGCCTTATTATCAGTTTGGCTCACTCAGCGATGACGGTAAGACAATGAGAGACGAGTTCAACCGTCTGTATGGCGATTCCTTGAAGGGTACATACATTGATACTCTTTATCAGATGCGATTCTTCTCAAAGCGTTCCCACGATGGCGCCTCAGCCGGACCTCTGGAGACAGATGCTTACGGAAAGTCTGCCAATGGAGTGCTTAAGTTTGACCCGGCTTGGAATACATACTATTCAGCTACCTCATCCACAACTACCTCAAATGTGGCCATGCAGCAGAATATGGGCGTTATGCTTGTTCCAAGTGATGCCGCAATGGACGCATGGTGGAACTCATCCGAGACCGGCAAGGTCAACCCGTTGAAGGAGCGTTATCAGGTAATGGACAGCATTCCAGACGACGTTATCGTAAAGCTTCTCAACAACAATATGCTTAACTCGTTTGTCAGCTCTGTACCTAGTAAGTTCGCTACGGTACTTGACGATGCAAACGATCCTATGGGCATTAAGCCTGAGAATATTGATAGTGTAAAGATGTGCTGCAACGGTGCCGTTTATTTCACAAATGTGGTATTCAGCCCGACTGCCTATCGTTCAGTATCATTCCCGACTCTTGTCAATGACACCCTGAAAATCATCAACTGGGCAATTGACAACCTGGGATTCGACGCTTATCTGAACTCAATGGTCGCAGAGTACAGCTTCTTTGTACCGAAGAGTCAGATTGTTCCTGGTGTGAGTGACTATCCTTCAATAGCAGGACGTCCGGTTCTTCTTTATCTTGATCCGGTATCTGCCGCTAATAAATATACTCAGCTGTTTGCTTTCTACTATGATGAGAAGGCTCCTCTGAGCGAGAGAGTAAAAGCCGAGATATTTGAATATAATCTGGAAGAGCAGTCAGTTGGCAACTGGATTCGTACCGCATCCATCGGAAACAAGGATAAGGGCGAGGCCGGTGAGGTCATTGACCGCCTTGAGGATATCCTTGACTACCATATCGTAATTGGTGATGTCCGCAACAAATATACATACTATCAGACCAAGGGTCGTGGTACGGTCAAGGTTGACGTTGCCAGCAATCACGTATGGGGTGGTTTCCAGTCTGAGACTAGTGAGCCAGCCACCATCTCCACAATATATGATATGACTACACTCTGGCAGGGTAACGGTGTCACCTATATGATAGATGAGCCGCTTCTTACCTCATACAATACAGTCTATGACGTCATTACTGATCCGGAGAGACCTAAGTTCAACGAGTTCTACAATCTGATGTCCGGATTCTTCCAGAATGAGAGAAACGGTCACGCTATGGGCGGCGACTGTGTATCGACATTCAACACATATCACTATACAGTATATGTTCCCTCATCTGAGTCACTCAACAAGGCTTATCAGACAAAGGAGATACTTAACTGGACTATGATTGATGAGTTGGAGGAGTATTACCAGACTCTGGCTGAGGATTCAGCTGCTTACAGAACTGCAATGATTCGTCTTTCGAAGGCTCTGAGAACAGACATCGTAAAGAAACTCAAGCAGGATAAGTATCCTTCCTGCCAGATTTGGAATGAGTCTGACAATAACTACAGCGCGTTCTGGAAAGAGGCTGTCGCCCTGCTCGATGCTGAGGCTACTACAGACGATGACCTGGCCTATGAGTATGGATATTATGTGAATGCAGGTGGCGCCTTCACGGATCAGACAACTGGAAAGGTTCTCCCTGGTGTTCTGGATGGCCAGCTTAATAATTTCGTCAAATATCATATCCAGGATAATTCCGTATACTATGGCGGTGAGTTGAAGATGGATTCACACAGCTCAGATCCTTACGCTCACTTCGAGACCGCTTATATGAACAGCAGATCTCAGTTTGAGAAACTCGCTGTCAAGTCCGATGACTCTGGTATTACAGTTGTTGACTACGCCGGTATCACCCATAAGGTATTGACCGATGACGCCAAGTATTACAACAATATGTGCCGTGAGATTGAGTACGATGCCAATCGTCAGAGTGCCAAGTACATTGAGACATCCTCATTCGCAGTTGTTCACCTGATTGACTCTCCTTTGAACAATGGAATTGAATTCACTTATTATAAGTTCTAACCGGCAAACTAAAGGAAAATGAAAAAGATGATAAATAGAATAATGAAAGGAGCCGCAGCTCTGGCTCTTGGTTTGCTTCCGGGATTTGTTTTCGCTCAGAAGGCCGGTGATGTCATCAGCGGTGTCATCTCTGACAGCGAAGGTCCTATGATGATGGTTAACGTCATAGAGGTTGACGCTTCAGACCGTATCATCGCACACGCAATTACCGATATTAATGGTCAGTTCTCCTTCCGTCTTGGCAGCCCTAATGACAAGCTGAAGGTATCATACGTTGGTTATGAGACAGTTCTTCTGCCACTGAACAAGACCTATTTTGATATTACTCTTAAGGATATGCAGGCAATCGAGGAGGTTGTCATCAGGGCTGACCGTGTGACCGAGTCCAGTGGTCTTGCAATTCCTGAGCGCGAGGTCTCCGGTGCCGCACAGCGTATCTCAATGGAGGAGTTTGAGGGACTGGGTATCACAACAGTCGACGAGGCTCTTCAGGGCCGTATCTCCGGTCTGGATATCGTTATGAACAACGGTAACCTTGGATCAGGCTCAACAATGCACTTGCGTGGCGTATCCACCATTACCGGTGACTCCAACCCTCTGATTGTAGTTGATGGTGTTCCTTGGAACAACGACTTCAGGTCTGAGATTGACTATGCCACCGCCAACGAGGAGCAGTTCGCTCAGCTTCTTAATGTGAACCCGGAGGATATCTCCAGTATCACTGTACTTAAGGATGCCTCATCAGCAGGTATCTGGGGCTCACAGGGTGCCAACGGTGTAATCGAGATCAAGACAAAGCGTGGTACACGCGGTAAGACCCGTGTCACATTCTCCTATCGTATGAACGGTACCTGGCAGCCGCAGAGCTACAAGCTTCTGAATGGTGACCAGTACACAATGTTCCTCAAGGAGAGCTACTTCAACCCACACCTCAGCGACGATGCCGCAAACATCAATGAGATCAACTATGATCCCAGTTGGTCAGAGTACAATATGTTCAATGATAATACGGATTGGCCGTCACTTGTAAAGCAGTTCGGCGCACAGCACTCATTCAACCTGGCAATCTCAGGTGGTGGTGAGAAGGCAAACTTCCGTATCTCCGCCGGTTTCGATACTCAGAACGGTTCTATCATCGCTCAGCATCTTAACCGTTTCACTACCCGTGTGGCATTGGATTACTTCATCTCAGATCGTATCAAGGTTGTAACCAACTACAATATGACCTATACCAAGAACCATCAGAATCCTACCAGCCTTGCCACTGCCTTGAAGCGTATGCCTAACCTCTCTCCGTTCTACGAGGATGAGTTTGGCAACGATACTGACGTTTACTATGAGGTTCTTAACAGCGTAGTATCTGAGGAGTTGAGAAATGACGTAGGTGTCAACCCGCTTAACCAGGCCTACAATGTAAACAATGTGTCAACCTCACTGCAGATTAATCCTGAGTTCCGTCTTGTCTATAACATTCTCGGACTGGAGAATGACCAGACAAAACTCACATACGAGGGTATGATCAACTTCAGTGTGTTCAACAGCACATCCGATAACTTTGAGCCGTCAAGTCTGCATACAGGATCATGGAACTCACAAGGCAACAACAGCTCATCAACTAATACTCAGAAGAGAATGTCTGTCGCAACCGAGCACTCTCTGACATTTGTTCCTCACTTCAACAATCCTAACCACTCTTTCATGGCGCTTGTAAGAGGTCACATTGAGTCCTCAAATGACAAGAGCCAGCAACAGGGTATTTACGGACTTCCTTCAGGAACATTTACATCAACCGCTCTGCCAGGTACTATCCAAAGCTTCAGCACAGGCGCAGGACAGGGTAGAAGCGTATGGGCACTGTTCCAGGCACACTATGCATTCAAGGGCAAGTATATCGTTGACTTCACTTCCAGAACCGACGGCTCAACAGCATTCGGCGACAGCCGCCGCTGGGGTACATTCCCGTCAGTATCATTACGTTGGAACATCAGCGATGAGCCTTTCATCAAGGACAACGCTCCTTGGATCACGATGCTCTCCATCCGTCCGAGCTGGGGTATCAACGGACGCTCGCCAGGTGGTCAGGGACTCTACTACAGCAAGTATTCATCAGGTAACGCATATCTGAATACAGCTACTATCTATCCTTCAAACATCCGTCTTAACAAACTGCAGTGGGAGGAGGCCCAGCAGTGGAACTTAGGTTTCGATGTTGGTCTGTTCAACGATAAGCTGACATTTGATGTTAACTTATACAGCAAGTACACCACAAAGCTTCTGATGAATAATCTCAGCATTCCTACCTCTGCCGGTTTCAGCAATATTCAGTACTCCAACCAGGGTGAGATGCGCAACAGAGGATGGGAGCTTAACCTGAACGCCAACCGCTTCATCAACGTAGGGAAGTTCTCAGTTAACGGTAACCTTACATTCTCCGACAACTACAATGAGCTTACTCAGATGGATCCTACCATCCTTGATGGTTTCAACAGTGAGTTCAACTATGACAATGGCCAGTGGCTTACATACGTTCAGCTGAACAATGCCTTCGGCTCAATCTACGGTTTCAAGTATCTGGGCGTTTACCAGTACAGCGAGTACAGCCCTGAGGAGATTCCGGGCGTAAGCGGTCCCAACGCACCTGTCGTAAAGGATGAGAATGGCAACGTCATTCTGGATTCAAAGAATAAGACCAAACCTATGATGTTCGCTTACGGCGAGACCGCTGAGTACGAGTTCGTAGGCGGTGACGCAATCTATGAGGATATCAACCACGATGGTAACATCAACGAGCTTGATATCGTATATCTGGGTAGCACACTTCCTAAACTCTCCGGTGGTTTCGGTCTGAGATTCACATACGGACGTTTCTCACTGAACACTCAGTTCAACTTCCGTTGGGGCAACAAGGTTATCAACAATGCCCGTATGGGACTTGAGAAGATGTACAACAATGACAACTCCATCGCTTCTGTCAATTGGAGATGGCGTGTTGAGGGCGATGAGACCACAGTACCTCGCGCACTCCACAACTACGGTTACAACTGGCTAGCCAGCGACCGTTATGTAGAGGATGGCTCAATGCTCCGTCTGAACTACGTCCAGCTGTCATACTCTCTTGATCCAAAGATCACAAAGAACTTCGGTGTACAGGGAATGTCACTCTCAGCATCAATGAACAATCTGTTCGTTCTCACAAAGTATTCAGGTGCTGATCCTGAGATCTCGCAGGGCAGCTGGGGTCTTGCTCAGGATAATAGCCAGACACCTCGTGCCAAGTCATTCACACTTAGTCTGACAGTCAATTTCTAATCTAATAATATCAGATAAAGATGAAAAAGATATTCAATATAGCATTATCGGCGATTCTGGGTCTGTCATTATCAGGCTGCAACGATTTTCTTACACTTGTTCCGTTGAACGATGTAGTATTGGAGAACTTCTGGACTGATAAGGCCGATGTAGAGAGCGTTCTTCTTGGCGCTTATGCCGCTATGGAGTCGCAGGATTGTATAATGAGAATGTCAATGTGGGGCGAGATGCGCTCAGACAACATTGTCGCCAGCAGTTCCGCATCCAATGATCTTACTCAGATTCTTAAGGACAATATCCTTGAGACCAACAGCTTCACATCATGGAGTTGCTTCTACGATGTCATCAACAGGGCAAATACAGTTCTGTATTATGCTCCTGGTGTGGCTGAGAAGGATCCTAACTATACCGAGGCTGAGCTTAGGGGACATCTGGCTGAGGCCTATACACTCCGTTCATTGTGTTATTTCTACCTTATCCGCGCATACAGGGATGTTCCTTACGTAACCAATCCCTCCAAGGATGATGAGGAGGAGTTCGTAATTGCCGCGTCAAGTTTCGATTATATTCTTGATGAGTTGATCTCAACACTTGAGAGCATCAGTGTTCCGGGTCAGGAGTGGGCTGTGAACCGTTTCAAGGAGATTGGCGATGTATCCAACACCTCACGTATCACACGCGTTGCAGTCTGGGCTCTGCTTGCAGATATGTATCTCTGGAAGGGAGACTATGCGAAGTGTGTTGAGAATTGCGAGAAAGTCATCGCAAGAAAGAATGTTGACTATAAGGAATTCAAGGACAAGCAGGGTACAGACTGCACCATTGAGCTTTACGAGAATATTCCTTTGATCAAGGAGTCGCTCGGTACCTCAAAGACCGGTACCGCATATAACGAGATATTCGGTACAGGTAACTCATATGAGAGTCTGTTTGAGCTCGCATTTATGCAGAATCAGAGCGTATCAAACGGCTTCGTAAACAGCTACTACGGAAGCCAGGATAATCCTAACGGCTCAATTGAGGCTTTCTCTCAGCTTCTGACAGGTGTGAAGGACAACAGCAACAAGTATTTCCAGAAGTATGACTCACGTTGGCTTGAGTATATGGAGGAGGGTACCTCATCACACCGCATCAGAAAGTATGTACGCTCAAATGCCGAGGTTGATGTCAACAACCTTACTCCTACCATCAGCTCTCAGACACGTAGCAACGTAAAGAGCGCAAACTGGATTATCTATCGTCTTACCGATGTAGTCCTGATGGAGGCTGAGGCAAAGGTAATGCTGGCCGCCAACGAGGCAAACGCCTCTCTTCAGGATTCATTGCTGACACAGGCTTATCATCTTGTTAAGGCTGTCAATGACCGTGCCTTGAACATCAAGGTCAACTCTTTGGCAAAGTCTATATCAGAGAAGGATTTCAAGTCATCTATCCAGCAGGCAGAGGAGAGAGTTCTTCTTGAGCGTCGTTGCGAGCTTCTGTTCGAGGGCAAGCGTTGGTTTGACCTTATGCGTGTAGCCAGAAGAGACAACAATACCAGACGTCTTGTCAGCTGGGTTCTTCAGAAGCATACCGAGAACCAGAGCGCTATCCGTATCAAGCTTGCTGATATGGATGCCATCTATTTCCCGATATCGAAGGACGAGCTTAAGATTAATCCACTTCTGAAGCAGAATCCCGCATACATTGAGGATGAGTATATTTCAAAGAATTAATAGGATAAGTTATCATTGAATAATGAGCTTTTTGCGAAAAATAAAGAGTCTGACACTTGTTACCGGATTGGTGACGTTTGCCGTACTTGCCCTTGAGGGATGCTTCAAGGAACAGGCTCCGGCCACGTACTACACCTTTACCGGTAATACAGTGGCTGACTATCTGGAAGCTTCGCCTGAGGTCTTCAGTGATTTCATAACCATCCTCAAGAGGGCAAAGACATGGGGTGAGTTGGATACATACGGTGATTACACCTGTTTTGCTCCGACAAACGACGCCATTGCGGCTTTTCTGAAGAGCAAGAATCTCAGCTCTGTCGAGGAGTTGCCCACAGCCGATTGTGATACTCTTACCTGGACACATCTTATCCGAAATACTTTCTTTATCGCGGATCAGTCAGAGGGCAGTTTCCCGCAGGTTAATCTGAACGACCGTTTCCTCTCACTGACCTACGATTCTGTCCCTACTGAGAACGGCAGGTATCGTCTGCGTTATTGCATCAACAAGAGCTCACATCTCCTGGTGGTTGATGACACAGTACAGAACGGTGTCGTTCACGTTGTGGACAGCGTAATTAAAGTATCGGGCGACTATATATATGATGTGGTCAAGAATGATCCAAGGCTCTCCATTTTTGCTACAGCTCTCAACCTTGTAGGGCTTGAGGACTCTCTCAAGGAATGGAAGGATGAGACTTATCATATCAGCTCCGACTCTGTTGACGAGGGAGTGGTAGGCCAGGGAGGTGGTACTGATTACCACGTCTATTACTGGGGTTCAAGAAAGACTAATTTCACAATCCTTGCAGAGCCTGATTCCATCTTTAAGGCAAATGGCATCAATAATATTGATGATTTGATAAAGTTTGCCAAGCAGGTATATGACGAATCCTACCCGGGATATGTCGGAACCTATGGAGAGGATGATTATAGAGATCGCAGGCACCCGTTGAACCGTTTCGTGTCGTATCACATACTGCCTTTCGCAGTACCTACCAGCTTTGATTTCAATTGCCGTGAGGATATTATCAAGTCAAGATGTGTTCTTCAGTACATAGACCCTGAGGATTATTTCGAGACCTATATGCCGCATTCCATCATGCGCGTCTCTACTGTGACTGACGGTTCGGTGGCCGGCACATACGTCAACCGCAGAGGTATCGGACCGAACACCATCGAGTTTGAGGGCCGTGCCAATCATCGTGGTGTCAGAGTAATGACGGCATCTGAGATGCGTGGTGTCGACAATGAGGCTTGTAACGGTTATTATCATTACATTGATGATATTCTTTTATATGACGATCTTACCCGTAATGATATTCTGAACCGTCGTATGAGAATAGACTGCTGCACCCTGTCTCCGGATTTCATGACATCCGGCGCACGTCAGCTCTCTACTAGGAATACAGGTTTCAAACAACCTATGAACTTCCACTCCTACACGGACGACTATATTATGTGGGTAAGGACAGCCGTTACCTCCAACTGGAGTTATCAGGGTGACGGACTTGACCTGCAAGGCAATTATGACTTGTATCTTAAGTTGCCACCTGTGCCATTTGACGGTACCTGGGAGCTTCGTCTGTCTTATCGTGGATACGAGGGTTGCGGTATAGTTCAGAACTATGTCGGTGACTCACCATATACCCTGCAGCCTTGCGGCATTCCTACTGACCTTACCCTGTCTGCCATTGACAATCCGAATATCGGATGGGTATCAGATGAGGAGCTTGGCGATGAGGACGCAATCCGTGCATTGGACAAGTCTATGCACAACAGAGGATATATGAAGGGACCGGACTCACATACCAACGGCTCTGACGCTTTCCGCACATTGGGTACAATGGCCCGTAGAATCATCACAACAGATTATTTCTACGCTGACCAGGACTACTACCTGCGTATGAAGCTCGTACTGGACAATCCAAAGGCCGAAATGAATTTTGACTATATGGAGTGGTGTCCGAAAAGTGTTTATGATAACCTGGAGGACACTCATTAAGAATAATAATTAACAAAAGATATGAAGCATTATTTTAATTCATCAATCAAGACTTTTCTGGCCTTTCTGGCTATAGGTCTTTGTGCATCCTGCTCCGATGTCTGGGACAGTCACTATTCGGTTGATCCCGAGGTGGTGCCCGATATGACAATCCTGGAGCAGTTGGAGAGTAATCCTTCCACCCAGCAGTTCGTCAAGGTCCTGAAAACGACCAAGACTTACAATGGAAAGAAGATTGTAGATGCTGTAACGTACTATGATCTGCTTAAGTCCGATCAGTTCCTTACAGTCTGGGCTCCGGACGATAAGGCAATGGCTGAGCTCCCAGACCTCGCTGCTTACACAAAGGAGAATAAGACTCCCGAAGAGAATTATCTTGTAAGTCAGAGATTCCTGAAGAATCACATCGCCCGTTTCAACAATCCTGTAGGAAAGGTTGGCAAGCGTGTAACGATGATGAGCGGCAAGCATTATGAAATGTTTCTTGACAGAATCCAGAGCGCAGGCTACACATCAAAGAACCTGGCATGCAGCAATGGTATTCTTCATATAATCAGCGGCTCTATTGATTACAAGCCGAGTCTTTATGAGTATATCACCACATCCGATGAATACAAGGAAAATATCGGAGGCTTCATCGCTAAATACACAAAGTACGAGATTGATGAGGCTAAGAGTGTCGCCGCAGGCGTGGTTGATGGTAAAACTGTCTATGCCGACTCCGTTTTGAAGGAGGTGAGCATCATACTTGACAAGTTCGGCTACATCAACAGAGAGGACAGCTTGTATAACGTGGTACTGCCAAATAAGGATGCCTTGAACTCAATGATAAAAAAGATTTCAGACAACTTTGACTTTGGCAATATTGATACCGAGGATGACTCCTTGCAGACATTCTGGCTGAACAATGCCATCCTTACAGATGCTTTCTTCAATATGAATAAGGCCACACAGCCGTTTATGAGCACAGACGATAACGATTATTCGTTCTTCGCATCAACTACATTCAACCTTGATGAGTATCTGGCGACCTACAAGGATTACCATATTTATGATATGACTCCTGGAAACCGTTTCTTTGACGCCTGTCTCGTTGATTCTGTTGAGTGCAGTAACGGTACAATCTACGTCTGCTCAGAGTGGCCGTTTGACCCGTCCCGTACCTACAACGCTCCGATTATGCGCGAGGCTGAGATGGCAAACGGACGTATACCATCTGTTGAGGTTACCAATGTTACTGAATACAATGTCTTGAATATTAAGAATCAGGAATATCTTGACGAGCCCATTTACCTGGATCAGATCTCAAGGCAGAAACTCCTTATCATTAATGGTAAGAATGCCGTTACCGACCGTTGGAAGGTGACATTCAACATCTATGACAACCTTAAGGGCTATTATAACATTTACGCAGTGGTGTTCCCGAACTGTATTACCGGTAATATCGTGCCTCCAAAGACAAATATGTTCACCGCCAAAGTCAACTATGTTGACACCACCGGTGTATATCAGGAGTACTATATGACTGATGCCCGTCGCAGGGCTATGACCTTCGAGAACAGAAAGGCTGTTGTCGATACCATTATGATTGCAGACCATCTGTTCCTGCACAACTGCAACCTGGGACAGCCGGATGCAAGAGTGGAGGTGGTACTTGAGTGTAACATCACCTCATCAAAGGTCTCACAGGGCTACTCGAATACAATGCTTCTTGACGGCATTCTGTTAGAGCCTGTCGAGAAGCCTGCCGAGAAGCCTGTTGAATAATAACCCTCTCAATGATAATAGTTATGAAGATGAATAATATAAGAACAGGAAAGGGTTTCATTCCCAAGGGACTGCTTATGCTTTTACTTGCATTCCCTGTGTTTACTTTCGCTCAGACCACACTTACCGGTACTGTAATTGACGCGGCTCAGGGCACACCATTGTCAGGCGTTCTGGTTCAGGCTTACAGCGATGCGTCCTGCACCACTACAACCGACGAGAATGGCGCCTATACCATAGAGGTTGCAGGCGGAGAGAAGATGTTGTCATTCCAGCACGATGGATTCGTATCTGTCAACAGCCCTATCTCACACCTGAATCATACTGTAGGAATGAGAAAAGGCGTTCAGGGCCAGCCTGATATGAACCGTATGAGAACTGTTACCGGTGTCGTTACCGATGCGGCCGACGATACTCCTATGGTCGGTGTAAGAGTTCAGGCATATAACAATGCCCTCTACGCCGCAATGACAAAGGAGGATGGCTCCTATTCAATTAAGGTTCCTGAGTATGTAACGTCACTCACTTACTCGCTTGAGGGATGCAATACAAATGTGGCTTCAATCGCATCTACCAACGCTCCTGTGAATGTGAGGCTCTATACAGATAAATTCTCAGAGATCTACACAACCAAGACAACTGGAACAAAGTCCAAGACTACTCAGGTGAGCAGTCTCAATGCCGACATCAGCGTTGACCAGCAGCTCCAGTCAGGACTTATGGGTGATATTCTGACCTCGATGCGTTCCGGCGGTCTGGGCGCAGGTGCCTCAATGCTTGTCTCCGGTATCAATTCCCTTAACATCAACACTCAGCCTCTGGTTGTGCTTGATGGTGTCATCATGGATATGCAGTATGACCGTGAGTACATTCATGACGGCTATTACAACAACCTTCTTGCAAACATTATGGTTGAGGACATAGAGAACATCACAGTTCTCAAGAGCGGACTTGCCATCTATGGAGCCAAGGGTGCCAACGGTGTCATTCTGATCAATACCAAGCGTAACAAGAGTATGGCCACCAAGATTGACGTCTCTTTAGCCGGCAATTACCAGCTGATGCCCAAGACTCCTGTCATGATGAATGCGTCTCAGTTCAGAAGCTATGCGTCCGAGATGATCGGAACCACACAGACCGAGGTGGCTGACGATTACAAGTTCCTGCAGCTTGACCCGAACTACTACTATTACAAGACCTATAACAACGATACTGACTGGTCAAAGGAAGTTTACCGTAACGCCTTTGTTCAGAACTACAGCATCAATGTTCAGGGTGGTGATGATATCGCCAACTACAACCTGTCAGTAGGCTATGCCTCAGGAAACTCCACAATGAAGTACAATGACTATTCCCGTTTCAACCTTCGTCTGAACTCGGATATCATTCTTGGAAACAAGGTTTCCGTAAGGTTTGACGCTTCTTACAGTGATGTTACCCGTAACATGCGTGATGACGGTGTTCCAATGGACGTTGATGACGCGACCATTACCGCTCCGGGCTTCCTGTCACTCATCAAGGCTCCGTTCCTGAATCCTTACACATACGATATCCACGGAAATCTCTCACAGTTCCTTTCAGAGAACGATGATTATCTGGAGGAGATCCTTGGTCAGGATGTATCTCTTGCAAACCCGGTGTCAATTCTTGAGAATGGCGAGGGCGTAAACAAGAACTACCTTGGCAGCCGTCTGATCTCAATCTCAATCCTGCCAAAGGTTGAGATTAACCGTTACTGGTCAATCAATGAGCATTTCAACTACACGATGTCCTCTATTGACGAGAACTATTATCTGCCAATTCAGGGCACACCGCAGTTCAAGGTTATCGGTATCGGTACCGTAGATAATAAGGCCGCCGCTATGGCAACACAGCAGAACTCATTCATGAGTAACACCTATTTCAACTTTGACAAGCGCTTCAATGCTCACGACCTGCACATCTCAGGCGGATTCCGCTGGATAAGCAATGTCTATAAGCAGAACGGAATGATTGGTTACAACTCAGGTAACGACAAGACCCCGAATATGTCAACCAGCCTTCAGTACAAGTCAACAAACGGTGTTGATGACAATGATATCTCTCTTACCTGGTGGGCACAGGGTAACTATAACTATCGTGAGCGTTACTACGCAAGCGTAGGCCTGGGTCTCTCAGCATCATCACGTTTCGGTGGAAACGTATCGAACGGACTGAGACTGGCAGGTGTTCCTTGGGGTATCTTCCCGTCAGTAGCCGGTGCATGGGTTATGTCGGCTGAGCCTTGGTTCAAGGCACGCGCCATCAACTACCTTAAGCTCAATGCGGCATTTGACCTGACAGGCAATGACGGTTTCAACGATACCGCATCCAGAACCTACTTCTCTCCTGTAAGCATTCTGAGCGCTACCGGTCTTGCTCTTGACAACATCGGTAACAGCACTCTTCAGTGGGAGACTACAAAGAGGTTCTCAGTCGGTCTTGATATGAACCTTTTCCAGAATCATCTGAATCTCTCCGCAAATGCGTTTATGAGCTTTACCGACAACCTTCTCTCAATCAGTAAGCTCTCATATCTTACAGGTATTGAGGATTCCTGGAGCAACGGCGGCTCACTCAAGAACACAGGATTTGATGTTGCGGCTACAGTCAAGCTGATCAACACCAAGAGCTTCCAGTGGGAGGCAGGCGCAGGCGTAGGCGCATACAAGAACGAGCTCACAGCTCTTCCGGATAATGACCGTGCATTCAATACTGAGCTGTTTGGCGCTACCATACGCTCACAGGTTGGCAGTCCTGTAGGTATATTCTATGGCTACAAGACAGATGGCGTCTTCGCAAACTCATCAGCCGCAGAGAGCGCCGGACTGAGTATGATTGCAACAAACGGTCAGAAGCTCGCTTTTGCCGCAGGTGATATGAAGTTCGTTGATCAGTACCCAGACAAGATCATTGACAAGAAGGATATGGTTCAGATAGGTGACCCGAATCCAGACCTGTATGGAAGATTCTTCACACAGGCATCTTACAAGGGCCTTACCCTGAGCGCCACATTCAACTTCTCATACGGAAATGATATCTTCAACTACCAGAGAATGATTCTTGAGAGTGGCTCACGCTTTATGAATCAGACTGTGGCAATGGTAAACCGCTGGACTTGCGAGGGTCAGGTTACCTCTATCCCATCAGCAAACTTTGAGGATCCTATGGGCAACTCACGCTTCTCAGACCGCTGGATTGAGGATGGCTCATACCTGCGTCTCAAGAACGTGACCCTGAGCTACAAGATTCCTGTAAGGAATGCCATTATACAGGGTATTACCGTATGGGGTGCCGCTAACAACCTGTTTACGCTTACCAACTATCTGGGCTGCGATCCTGAGTTCTCAATGAGCAACAATATCCTTACCCAGGGTATTGACCGTGGTCTCATCCCTCAGTCCAGGAATTTCTCATTAGGAGTAAAGGTTAACCTCTAATTATTATGACAATGAAAACGAAATCCATTATATCAGCAGTTCTCTGCGCAGTACTTCTGGGATTTACCTCTTGTGAGAAGATGCTTTCCACATCATCCACTATAGTTATGTTCGAGCAGGATCATCAACTGGACGCAGCCACTGATACCGTATATTCGGTTCTTGGAATTATCCAGAAGATGCAGAAGATAGCAGACCGTACGGTGCTGTTGGGTGAGGTTCGTGGTGATCTGGTCACTTTGAATGATCTGGCATCCTCAGACCTGAAGGAAATCAGCACCTTCTCAGTGACCGGCGAGAACTCATACAACAATCCGATTGACTATTATGCTGTAATCAACAATTGCAACTACTTCCTTGCGAATGCCGATCTCAACTTAAAGATGAATAACGACTACATATTCCGCAAGGAGTATGCGGTTGTTCTGGCATACCGCGCCTGGACATATCTTCAGCTTGCACAGGCCTATGGCAAGGTTCCTTTTGTAACAGTTCCTATTGACAACGGTGCCGACGCTGTAGCTGAGAAGTATGAAAGTCTTGACATCAAGCAGATTGCACAGGAACTGATTCCGGAACTCGAGTCATACGTAGATATGGAGATGCCGAACTACGGAGGTATTGATACTCACGACAACTCACAGCTGTTCTTCATCCCTGTCCGTCTTATCCTTGGCGATCTTTGCCTCTGGGCCGGTGAAGGCTATTATGAGAAGGCTGCCAAGTACTACCATGACTATCTTTGCAGAGTAGGTCAGTACAAGAGCACCGGTTATGAGCATATCTGGTGGGGTTCCAATACCTGGTCTTATAAGAGCGACTCCTATAACTCTCTGTTCGGCTCGCAGAGTGCGCTTCAGCAGATTACCTACATTCCTATGGAGGATGAGTATTGGAAGGGCGTGACAAGTGAGTTGGTTGACATATTCAATTCAACAGAGAATAACCAGTACTACTACAAGGCAACCGCATCAAAGGCTTTGCGTAAACTCTCAACTAGCCAGACATACTGCCTCTACAATGGACGTGACGATGTAACCACCTATCTTACAGAGCAGGAGGCAATGCAGCTCAGCGAGCTTGACCGCGGTGACTTGCGTCTCTCCACAATCTTGTTCCTTGACAATGATATTGAGGATGAGAAACTTAGCGCGGTGTATAATACATCAAAGCAGAGAATTAACAAATTCAATGCCACTAAAATTTGTATTTATCGTTTAGACCTTGTATATTTGCGACTTGCCGAGGCTTTGAATTATGCCGGCTACCCGGAGGCCGCCTTTGCCGTGCTGAAGTATGGACTGGCTGACGAATGGGCAAATTATGTGAATTACGACGAGACCTATATAGGCGCTTACGAGAAAGACATGGCAAAAGGAAAGAACATTATTGATTTCCCGTACCTTGGTGCAAATCAGGGCTTCTACCCGTATGATGACCACACCACTACAGGTAATCCCTCACCTGCCAGCAATACTATGGGTATCCACAGCAGAGGCTGCGGCCATGCTCACAAGGATACTACTTACGTGCTGCATACATTCGTTCCTGAGGACTATGCGAGCATTCCTGACACAACTCTGATCAGATTGAAGAAGCAGCAGATGGATGAGGTGGAGCAGTACCTCATTGACGAGCTTGCTCTTGAGTCTGCGTTCGAGGGTAACCGTTTCGGAGACCTTATCAGATTCTCAATGCACAGAGGCGAGAGAGCTGAGCAGAAGTGCTACAGCGACAATGCCTTCCTTGCTGAGAGAGTTGCCAAGCGTGATACTGACGGAGGTTATGACGAGGCTCTCAGGGCAAAACTTACAGGTACCAATCCTACGGAATACAACAGTGCCTGGTATATGCCGTTACCGTAACAATTCCTGCCTGCCGGCTTAGTCCGGCAGGTGTTGAATATTAATTTTGAATTATGTGTTTTTAACCTATTTATTAACTAACAACTCAAGTTTATGAAAAAACTTAACTTATTGTTTGCCGCATCACTGATGCTTCTTGGACTTGGCAACGTTCAGGCACAGAACGATAACAAGCCAACCGGGTGGATGTGGGGCGAAGACTTTGAGAATGGATTGGACTTCTTCACGGACTCAGTTCCTGCGGACAGTATCATCAATCTCGAGTATTACATCGGCAAGACTGATGGCAATGGTACATGGGATGTCAACACTCACAAGAACGGCTTGCTGAAAGTTGATACAATTATTCCTCTGTACCATGCTATTGCCCCAGTCAACAATCCAGATCAGCGTATTGACGCTGTAAGCATTGAGAGAGATGCTACCGGTAAGCACAGCTCTACTTTGAAGGATCTTGGCGGTAATGGCGGTGAGTACTATATGCAGTACGTATCCGGTCCGAGCTCATACGGTTTCAACCAGTGGGGTGGTGCTCCTGGTGTCACCAATGATTATGAGGCAAATGTATTCGTACGTGGACTTAAGATTCAGGATAACCATTCTTATCGCGTACAGTACTACATGCTTATGACAAGTGATGTTGACAGCGCTCAGGTAGACCTCCGTCTTATGCGCGGTTGGTACAACTCAGAGAAGGCTTTCACAACTAACGGTGGCCAAGGTGCACCTGAGTGGACCCAGATTATCAAGGGCTCAGACCTTCCTGCAGTTCCAGATGGTGGCCAGCCACAGTGGTATCGTTACAGCTACATGACTTACTACACCAACGACTCAATCGCCAACCACGCTGTTCATCAGAATGGTTATTGGTGGACCGATGAGTGGAGAGGTGAGCTGTGGGCACGCAGAGCTCAGTTCGACGAGGAGACCCAGAAGCAGTTCGCTGACAACGAGAATCTTGATTCAGCCACCAACGCAAAGTGGGGTTGGATTGTTCAGCCTGACACATACTTCCTTCGTTTCTCATTCCAGGGCCCGCACTCAACATACCAGGTTGATGATATTACCCTCTTGAATTCATGGATTGGCGGCGCTGAGTATAACGGTGACGTTCTCCGCGTTAACTTCGGTTATCAGACCAACCTTGAGGATATTGCCAACTCTGACGGTGTAGGTCAGGTTGAGGTACCTGCCGATGCTTATGATATTATTGCTTATGATCCGTTCTTCGGTGATATGTCACTCAAGGATGAGGGCCTCATCATTGCTGCTGAGTTCCACAATGACGGATATCTCTACATCTGGATTGATGACGACTTTGAGAACTACGAGAATGTAAGATTCAGCCTTTATAACAGCGTTCTCCCAGAGGAGTTCAAGTTGAAATATACAAGCGAGACTCTCTTCCCGAGAGCAAACGATGCTGAGTGGATTGCCGATGGCAAGATTGTTCCTGACTTCGAGAATGAGACAGCTCTTCCAAGACCTTTCTCTGCAGTTAGAAGAGACCTTCTTCCTCCTTCAGTTGTAACTACCAATCCAGAGCCTAGCTCATTCGGTCTTGGTGCTGGCAACAAGAGCATCATCGTTGAGTTCAACAAGCCTGTATATGCAGGAAAGAGTGGTGTCGCCCTGGTTATCCCGGCTGACGAGAATAACCCAAGACAGCGCGACCTTACTTGTGTCGGCTATACCGATGATACCTATAAGAATGTTGAGTTCGCTCTTCCGGAGGGCTTGGACGGCAATGTAAACTTCAAGGTTTGGAAGGCTCTTGCCCTTAACCCGGACGATCCTACCAGAGCAGCTGACGGCGCTAAGGAGGGTAAGGAGTTTGACTTCGTTCTCTCATTCGGTACTCCGGATCTCAGCGATACCACAACTCAGGCTTACAAGAGCTATACTCTTCTTGCTACCGCATACGAGAACGCACAGAGCGTTATCGAGGATTGCGAGAGCGACGTTGAGAACTACGGTGGCGCTGCATTCGAGGAGTTCAAGGCTACAGTCGCTCAGTATGAGCCAAAGGCATTCCTTGCCAACAATACCGCTCCTTCAGCATTCGAGGCTGCTGCCAAGACTCTTGACGATGGTTCAGACGCTATGAACAAGCGTATGACAAACATCGACAACTTCCTTACTGCCCTTGATGATGTAAGCGCATACCTTGAGGACAATGCTGATTATGCTGCATACGCTGAGTATGAGGCTCTTAGCGCTGCTTACGCAAAGGCTGCCGCCCTTGATCTGACTGTTTTGTCAAATGACGAGGTTCAGGCTGCTCTTGATGAGCTGAACGGTGAGTATAAGAATGCTTACAAGGTATTCACTACCATCAACGTTACAACTGCTCAGATCAAGTCTCTTGCTGACCTGCTCTCAGATCTCGGCTTCTTGCTTGATCCGCAGGGTGATCTTGGCTCACAGGTTGCCAACAACACTGAGGACAACCAGAAGCTTGCCAAGGTTCTGAAGCTGATGGCTAAGAAGGAAATCTACAAGAAGCTTGCTAATGGTGAGTCTATCGATTCTATCGATGCAACTGGCTTCATT
The DNA here is from genome assembly GCA_937898885.1 of uncultured Bacteroidales bacterium. Classification (GTDB taxonomy): domain Bacteria; phylum Bacteroidota; class Bacteroidia; order Bacteroidales; family Bacteroidaceae; genus Colenecus. The sequence goes on along the minus strand of CALDKD010000013.1, from coordinate 74,833 downwards.
ACCAACGCCAGCCTCTACTTCACCGGCCAGCTTAATAAGGAGATCAAGGAGGAGTACTATTCATATGCAAGCCGCAACAGATGGGCTCTTAACTCAGGCGCTTGGACAACAGTATTCCCAGGTTGGACCATCGAGTGCACCGCCGGTAGCGTAATGTGCGGCGAGGGCTTTGCTCCTGGTGACAACCGCGAGTACGGTGGCTACGTTGAGGAAGGCTTTGCTACTGGTGGTTGGGTAGGTGCTGACTGGACATCAAGCTTCTATCTCCAGCAGGAGGCTACCGATCTGCCTAACGGTATCTTCACTCTTGGTCTGACATTCGGTGGTGGCGAGGACAACATCGCTAACCAGTACCTGACCGCTAACGGTGACACCGTTGCAGCTGGTGCTACTCAGGATCTCTCAGACATCGCTCTGAACGGTATCAAGGTTGAGGATGGCACAATGTCAATCAAGGCTAACCACGTTGGTGTATCAGCTTGGGCAAGACTTGATGACTTCAGACTCTATATGACCGGTGCTCTCGAGGGCTTCGACTATGAGGCTGCTATCGCAGAGGTTGATAAGGAGATCAGCGAGGCTATCACAGTTGTTGACGCTGAGGAGATTGAGAGCGGTGACGCTACATTCTACAACATCAACGGTGTTAAGTCTGACGCTCAGAAGGGCCTTATGATTAAGGTTCAGAACGGCAAGGCTATCAAGGTTCTCTATTAATTCCTTGAGACAGATTAAATTCTGAATATCGGCGGGCGGGAAGTTTTTCCCGCCCGCTTTTTTATCTGTGTCTTCGTGATGCCATATAGGATTTTTTCATTAAGTTTGCACTAATAAACAATTTAATTCGCATTATATGGCTAATAAGACATCGGCCCTCGACGCTTCTAAGGGCTTTTACAAGCTAAGTTGGTTCCAGCGCATAGCATTTGGTACAGGTGACCTTGCCCAGAACCTCATTTTCCAGACAGTTGCATGCTTCCTGATGCTGTATCTTACTACAGTATTGAAGATCAGTCCTGCTTTCGTAAGCGGACTTATTCTTGCTGTACGTCTCCTTGACTGTTTCTGGAGTCCGGTAGTAGGAAAATACATTGATAACCATAATCCAAAGTTGGGAAAGTATCGCGCATACCTTCTTTATGGTGGTATTCCCCTTACCGTTGCCGCTTGTCTTCTTATGCTTCCGGCAGCCGCAACCTGGTCGGCAGGTATGAAGATTGTATATGCTACAGCCAGCTATACCATTCTCAGTATGATTTACTCTGTAGTGAACATACCTTACGGCTCAATCATGGCCAGTATGACCCGCGACAACGATGAGGTCCTGATTCTTACCTCTACCCGTATGGTCTGCGCAAACATCGGTCAGATTGTGGTTCAGGCAGGCTTCCCTATAGGACTTGCAATGATTGTAGGTATTGCGGTTGACTGGAATCAGGCTGTGTTTATGGCTATCGGTACAATTCCCGCATTCATTATTCTTCCATCACTTCCGATATTGAAGAAACTGTTCGGCAAGAAGGGACTATATTATCTGCTCCTCTCAATTGGTCTGATTGGTTTCATCGCACTGTTTATAATCGGCAAGTTCTTTGACGTCAAGGAATGCAATACTCTTGTACAGGCCGCTAAGGTTCTGACAGGTGTAGGTCTGCTTGTTGGCTCATTGATGTGGGCTCTCGTTCCCGAGGTTATCACCGAGGCTGAGTACCGCACCGGTAACCGTCCTGCCGCAACGGTAAACGCTCTTGCAGGTGTCGCTTTCAAGGCTGGCTTCTCCCTGGCCGGTTTCATCACTCCTTGGGCTATGACCGCTATCGGCTTCAATCTTGCCAGCGAGGAGTCAGCGCTGCCAACCGATCCCAAGGCTTGGTTTACCGTTACCTGCATCTTTGCCATTGTCGGTTTCGTTCTTCTAACATTCTGCTTCCTTGGCAGCAAGGAGAACATCACCACTACTCCTGAGAAGCCAGTCACATTCGGTGAGATGTGGCAGGAGTTCAAGGCTAACAAGTGCCTGCAGCTTGTGCTCGGCATATTCATCGTGGTCTTCCTGGCATCGTTCATCAGCGCGCCGGTAAATGCTTACTATACTCACCTGAGCGATTATAACGCAACAGTTCAGAATGCCATTCTGTGGTTCACCACCATCATTCCGGCTCTTCTTCTTCTCTTAGTGGCATATTTGATTTACAAGTATCCTCTTACAGACGAGAAGCTCAATGAGATGAATAAGGCTATTGAGGAAAAAGCCAAGAAATAATCCCCGATTACGTTGAGATATGAATCCAGGCAAGGGCGGAGCAATCTCCGCCCTTGTTTTTTGCGGGTCAAGTACCTGTCCCCCATGACCCGGTTCCCTTGACCCGGCCTTGCAGTAACTGACCTGAGGCCTCGCAGCGTTCATTTCATTATTTGAAACGAACGTGATGAGGCCTTATTTCGTTCGTTTCAAATAATGAAATGAACGGGTTGGGAGCGTGTGCCTTTTTGCGCGTGGAATCGTTCTTTTTCATGATGCCTCTCACGGCGGTTGCCGGTACTATGTGCATAATCTGGTTGAAAACTTTATGTTAACAGAAGTATATGGTTACTGCGAGTGTGGCATTATTTTAGTAATTTCGCGAAAAATGTGTAACTAACGCTTATTGTATAATGGCAGATATCAAGAAGATTTCATCGGCACTCATCTCGGTTTATCATAAGGACGGTCTGGATGAGATTATCTCAGCGCTCCACGCTGAAGGTGTGAAACTTATCTCTACTGGCGGAACGCAGCGCTTTATTGAGTCACTGGGAGTTCCCTGCCAGGCTGTTGAGGAGCTTACCGGCTATCCCTCAATCCTTGGCGGCAGGGTTAAGACATTGCATCCAAAGGTCTTCGGCGGAATCCTCTGTCGTAGGGAGGAGGAGTCTGATATGGTTCAGACGGTGAATTACGATATCCCGGAGATTGATCTTGTGATTGTTGACCTCTATCCGTTTGAGGCTACCGTAGCGAGCGGCGCCGCACATCAGGACATCATAGAGAAGATTGACATAGGCGGCATCTCGCTTATCCGCGCGGGTGCAAAGAACTACAACGATGTTGTGATTGTCGCCAGCAAGGCACAGTATCAGCCGTTGGCAGACATACTCAAGAACAGCGGCGCCCAGACTACTCTGGAGCAGCGCAACTGGTTCGCAAAGGAGGCTTTCGCGGTATCATCCAAGTACGACAGCGCTATCTACAATTACTTCGGCGCCGGCGAGGACGGTCATTTCCGCTATGCCGTTGACGAGTGCATGCCTCTGCGCTACGGCGAGAATCCGCATCAGAAGGGCTTGTTCTATGGCAATTTCGATGCTATGTTCGACAAGCTTCACGGCAAGGAGATCTCATACAACAACCTGCTGGACATCACCGCGGCGGTTGAGCTTATTGATGAGTTTGACGAGACTACATTCGCCATCCTGAAGCATAACAACGCCTGTGGCCTGGCCTCACGTCCTGTATTGCTGGATGCCTGGAAGGCTGCTCTGGCCGGCGATCCTGTATCGGCTTTCGGTGGCGTGCTCATTACCAATGTGCCGGTTGACAAGGAGACTGCCCAGGAGATTAACCAGATATTCTTTGAGGTTATCATAGCTCCTGACTATGACCTTCAGGCTCTTGAGATTCTTGGTCAGAAGAAGAACCGCATCATCCTTGTGCGCAAGCAGCAGTGCCTGCCTAAGGTTCAGTTCCGTACCGCAATGAACGGAATTCTGGTGCAGGAGAAGGATACCAAGATTGAGACTCCGGAGGAGCTCAAGATGGTTACCTCAAGGATTCCTTCCGACGCTGAGATTCAGGATATGCTCTTTGCGAACAAGATTGTAAAGAACAGCAAGAGCAACTCTATAGTATTTGCAAAGGACAAGCAGCTGCTTGCAAGCGGCGTAGGTCAGACATCAAGAGTGGATGCCCTGAGGCAGGCCGTTGACAAGGCTCACTCATTTGGCTTTGACCTGACAGGCGCGGCAATGGCCAGCGATGCTTTCTTCCCGTTCCCGGATTGTGTTGAGCTTGCCGACAAGGCTGGTGTGAGGAACGTGATTCATCCGGGTGGCTCTATCCGCGACAATGAGTCTGTGGAGTATTGTGAGCAGCACAATATGACTATGGCTGTTACCGGTTTCAGACATTTCAAGCATTAATAAAGGCATAAGGTGGGACTCTTTTCTTTCACTCAGGAACTTGCGATGGATCTTGGCACTGCCAATACCATCATTATGTACGATGACAAGATTGTTGTCAACGAGCCGTCTATCGTAGCGCTTGACAAGAAGAGCGAGAAGACGATTGCCGTGGGCTCCAAGGCCAAGCTGATGCAGGATAAGGCATCTGAGGACCTCATCAAGGTTATTCGTCCGTTACGCGATGGCGTGATTGCGGACTTCTATGCCTGCGAGCAGATGATACGTGGATTGGTGGATATGGTGAAGATGGGCCGCCATCTGTTTACGCCATCTCTGCGAATGGTCATCGGAGTGCCGTCGGGCAGCACCGAGGTGGAGCTTCGTGCCGTGCGCGACTCGGCCGAGCATGCCGGAGGCCGCGATGTGTATCTGCTGTATGAGCCGATGGCCGCCGCGATAGGTGTAGGTATTGATGTTACCGCACCAGAGGGCAATATGATTGTAGATATAGGTGGCGGCAGCACCGAGATTGCCGTTATCTCGCTGGGAGGTATTGTCACCAACAGCTCAATACGTGTGGCCGGCGATGACTTCACAGCCGATATTCTGGAGTATATGGGCCGTCAGCATAATGTCCGCGTGAGTGAGCGTATGGCTGAGCGTATCAAGATCAATGTGGGCTCTGCCCTGACTGAGCTGGGCGATGAGGCTCCTGAGGACTATATCGTATATGGTCCTAACAAGATTACCGCCCTGCCTATGTCCGTGCCTGTATGCTATCAGGAGATCGCGCATTGTCTGGACCGTTCCATCAACAAGATTGAGTCTGCCGTATTGACGGCGCTGGAGCATACTCCTCCTGAACTGTATGCCGATATTGTTCATAATGGCATATATCTGGCCGGTGGTGGCGCTCTTCTGAGGGGATTGAGCAAGCGTCTTTCCGATAAGATTAATATTGAGTTCCACGTGGCCGACGAGCCTCTGCTGAGTGTGGCCAAGGGAACCGGAATCGCATTGAAGAACGTTGACAGATTCACATTCCTGATGAGATAAAACCTCTATTGCCGTGCGCACGCCTCTTGATTTTCTGGTAAAGCTTCGCTATCTGTTGCTGTTGCTGGTGCTGGAGGCGGTGTGTGTGCTCTTGATTCACCGTCACGGTGCCTTGCGCGATAATGTGGTATTCACCACGGCAGGCAGCGTGGCGGGTCTCGTATGTAAGGCATCGTCGTCGGTATCTGATTATTTCGGTCTGCGCAAGGAGAACCGGAAACTTACGGAGGAGATTGCGTGGCTTCGCTCTGAGCTTTATCAGCTGCGCGACTCAGCAGAGATAGCATCGCTGCCAAGGACTGAGAGCAATGTTGTCGTGGCGCGTGTCATAAACAATACAATCAGCAAGAACAACAACTTCATCACTATAGACAAAGGCTCAATGGATGGCTTGCGGCAAGGTATGTGCGTGTATGAGTCTGACGGTGTGGTGGGTGTGGTCTATCGCGTGAGCAAGAGATATGCCCTGGTTATGCCGTTGCTTAATACTGAAAGCAACATAAGCTGCAGGGTAAAAGGTGGGGATTGCTTCGGATTCCTGCGGTGGAATGGCGGTGATGTGCATTATGCGTCGCTGACTGACCTGCCTTCGCGCTCCGGTGTGGCCAAAGGCGATACAATAGAGACCAGCGGATTCTCATCGGTCTTTCCGAAAGGCCTGATGGTGGGTCGTGTCTCCAGTATAGACGATACCCGTGATGGTGGCAGTCCGGAGGTATCGGTAGAGCTTTCGGTTGATTTCAGCAGGATTGAGTATGTGTATGTGGGGCTTGATGTGGTTCCTGAGGAGTTGTCGGATTTCTTAAGCGCTGAGTAACATGGCTGGTTTTCTTAGAAGACTTCTCTATGCGGTCCTGCTGATTGCGGTACAGGTATTACTGTTGGACAGAATATGTCTGCTGGGTTACTCCACGCCATTCCTGTACATATTGTTCGTGCTGATTCTGGACTCTGATGTATCGCCGGTGCAGAGAATGCTCTGGGGATTCTGTATGGGGCTTTCGGTTGATGTCTTTATGAATACCCCCGGTGTCCAGGCCGCCTCACTCACTCTGCTGTCGTATCTGCAGCCCTCCTTGCTGAGGCTGGAGGTGACGTTTGACAGGCGTGACCATATTAATCCGGGAGTCGTGTCAATGGGATGGCGCGCATATTCCATTTATCTGATTGTCGGCACTCTGGTGTTTATGACTGTCTGCTCACTGCTTGGAACGCTGATCTCGGCAGGTCTCGTGGCCATATTGGTCAGGATTCTGCTCAGTACGGTTATGACTGTACTGCTGATGCTTGCGGTTGAGCTGGTATTCCGTAAGAATCAACGCAGGCGTTTCAGGTGAGAAATCATAAGTACGATAACCGCAGGCTTGTAATCGGCTCTCTGGCAATTGTCATTGTGCTGGTCTATATTGTCCGTCTTTATCATCTTCAGGTAAAGAGCACGGAGTATAGGGATTCCGCGGCCAGCAATGCTCTTGTATCAAAAAGCCTGCTGCCTGAGCGGGGTGCCATCTATGACCGTGAGGGCCGTCTTCTGGTCTCCAACCAACCTTCGTTTGATGTGCTGGTGGTGACACGCGAGGCAAAGAATCTGGATACACTTGCATTTTGCCAGACGCTTGACATTACCCGCCAGGAGTTTGAGCAGCGTATGTCGGAGATAAAGGACCGTCGCCGTAATCCGGGTTATTCCAGCTATACCACTCAGACGTTTATGAGCCAGCTTACGCTGGAGGAGGTGTCGCGTCTGAGCGAGAGCCTGTATCGTTTCAAGGGATTCTCCATTCAGAACAATAGTTTCCGCCTGTACAAGTATCCGAACGCGGCGCATCTTCTTGGCGATATGGGTGAGGTCTCAAAGAGCGACCTTGAGAAGGATGACTATTATGCCAGGGGTGATTATATAGGAAAGCAGGGCGTTGAGCGGCAGTATGAGAGATATCTTCGCGGTGAGAAGGGCCGCAAGGTGCTGATGAAGGATGCCGTGGGGCGTATTCAAGGCAGCTATATGAATGGTGAGATGGATGTTGAGGCAAAGCCGGGCAGCAGTCTGACGCTGTCAATAGACATTAATCTTCAGATGCTGGGTGAGAGGCTTCTGCATAACAAGATAGGAAGCATTGTGGCCATTGAGCCATCCACAGGCGAGGTGCTTTGTATGGTGTCATCGCCCTCGTATGATCCGTCAGAGCTGGTGGGAAGGCATCGCAGCGCCAATTACAAACAGCTGTCAGAGATTCCTGCCAAGCCGCTGCTTAACCGTACGATAATGGGCACATATCCTCCGGGATCAACATTCAAGACGGCCCAGGCGCTTACAATGCTTCAGGAGGGCATCATCACTCCCGATACACGCTATCCTTGCAACCGTGGCTTTGTGTATGGCGGTCTGCGTGTGGGCTGCCACTCCCACTCATCGCCTATCGGGCTTTACGATGCCATAGCCACCTCCTGCAACGGCTATTTCTGCTGGGGGTTCTACTATCTGATAGGAGCCGCCAAGTACAAGTCTCCGCAGCAGGCTCTTACTGTATGGAAGGATTATATGGTTGAGATGGGATTCGGATACGCGCTTGGCATAGACCTGCCGGGTGAGAAACGCGGAATGATTCCCAATGCCCAGTATTATGACGGCATATATAATAAAAGGTGGAGGGCGCTGACCATTATAAGCAACTCCATAGGTCAGGGAGAGATTACGCTCACACCGCTTCAGATAGCAAATCTTGGCGCCACAATAGCGAACCGCGGATACTTTATCACTCCGCACGTGGTGAGGCATATTGAGGGGCACGAGCTGGATTCCATTTATACCGTAAAACGTCAGGTAAGTGTTGACAGGAAGTATTACGATATGGTTGTCACAGGTATGCGTCAGTCCGTGATAAACGGTACGTGCGCAAGTGCGGCCAGCAATGACTATATTGTGTGCGGCAAGACCGGAACGGCTCAGAACCGTGGAAAGGATCATTCGGCCTTTATGGGTTTCGCCCCTATGGATAACCCGCAGATTGCCATCGCGGTGTATGTGGAGAACGGCGGCTTCGGCGCTGCGTATGGCGTTCCCATCGGTGCTTTGATGATGGAGCAGTATATCAACGGCTCACTCTCGGAGAGCAGTATGGCCCGTGCCGGTGAGATTGAGCAAAGAGTGATTTATTATGGAGAGGAGGAGCGATAGCATACTGGCCAATCTGGACTGGGCTACAGTGGTGATGTTTGTGGCGCTGCTTGTCTGTGGCTGGCTCAGTGTATGCAGCGCGGGGTACGGATTCGATAAGCCGGCTTTCTTTGATTTCTCCACAAGAGCAGGAAAGCAGCTGGTATGGATACTATGCTCGTTCGGACTGGCCGCGCTGGTAATGTCCTTCACGCAGAATTTCTATCGCTCTTACTCATATATGCTATATGTGGGTATGATGCTCCTTCTGCTGGTTACCATTTTTGTAGCCAAAGACGTAAAAGGCTCGCGCTCGTGGCTGCATCTGGGGCCGGTCAGCCTGCAGCCCGCGGAGTTCGCCAAGTTCGCCACGGCCCTGGCTTTGGCGCGTTTTGTGGATAACTGGGATATTGACCTGCGCAAATGGTCTGAGGTCATAAAGATATCACTGTTCTTTATGTTGCCGCTGCTGCTGATTATCGCCCAGAAAGAGACTGGCTCGGCGTTGGTCTATCTGGCTTTCTTCCTGGTACTCTACCGTGAGGGAATGAGCGGACTGCTCCTGTTTTTCGCCTTCAGCGCGGTCCTGTTTTTCATATTGGGCATCAAATACTGGGAGCTTCCATTCCTGGTTATGCCGTTTAATACCGGGCCTTTTGTGGTCCTGACGTTGATTGAGATTTTCACGGCTGTCATAGTATGGCTGTATGTTTCTGACGGCAGGCTTGGTCTGGTTACATTCTGCATAGGTTTCGGCTCTACCGTGGCAGGTCTGGTTGTGTCATTCTATGTAGTGCCTTTCAATATCATCTGGCTCCAGCTGGCCGCGATAGTGGCAATGACGGCTTATCTGCTGCTGCAGACCTTTAAGAATGTGGTGAGAAGCTGTCTGGTGCCGGCCGTTTTCGCTGTGGTCTCAACGGCATATCTCTTTTCCTGCAACATTGTGATGGACCACGTGCTGCAGCCTCATCAGCGTACCCGTATCAACATTATCCTTGGCATTGAGGAGGATCCGTATGGCGCGGGATATAATGTCAACCAGTCAATGATTGCCATTGGCTCAGGCGGAGTATGGGGCAAGGGATTCCTGAAGGGAACGCAGACAAAACTGAAGTATGTGCCGGAACAGGATACGGATTTCATATTCTGTACCATAGGCGAGGAACAGGGATTCAAGGGCACACTGCTTGTCCTGGTGCTCTATCTTGCGTTTATTCTACGTCTTGTGTACCTGGCCGAGCGTCAGTCGTCAGTCTTTGGCAGGGTTCTCGGGTACTCCGTGGCCAGCATTTTCCTTTTTCACGTTTTCATTAACGTTGGAATGGTGCTTGGAATTACCCCTGTGATTGGAATTCCGTTGCCTTTCTTCAGCTACGGCGGGTCTTCTCTCTGGGGATTTACCATTCTGCTGTTTGTCTTTCTGCGGGTTGACTGCGAGCGGACTTCCCGGTTCTGACTGCTGCTGGTGCTGGCGGTTCTTGTTCTTTTTCTTCTTTTTCTTGTCGAAGCGGGTCAGTCCGTCCTCATCAAGGATGTCTATGCGTGGCGTCTCCAGCTCCGCGCCGTCCTCACTCAGGCTCTTGGGCCTCACGCCTTTTCTGTTGAGTGATATTACCTCAAGCGCGCGGTCTGCGGGGATTGTAACCGCATTGGCGGCAAATACCTTGTCGGTGGAGTAGGTTATCTGTCTGGCCAGAATATCTGCCTTGAAAAAGTAATATGTGTTGTCCAGCGTCTCAAGCGTGACGTCGCGTGCAGGGAAGTGCTTTTGCACCTCTACGTATGCGTCAACCTCGTAGTTGAGGCAGCATTTCAGTTTGGCACACTGTCCCGCAAGCTTCTGCGGGTTCATTGACAGGTCCTGGAAACGGGCTGCTCCCGTTGATACGGAGATGAAGCTGGTCATCCAGGTTGAGCAGCACAGCTCGCGTCCGCAGGGACCTATGCCGCCAATTCTGCCGGCTTCCTGACGGGCTCCAATCTGCTTCATCTCAATGCGCACGTGGAATACGTCTGCAAGGACTTTAATGAGTTGTCTGAAATCCACTCTGCCGTCTGCGATGTAATAGAATATGGCTTTGCCTCCGTCTCCCTGATACTCCACATCGCCTATCTTCATCTCCAGGCCAAGGTCCTTGGCTATCTGGCGTGACTGTATCATTGTGCCGTGCTCGCGCGACTTGGCCTCCTCGTACTTCTCAATGTCGATGGGGCGGGCTTTGCGATAGATGCGCTTTATCTCTACGTCGGGTTTCAGACGTGCCTTTCTCATCTGGAGCAATACCAGGCGGCCGGTCAGTGTGACTGTGCCGATATCGTGCCCGGGTGATGCCTCAACGGCTACGACATCGCCCTTCTCCAGCGGCAGCTTGTTGGAGTTGAGGAAGAATCCTTTGCGGGTGTTCTTGAACTGCACCTCAACATAGTCGGTGTCATTCTCTGAGCCGGGGATGCCTTCCAGATAGTTGTATGAGTGAAGCTGTCCTATGTGGCGTCCGCAGCCTTTGCTGCTGATGCCTCCGCTTCCGATATTCAAAATATAGTCTTCCATATTGTGCTTATTGTTTTAGCAGCAGGATGAGTTTCAGGACAAAGTCAAGAAACACCATCTTGGCGTTTACGTTCTGTTCTATGTGTCTCTGGCATTCGGTCAGCTCGAAGGTTATTCCCTCAATATTTTTCTCATTGACGAAGGGCGAGAACTTTGAGGAGAATGCTTTCTCGGGCGGTGTCATATATACCAGCTCCGGGCGGCGTAGGTTGTTTATGAAGTTCTCGCGGACCATTCGCTGGCAGTATGTCAGGAAGTCTTTCTGCCACTCGCGTCCACGTGAGGCCAGGTCTTCGCTCAGTAGTTTCAGCTCCTTGAGTCTGCGCGCGTATGCCATTCGCATCATCTGCATGAACAGCTCCAGATATTCCGCGCTCCCGGCATCTATTCTCAGCGCCTGTATGGCTTTGAGCCAGCTGCCTTCGCTAAGGTGGGCTATCTCTGTGGCTTGTGCCTGCTCCAGCATATATCCGGGCCCGGTGAGTCTTTGGGCTATCTGCTCAGTAGGTATGGGGGCGAACTCTATGCGCTGGGTGCGGCTCAGTATGGTCTCTATTATCTGCCCGGGGTTGTCTGATACCAGTATGAAGAGTGTCTGGGCCGGAGGTTCCTCAAGCAGCTTGAGCATTTTGTTGGCGCAGGTGATGTGCATTTTCTCGGGGAGCCAGATGATTACTATCTTATAGCCGCCCTGACTGGAGGTGAGTTGCAGTTTCTGCGTTATGGAGTCGCTCTCGTCGGTGTATATCATTGCCTGCTGGTTCCCTGCATCGAGCGCGTCGAGCCATTCGTCGTAGCCGAAGTAGTCGTGGGTGAGCAGGAACTCGCGCCAGCGGGTTATCTCGTCGTCGCTGATGGTTTTCCTGCCGGTGGCTTTGCTGCGGTTTATTACGGGGAAGGCGAAGTGGAGGTCGGGGTGGATGAGTTTGCTCATTTTGGCGCAGGCGGGGCAATGGCCGCAGGCGTCGTCTCCCTGGGAGCGGTTGTCGCAGAGCAGGTAGTGGGCGAAGGCGAGGGCGGTCTGCATTTTGCCGGTGCCCTCGGGGCCGCTGAAGAGCAGGGCGTGGGGTACGGTGCCTTTGCGGGCATCGGCCAGCAACCGCTGTATTACGGTCTCTTGCGCTACTATATCTCTGAAGTACATATTTCCTATATTGCTTCCGGGTCGCTTCGGTCATAGAGTCTCCGACCATAGTTCCTGCGACTCTATGAGCCTTCGCTCTGACGTTGCCGTTATTAAGTTAAGGTCTCTTTCCTGCAGTCTGTTCCCTGGTATTGGTTCGGAGCGAATCGTTGAGCGACGCGCGACCGGAGGGAGCCAAGGGAACGTAGTGACCGTGTTTGCGGAGCAAACTAAAAAGAGGTTGCGTTCAAGCAACTTCAGGCACGCGTACAGCGTGGCTGAAGCTGCTTGAAGAAGTCGTTGCCTTTGTCATCAACGAGGATGAAGGCGGGGAAGTCCTCTACCTGGATTTTCCAGATGGCCTCCATTCCGAGCTCAGGGTACTCTACGCACTCTATTGACTTGATGTTGTTCTGGGCAAGGATGGCTGCGGGGCCGCCTATTGAGCCTAGGTAGAAGCCACCGTGTCTCAGGCAGGCGTCGGTCACGCACTGGGCGCGGTTGCCCTTTGCGAGCATAATCAGTGAGCCGCCGTTGTCCTGGAACTCATCAACGTATGGATCCATACGGCCGGCAGTGGTCGGGCCCATTGATCCGCAGGCCATACCTGCAGGGGTCTTGGCCGGACCGGCATAGTAGATAGGATGCTCTCTCATATACTGAGGCATTCCCTCACCTGCGTCCAGACGTGCTTTCAGCTTGGCGTGGGCTATGTCGCGGCCTACTATGATGGTGCCGTTCAGGCTGAGACGGGTACCGATAGGATACTTGGTGAGTATCTTGCAGACATCGGCCATAGGCTGGTTCAGGTCAATCCTCACCGCATCGCCCTCACCGGCATTACGCAGTTCCTCGGGTATCAGCTCGTATGGTTTGTCGTCCATCTTCTCAATCCAGATACCGTCCTTGTTGATTTTGCACTTGATGTTGCGGTCGGCGGAGCAGCTTACGCCAAGTCCTATCGGGCAGCTTGCTCCGTGGCGTGGCAGACGTACTACGCGTACATCGTGTGCCATATACTTGCCGCCGAACTGTGCTCCAAGGCCGATGTTCCAGGCTTCCTCAAGGAGCTGCCTCTCAAGCTCTACGTCGCGGAAGGCACGGCCGGTCTCATCGCCGGTTGTAGGCAGGCTGTCGTAGTAGTGCGTTGATGCCAGCTTGACGGTGAGAAGGTTTTTCTCTGCGCTGGTTCCGCCTATTACTATGGCGATGTGGTATGGAGGGCAGGCTGCGGTGCCAAGGCTCTTCATCTTCTCAACGAGGAATGGAATGAGTGTGCCAGGGTTCTGGATGCGGGCCTTTGTCTCCTGGTAGAGGTATGTCTTGTTGGCTGAGCCACCGCCCTTGGTGACGCAGAGGAAGCGGTATTCCATTCCTTCGGTGGCCTCTATGTCTATCTGGGCCGGCAGGTTGCATTTGGTGTTGACTTCCTCGTACATTGAGAGGGGAGCGTTCTGGCTGTAGCGCAGGTTCTCTTCGGTGTATGTCTGATAGACTCCTTTTGAGAGTGCCTCCTCATCGCAGAAGCCGGTCCAGACCTGCTGACCTTTCTCGCCGTGGATGATGGCGGTTCCGGTGTCCTGGCAGAGCGGGAGCTTGCCCTTGGCTGCTACCTCGGCGTTGCGCAGGAAGGTAAGTGCCACGTACTTGTCGTTCTCGCTGGCCTCGGGGTCTTTGAGTATTTTGGCTACCTGCTCGTTGTGTGAGCGGCGCAGCAGGAAGCTTACGTCGCGGAATGCGGCATTGGCCATTGCGGTAAGGCCGTCTTTCTCTACTTTCAGGATTGGCTTGCCCTCAAACTCGCTTACGCTTACATAATCTTTTGTAAGAAGATAGTACTCAGTCTCGTCCTTGCCGAGCTGAAACATCGGTGCATACTTGAATTCGCTCATTTCTATAGTTTTTTTTGTTCGTCTTCTCTTTTTATATATACTGTCTCAAAACTTCTTATTGCTATAATTCTCTTTATCCATATTAGCGTTACACCTCAGTATTATCCTCTATGGGATAGAGGAAATCGTTGTAGGGGTATTTCTGTACGTGGAGCTGGCGCACACGGGCATAAAGCAGGGAGCGGAGCTCGTCTATATTGGTCTTGCGGGTGGCGGAGATGAAGATGCAGTCCTCGCCCAGCTTTGCCATCCAGGTGTTCATCAGCTCGTCTATGGTGATGTTCTCCCTCGTGGCGGGGGTAAGGTCATCGGGCGCCTTGTCAATCCAGGTGTAGGCGTCAATCTTGTTGAATATCACAAAGACAGGCTTGCCGGAGCAGCCAAGGTCGCCCAGCGTTTTCTCTACTACCTTCATCTGGTCCTCAAAGTCGGGGTGGGAGATATCCACCACGTGAACCAGAAGGTCGGCCTCGCGTACCTCGTCGAGTGTAGATTTGAAGGATTCCACAAGGTCGGTTGGGAGCTTGCGGATGAAACCTACGGTGTCTGACAACAGGAATGGCAGGTTGTCAACCACTACCTTGCGTACTGTGGTGTCAAGGGTGGCGAACAGCTTGTTCTCGGCAAAGACCTCACTCTTGGAAAGCAGGTTCATCAGGGTGGACTTGCCCACATTGGTGTAACCGACCAGCGCCACCCGGATAAGGCGGCCACGGTTCTTGCGCTGGGTGGATTTCTGCCGGTCTATATCGGCCAGCTGCTCTTTCAGCCAGCTTATGCGCTTGGTGATGATACGGCGGTCCATCTCCAGCTGGGTCTCACCAGGGCCACGGAGTCCTACCATACCTTTTCCGCCTCCTGCTCCGGAACCGCCTCCCTGACGCTCCAGGTGTGTCCACATCCTTTGCAGGCGTGGCAGCAGGTATCTGTATTGCGCCAGCTCAACCTGAGTCTTGGCGTGGGCTGTCTGGGCGCGCATCGCAAAGATGTCAAGAATAAGGGATGTGCGGTCCAGAACCTTTACCTGCAGGGCCTGCTCAATGGCTGATATCTGTTTTGACGAGAGCTCGTCATCAAAGATGGCCATACCTACCTCCTGCTCCATATCCTCCATCTGGCATATATAGGCGCGTATCTCCTCCAGCTTGCCTTTGCCTACGTATGTAACGGCGTGGGCGGCGTCAATCTTCTGTGTGAAACGTTTGAGCACAGTGACTCCCGCGGTATCGGCCAGGAACTCCAGCTCGTCAAGATACTCGGCTGTCTTGCGCTCGTCCTGATTCTGTGTTATCAGACCCACCAGTACGGCGGTCTCTGAGCCACTGTTCCGCGTCTCGAGGTTAAATTCTCTCATTCCTCATCATCGGTTTTGCTGCCTGAGGCGCCATCGGCGGCTCCGGCAAGGACTATAACTATCTCTCCCTTCGGCTCGTGCTCTGAATAGTAGTCCATAACCTCCTGCAGGGAGCCGCGTCTGCACTCTTCGTGAATCTTGGATATCTCGCGGCTTACAGAGACCTGTCTGTCTGCTCCGAATGTCTGGATGAACTGTCCCAGAGTCTTTACCAATCTGAACGGAGACTCATAGAATATCATTGTTCTCTGCTCATCCTTGAGCGAGAGCAGTTTTGTGGCGCGTCCTTTCTTCTGGGGCAGGAATCCCTCAAAGCAGAATCTGTCGCAGGGAAGCCCCGAGCAGACGACTGCCGGTATCAAGGCTGTGGCGCCGGGCAGGCACTCCACGTCTATCCCGCGTGCGGCGCACTCGCGGACAAGCATGAATCCCGGGTCAGAGATGCCAGGCGTGCCGGCATCGCTTATCAGGGCAATGTGGCATCCAGACTCAATGCGGTCTGCCACACGCGACACCGTATCGTGCTCATTGAACTTATGATGCGACTGCATTGGCTTGCTTATCTCGTAATGCTTCAGGAGAATACCGCTTGTCCGCGTGTCCTCGGCCAGTATGAGGTCAACCTCCCTCAGCACTCTGAGTGCCCTGAGGGTGATGTCCTCAAGATTTCCCACGGGAGTGGGCACGAGATATAATTTCCCGGCTGCCATACTTTAATGAGTAGTGATTACAAAAAGCAAAGGTAGTGAAAAATAGGCGCAAGCCACCTCAATAAGTCACTAAATATATATTTTATTATATATAAAGTCTGGCGGTATGTGGCGCGATGTCGTTTTTGTGTAATTTAGCGGAGAATTACAGCTATCGTACGATATTATGGCCAGATGTAAATCCAGATTTTGGGAGCATCTTTATATACTGCTCTTTCTTATAGGCTGCTGGTTGTGGCTTTTCCTTGCCATTCCCTGTCAGATCTCGTTCAAGGAACAGACCGGCGCGTTCATTATGGAGCCGGGAATTTGGTCTGAGTACCTCTCAAGACCCGCCTTCCTCTCTTCCATCACCGGTGATTTCCTTATGCAGTTCTTCTGGTTCAGGCTTGCCGGACCATCCATACTGTGTGTATTGATGCTTATGCTGTGGCTGGGTGCCGCAAAGGCTCTCATACGATGCGGGGTAGAGCGGATAGCCTATCTGCTTGCCCTCATTCCGGTAGCGGCTGAGATGTCGCTTGTGTCGTATCTCAATTACCCGGTATCGGCTACTGTGGCATTTGTCGTGTCAGTCTGGCTGTCTGTAGCGTGGATGTGGCTGCGTGAGCGCATAGGCAAGCCATTGCCGGCGTTCCTCGTCCTTCTGATTCTGACTGCCGTCTCATTTCCTTTCCTGACCGGAGGCCACACGCTTACTATGCTGGCGGCATGCAGTATGTACAGTTTGCGTAAGGAGTGGATTCAGCATCTTTCCATCCCGGCATATCTGTTGCTTGTCCTGGTGTTCAGCAAGGCGTATCAGTTGTCGGTTGCAGGGTGTCTGGTATATCCGGTCACACTCGGGTATAAGATTCCCGCAGCTGTATTTCTGGCTGTCGGCCCCGTGAGCCTAATCGCCGTCGCGCTTATAGGCCTTGTATGTAATAAGCCTTGGATTGGCATCATTATCTCCAGCATCTCGCTCTTTTTCGGAATACTTCTTACATATAATTATATGAGGGAGTATATGGTGCGGATGAATGCATGCGCGTATCGCAAGCAGTGGGACAAGGTCTGGAGGCTGGCTGTGGATGCTCCTGATGATATGTTCTTCGGCACATTCTACCGCAATGTATGCCTGGCACGCAAGAGTGAGCTGCCTGACAGGCTTCTGGAGTATCCGCAGTTGTCTGATGGCGGGATGAGCGTAATGGTTGAGCCTGGCTCCGACTATCTCTGGCTGTTTGCCAGTATTGACCAGCTGATGGAGGTTGGCGATGTGTCGCAGGCTACAGGCTGCGCCCTTCTTTGCCAGACCATAATGCCAGGCGGACGCTCCACGCATATGCTGCGCCGTCTGTCTGAGCTGGCTATGGTGTCGGGAGACTACGATGTGGCGCACAAGTATCTGAATATGCTCTCGCACACGATAGTTCACAGGAAGTGGGCCAGGAATATGTGCGACAGCATAGCGTCAGGTCAGCTTACAAGTGAGCTGATGTATTACCGTGGCATTGCTTCCAAGACGGACAGGATGTTTCTTCAGAGTGACTGGACAGGCTCGCTGAACAGTCTTGCCGAGACAAACCCCGGCAATAAGACGGCTATTGATTATCTGCTGTGCTCGCATCTTCTGGCCAAGCAGTCACAGCAGTTCACGGCGGCGTATGACAAGTATTATCTGAACCGCTTTGACCGTGTGATCAAGGTTCCTGATCTGTATCAGCAGGCATTGGTGACATTGATTACTGATCAGAAGAGCTTTGTTGCCATAGTTTCCAGGTATGGGATAGACAAACAGATTACTGACCGTTATCAGGAATTCCTTGCCGCTCTTGAGAAGTCAGGGGGAGCTCTTGACGGGCTCGGTGAGTTCAAGGGTACCTACTGGTACTATATGGTTTCAAGAAATCTGTCAGGATCTGGCGGCAAATAGTATTTTGGCTATGAGAAAAATCCTTATATATACAACTGTATGCGCAATAGCGCTGCTATGTGCGGGTTGCATGCACGTTGAGCGCTCATCCGGTGATGTGCCGGCTATGTTCCCGGACTATGCCGATATAACCATTCCATATAATATAGCACCTCTTGATTTCCGTGTGGATGGCGCTGATGCCATAACCGTAAAGGCGCAGGGAAAGTCCGGATATTCGTACAGGAGCCGCGGCGGGCTGATGCGCTTTCCCATCAAGGCCTGGAAGCGGATGCTGGATGCGGAGAAAGGCGGACGCATAGAGGTGGATGTCACTTGTAAGGTGGATGGAGAGGATAAACCGTTACAGCATTTCTTCTGGGATGTGTCGGCGGACGCCATAGACCGGTATCTCAGTTACAGGCTCATAGAGCCCGCGTACGAGGTGTGGAATACCATTCAGATTGAGGAGCGTGACGTGGAGACCTTCGGGACACGTCTCCTGGGCGATAACGAGGGCGCCGGCAGGTGCTGTATGAATTGCCACACCTCCAATGGTGACGGCACGTCGTATATGCATCTGCGTGGCTCAAACGGCGGCACAATCCTGAACAGGAACGGCAAGATAGTGAAACTTGATACGAAGACCGACAGCACTATGGGCGGCGCGGTGTATGGCGATATCTCGCGTGATGGCCGTTACGGAGTCTTTGCGGCTGCCAATATCACATTTGCAATACACTCACAGCTGGGAAAGAGAATGGATGTGTTCGACACGGCAAGTGACCTTCTGGTGATTGATTTCGACAACCTTACCGTTACCGACAGCAAGGCGGTAAAGGGTGCCGGGTATCAGGAGACATTCCCCTGCTTCTCTGCCGATGGAAGAGTCATCTTCTTCTGCCGGGCGCGGCATCTGGAGCAACCCGACAGCACGGCTATGCTTCAGTACGACATTGCCGCGGTGAGCTTTGACCCTGAGACAGGAAAGGTTGGCAGCCAGGTGCGTATGGTAATGAGCGGAGGGCGTCATAATGTATCATTCAGCCATTTGAAGTGCTCGCCGGACGGCCGTTATCTGATGGCCACCGCCTCACAGTATGGCACGTTCCCGGTCTGGCATCCGGAGGCTGAGCTTTGGATGATAGACCTCTCCAACGGCCAGATTAATGTGATGGCCGGTACCAATGCGTGGCGTGCCGACACATATCACAGCTGGAGCTCAAACAGCCGCTGGATAGTATTTGCCTCAAAACGCGATGACAATGTCTATGGCCGCCCGTACATTGCGCACGTTGATGAGAATGGCAAGACAGGCAAGGCTTTCGTGCTGCCGCAGAAAGATCCGGAATCATATAGAATGACTCTCAAATCATTCAATCTGCCTGAATTGTACAGACAGAGCGAGGATTATGGAGCTAAGGAGATATCCCGGTATTATTCAAACAATGACGTGAAAAAGGTTACATATAAATCGGAATATTGATTCCAATCCACGAAAATCTGTAAAAACGCGTAAAAAAGTTGGCTAATTGTATAAAACACCATATCTTTGCACCCGCTTAACGGCGATATAAGGGAGTTCCGCTAGCTCAGCAGGTAGAGCACATCCCTTTTAAGGATGGGGTCTCGGGTTCGAACCCCGAGCGGAACACCAGAGAGAGCCGGATGACTGAAAGACCATCCGGTTCTCTGTTTGTTTACTTCCGGCCAGATGGCATATATAATAATAGGTGCAAATGGCTCACACGACAATCAAATTCTGACACTATGTAATATTTTTGAGATTTCCGTCAGCATTCTGTCAATGAAACTAAACACTCAATAGTTAATTGTTGATAAAAAATCAGTGTTACTCAGCCTAATTGTAAAATTGTATGAACAAAAGCAGTAACTTTGCGCCCCGTTAAAAAACACCTTATCTGAAGTGAAGAGTATGTGCTGCCGGAATCGTGAGGTATTAGACTATTGATTAAATAAATACGAATGAAAAGAAGAACTACCTACGCTTTCTGTCTGCTGTTGGGCTGCGTTGCCCTGGCAGGTTGTGAGAAAGAGCACGCTGAGCCGTCAGTAAGCTCACCTATAAAGGTAAATGTCATTACTGCCGACACAAAGAGCCAGCCTATAACGCTGGACGACCTTAGAGAGGCTGGAAACTTTGTGATGGATGCTTATCTGGACTATCCGTACGAGAAATACGGCTCAGACGGCAAGCCAGAGGAAGGCAAGGGAGGTGAGGCAGGCCTGTATATTAACAGCAAGGGCAAGTACAACGTGTTTTATCGTTCTGCCGACTGGAACCTTGACCCCTCATATGCCTGGGTGGCCCACGACATGACCCGTTTCTGGTGCTACTATCCGGAGAACGCCGCTATTGATTCCGAATCCGAGGGCAAGCGCTCGATAACTACTCCCGAGACAGGCAAGACTGTTATGTATTTCAGTTATGAGTTGCCTGCCGCCTGTTCCAGTTCTCCTTACAATGATGCCACAAACCAGCAGGATATCCTCTTCGCATACGCCGAGAAGGAGTACATTGACGAGGAGCAGAGCACCGACGACATTGACATTGAGTTCAATCATCCGCTCTCAGAGATTCGTTTCAGCATCAGCCCCGATAATGGCACATACGATATGAACCTTGTCCTCAAGAGCATACAGATAATGAATGTCAAGAAAAAAGGTGACTGCACCTTTAACGGCACCGGCAAGATTGAGCCTGCCGAAGGCGAGACACCTATGTTCGTCTGGAATACCTCCAGCTACGGCACTGAAAGTTATAAGCAGGATTACAACGCCACTTTCAGTCATTCAATGACCGACTGGGTATATGACGCAGGCGACGCGGAGGAGACGTTCCATACCTATACCTGCAAGAACGCATTTATGCTCATCCCGCAGACTCTGTCTGGTGCGAGGCTCAGCGTCACGTTCGGCAACACCGGTACAGGAAGCGACATTACCGTAGAGAATGATCTGCCCGCGTGGACCTGGCTGCCGGGGCATTTCTACATTTACCGCATAATGGCCACTACCATAGGCCGTACGGTGACAATGAAGGTCTCTCTTGATGAGTGGGGCCATAATGAGACCAGATATATCTTTTAAGCCGTATGAACAAAAATACTAAATATTACGTACTGACGGCCGCCATCGCAATGCTGGTGGCTGTCTCGTGCGATAAGTCCGGCAATGACACCGCTCTTACCGCCGATTCTTCTGCTATTACTTTCTCGGCATCTCTGCCGCAGACCAAGGCGATACTTCACGCCGACAACTGGATGAACAGCTGTGAACTCGCCATCTATGACTATCTGGATGGCAATACCGAATCTTACAATGACAGAGTGTACATCAACAGTACGATAAAGTACTGGCCGAACACACCAAATAACCCTTGGCCGGTAGAAGGCGCGCCAGAGAAGGGCTATGTATGGTTTGAGAATACACTTAAGAGGCCTGACCACAACTTCTTCTCGTGGATTCAGAGAGACGGTGACCTGACACCAGCCAGCATATTCGGCAAGGACCTGTCGGTAAGCGTCTCAAACGACGTATATACTGTGGCCACTCCGTCAGACGGCGCCTCCATCAAACTCAACTCTCTTCAGTTTGATTTCTGCTATTCCGATATGATTCAGAGAAAAGCAGCCAGAGCCGATTACTCTACCGTAGGCATCCAGCTCCAGCACTTCCTTACCAGTTTCGGCGTAAAGGCTCATAACTATTCCGAGGATGATATTACCATCAAGAGCGTAAAGCTGTACGGACTTACAACCAGGAAGTCCGGAAGCATCACTTACAATATTCCCGCCGGCACCACTTCTGTCAGCTACGTGGCAAAGGGACAGGACTGGACTTCTTCAGAACCTCTGGAGCTTCTTGCATCACCCATCACCGTTAAGGCAGGTGAGGACGTACCGAACATCATAACCTGTAGCGAAGGCGGCAGCAAGGCAACCGATGCCACTGAGCCGTTCTTCCTGATGTGGCCCCAGACGAACGAAGAGCTGAAGAACGCCTACATCAAGGTAGTCTATAGCGTGGCAGGAGGCTCGGACGAGACTCCGGCCGCACGAGCTCTGTGTCTTTCAGCCGAGAAGCTTGTATGGGAGGCTGGCGTGCGTCAGCAGCTTGAGGTATCTTTTGCAAAAAAGAGCCTTACTCTCACAGCTCATAAAGTGCCTTGGGACTTCTATGAGCCGGTGATAGACTACTCAGCTATGGTGTCTGTAAAGGACAAGGGAATGCTTACGTTTGACAAAGTCACTTGTAACATTGACGAGGAGAACCGCTGCGTTTATTTCAAGAACGGTAACCCTATCAAGGCCACCTTCACAATAGACGGCCCGCTTGAGGCCACCTGGCTTATATCGAAGGTGGGCGACTGGGACGCATTCGAGATAGACAACGCCACACCAAATCCATATCCAGGCGGCGAGCCTGTAAGCCTGTTCGGCGACGGTGTGGATTACAGCTACGGACAGATTCAGCTGCTTGACCCTGCCGATGTAAGCAAGGGTGGGGCTACAGCCACCATCACAATCTATCCTAAGATCATCGACCCTGACAAGGACTACGAGATGACGCTGTCATTCGCCATACGTACGGCCAGCGGCAAGGTTCAGTCGATAGACCGTGAGATTCAGGGTGAGGACAAGAGCAAGTACTATAAAATCATTCTTCAGGCAAGCTAAAATCATTCAAAGATGAAAAGTACAGTATTCAGATATCTGACATTCGCAGCCGGCATAGCGCTTATGTGCGCCTGCGATACCAGGGACATTCAGATTGAGGGCAACACGGGTGTGACGCTCACAGTGCTTGCCCCGGGTGCCGGTATGGAGATTTCCAATACCAAGGCAGCCACTCAGGACGGCGTTGACGACCTGAACGAGAATACCATCAACTCGGTATATTACTTCCTGTATCAGATGCACGATATGCAGACATACGCCACCGACGCTCCAAAGGTGCACGGTTTCTATACGAGCCTTGACTTCAAGGACTCAAAGACCTGGACCATTCCGGTGAGCACCTCCACAATCGTAAACGAGCTGTTCCCCGACGGCACGCGCAAGTGCAACGCTTTTGTCGTAGCCAACCCGCCGACCAGTCTGGTTAGTATGCTTGAGAAGGGCGAGGCCAGCATAACGACTCTTCGCGCTGCCCTTATCGAGACATCACTCATTGGCCGTCAGGATAATTTCACTATGGTGTTTGACGACGAGGTGGAGCTTGACAGCCGTAACCTGCCGGACGCAATGAGCATTGTGGCGGATATGAGGCGTCTTGCCGCCAAGATAACCGTAAACCTTGAGGTAAACGAGTCTTTCTTTGAGACAGAGACCAACTTCACCTGGACTCCTGAGGTGGAGAGCGCCAAGCTGGAGTTCTCGCACGCTATGAACAAGACCAATCTTGCCGCCGACTTCGCCGCCGCAGCCAAAGCACGCGCCATAGGCGATGACAACTATTTTGATGTTCCGGCTATTGATGTAGATGAATCATCTGTGAGGAAGGAGAATGGTACCTACAAGGCCTCTTTTGAGCTTCCTGTATATTCCTATCCTATGGACTGGGACTTCACTGACAAATACGAGCCGAGCATCCTGATTGAGCTTCCGTGGAAGAGACAACTGGAATCGGGCTACAAATACGCCACCTGCTATTACAGAATGTTCCTGAATATGAAGAAGATTGCCTCGAACAGCTGGTACAACATCACCGTTCAGCTCAGTGTGTTGGGCAGCTTCAGCAAAGTGGATCCGACAGTCAAGTATCTGTACGAGGAGTACCAGGTGCTGCCGTGGACAAATGCCTTCAGCACCAACAACAATGTAGATGCCAACATCCGCGATGCCCGCTACCTTGTAGTCAATGAGAAGGACATCATCCTGAAGGATGTTGAGGCAAAGGACGTTCCGTTCTCAAGCAGCCATACTGTAAAGGTGAAGTCTGCCACATACAGTCACAAGAGGTATGACAGTAATACCGAGAAATTCGTTACTGACACCGGACTGGATTGCAAAAACTGGTTTACCGTGAATGGCTCAGTTCTGGAGTTCCGTCACGAGCTAAGGAACGACATATACGATTACGTCAAGGGTATAGACACCACACCTTATACTATTACCGTAGTATTACAGCACGATGACCAGCCAGCCACGTCCGACAAGTTCATTGAGACAATCACCATAACCCAATATCCCGCCATCACCGTCACGGAAGAAGAGAACATGGCTACTGTTACACATAACGGTTTGAGTTCTTCCACCGACTTTACTGGTAAAGGCACCCGTGGTGACGCGTACGTGAACGGACAGTTCCGCTACCTAGTGCAGGGTTCTAATATTTCCGATACTAACGACACCTACCCCGACTATCGTTACGTTGGCTCTGACGCGAATTCCCGGGTGAGCTACAATACAATTCGCGGTGATCAGCCGCAAAGGGGAAACGCTCCTTATATGTATGTCGTTGAGACACAGTCTGTGCCGGTTGGCTCGCGATATATCATCACGGATCCGCGAAACATCAATATGGAGAACCAGTTCCAGATTCCGTATTCGGCAACCACTACCGGTGCCATCATAAGCGACAAGGGACCGGGCGAGAGCGTGGATATCCTGAATTTCAGCATAACTTACGCAACGGTAGGAAAGGCTGGCTACAAAGAGAATGTGAATGAGGTTGGCTCTGCTACCGACGCCGCCTTGACCGAGGGTCCCACTAGAAAGTTAAAGTATTACTATTCAACTCAGACCACAAAGGAGGCTGAGAACTATATCGCGCCTAAGTTCCGCATCGCATCGCCATACTCCGGCCCCGGCACGTCTGGTGTACCTGGATGCGAGTATATCAATATGCTCAGACGCTGTGCCACATATCAGGAGGCCGGACTGCCTGCGGGCCGCTGGCGTCTGCCTACTATGTCAGAGATTATTTATGTGTTTGAGCTTCAGAAGCAGAATGCGTTGCCTGCTATATTCAGTTCCCAAAGTAGCGGCTATTGGTGTTCTACCGGAGCTCTGCAAATCAAGGACACCAATGGATCTGCAGATTACACACTAATTACAAATAAATTCTCAGATGGTGAATACTCCGTACGTTGCGTATATGACGAGTGGTACTGGGAGAATACCGACAACTATGTGACCAACACCACCTACAAGACTACCAACGGCCGTCTGCCGGAGAGTCTCTGGGGCAAGTTTGTATGGGGTGATATGCCAAGAAAGTAACGCAAGCAAAACAAGATGATTATGAAAAGAAATAGAATATGCCTCCTTTCGGTGCTCTCTGCACTGATGATGACACTCTCAGGGTGTGACGAGGAGATTGTATGTCCTGTTCAGGATAATGCCCAGGCTGAGAAGGTCACTTTCATGTTCCATCCGGATTTCGGCGAGGATGAGGGTGCTGCCACAAAGGCTCTGACCGAAAAGCCCGATGTGAGGAACATCTACTTCGCGGTGTTCGATGCTGTAGGTTACAAGCTTTCGGAGTATGCCGAGGCCGTGCCTAACACGCTTGCCACCGAGAACGGCGAACCGTACTATTATTCAATCGAGTTGTCTGTCACCAACGAGCCGCGTGTGGTTCATATCATAGCCAACGCTCCCGGGCATATCAACTTTGGCGCGGAGGCTGAGGTAATCGGCTCTCTCTACACTATGTACAACGCGTCAGAGACCGAGACGTCAGGCTTCCACGACAGAAAGGATGCATACTGGGCACGCATATCTCTGCCTAATGGTGTGGCTGCCGCTCCTGACGAGGAGATAAGGCTGTCCAATCCTGACGCATACGCGGCTCAGAACAGTAAATATATGAATCTGGTGAACCAACTGGACGGTATAAAGCTTATACGTAACTTCGGCAAGTTCACCGTCAGAAACAGTGCGTCGAACTTTACACTTACCGGATTCTGGCTTACTAATTTTCCCGACAGGGGTACCGTTGCTCCTTACAACCGTAACACAGGCGCGTTCCAGACTGAGTACTTCAACACCAATATAGATGATATTGTAAACAAGGGTCAGTACGAGGGCTTCTTTGCTGCCGGCACTCAGGTAGTTGACATCACCGACTGGAGTGACGAGCAAATTGAGGCGGCAAGGATTGCTCCGGAACAGTTTGCGTATTGCTATGAGCGCGAGGTCCCCAAGCAGAATCCTCTCTATATTATCATAGCCGGCAAGTACAATGGCGACAGCAAGGAGACCTATTATAAGATAGACCTGCGCGACAACAATGACAAGTATTTCCCGATCATACGAAACTTCAACTACCGCATTAATATCGATGAGGTTCACCGTAGTGGCGCAAGCACCGTCCGTGGCGCTCTGACCGCCGCACCGAGCGGTTATGTAGATACCAGTCTTGATCTTATTGATTTGCTTAACATATCCGATGGTATATCACAGATGTTCGTCAGCGAGACCGATGTGGTGATTGTTGGCGATGACCCTGTAATGCTCAGGTACAAGTACATCCCGGACCTTGCCGAAACTGATGCGAACGGAAAGACCGTTTTCCAGAACATCACCAAGGAGCAGTGGGAGGCTGCGAATCCAGGCAAGGATATCGAAAAGACTCTTGTTGATGGCAAACACATCTCATACGTGACTTTCGAGACTGTATCCGGAGCCACTGGTCCTGTGTTCCAGGAGAATAGCCAGTCAATAACCGATGGTACCAAACAATGGAGCGTATCCGCGACAGACGACAAAAACGATGATTATCGTGTCGTTACCCTGCATCCGGTAACTCCCGACGATGTGATTAAGACTCAGGAGATTCTTATCAAGGGACATCATTTCAATACCCAGACAGACAGCTACGAGACCATCTCACGAAAGGTCACATATCACCTGCGCAAGAGGCTTGAGATGACTCTTGCCTGCGATCCTGTCTTCGTTCCGGAGCGTACGAGCGAGGCCGTTGACATCGTGATAGGCCTGGAGGCCGGTTTGCCATCGTCAATTTTCTCACTTGATATGAACATTGAGGCTCAGGGACTGACCCTGACTACGAATAACGACCCTCTGCCGGTTCATACAGGTGAGACAACCATTCAGGGCAATGACAATCCTTCATTCTATTACCAGCGCACCATCACTTGGCGCGAGTATCAGGATGCTGAGATTATTGACGGCTACAAGTACTTCCGCTGTCACTTCAAGACCAACACATACAACTTTGACAAGCTTCCTGGCTCTTCTTCCACCAAAGGCGATGTCATATATGTGTCGAACAAGTATTTCACGCAGAACAAGACTCAGTACGAGACATTCGCACTGAACCGCACATTCGAGAATCTTGTCTTCAGCGGCTACACCGGCAATCCTGAGACTGGCCAGACTATTGACTTCAACTTCGACATTGTCCCGGTTCTCCCAGAATACGGCAACGTTACCGTCGGTCTTGTGGGCTTCGAGGAGGCCCCCGCTTCAAGCAGCTATGCCAGGAAGCTTTCCTACAAGGGCGTGAAGGAGGAGACCTTTGACGGCGAGACACGCAAATACGAGCTTTACAGTATGCCTGTTTCCAGCCTGACTGGAAATGCCCTGAAGCTTGTTCCGTTCAAGGACGGCAGCTGCTACGTGCGCCTCTGGGCCGACAAGTATCTGTCTGTTGAGAAGGAATTGGAGGTTGGTGATGGCGGCGGTAAACTTACTGAGCCGGATAGTCCAGCCGGTAACATTTTCTCAGGTAACTCTTACAACTTCAACAACACTTCTGAGACATATGGATGGGCAATGCACCAGCAGAATAACAAAGGCTCAGTCGGATTGTCATCGCCTGGTTATGCCGGTAGCAACGGCGCGCTTCATTTGAGTAATGGAAGTGTTGCTAATAATGATTACGAAGCCCAGTGCTGCATATCTGTATCATCTATGACAAAGGGTAGCTACCAGATAAGTTTCTATGCCAAGTCTGGAAAGTCCGGCTCATTGATTACTATGGGTGGACAACATATGCCTTGGAGCCAGAATAATCCGGAATTGACTGTCGGTACATTCAGTCTGACTCAGGAATGGACTTTGTACACGAAGACTTTCAATCTGGATTTTGAAGGCAATGATATAGGTGTAAATACCCTCTATATTAACTTTGGAAAAACTGTAGATGATATCTATCTGGATTGCATCTCTATTGTGAAACTTTCCGGGCCTTCACAACCGAGTCCAAGCGGGAATATTATTGATGAGAACTCATACAATTTCAACAATAATTCTTTGAATAGCTGGCGTAAAGGTGGAAGTAAGGTAAATAATACAGCCTTCGTGGTTGATGTCGCATCTCCAGGCAGTGACGGAAGCGGGTATTGTATGCATGCTTACAGCCCTGAAAATACTAATTATTATGCATATCAGTCAATATTTGAGCATAATTTCGTAAATGGCCATACATATCGTATAGCTTTCATGGCCAGGTCTAATAACGGCTCAGGTAAGATTGATGTATGTATTCAGGATGGTAATGGAACTAAAGGAGATTACGGCCCCGAATTCAATATTGGCACATCCTGGAGCAGCTACCAGTGTGATATAAAAGTGAGCAACGACGGTCTTACATCCTTGAAACTGAGTTTCGGCTCTGCACAAGGCGACTACTATCTGGATACGATATCTCTGATAGACTTGGGTACTGGTAATTGACGAGCGATAAATCAACAATAAATCCGCCGGTCTGCATATTTGCAAGATCGGCGGATTTTGTTGTTTGCTTAGTTGGACTCTCTAAGAAACCAGGTGGCTTTTTGGAAGGCAACAAAAAAAGACTATGACAAACTGCGAATGGTTTGCTCATAGTCTCAATATATAAAGTCAGAGAATCTGACCCGATATCAATCAGTCAAAGGAGATAGCCCAATTGGACTCAGTAGCTGCAAATAGATTATCTTCCTTGTAAGGAACCACTGTTACATTTGCAGGATCAATGCTTGTACTTGTAAGAGAACCCTGCAGAAAACCTACAGCTGCTTCTACTTCTGCAATCTCGGTTGTCAATGTTGTGTACTTTTTCTTTGCCATAATTGTAAGAGTTCAGGCTCCAATTGGTTGCCTTATGTTTTGCCGCTCTATTCAAAAGAGCGTGCAAATTTACTGCTTTTCTCTGATAAACAGATATATCTAAACTGCTTTTATGATACTGAGTTGTTGTATTTTACTTTTATTAACTAAAATGCATACTAATGTATATACTGATTCACTTATTATGCATATCGGTTATTCCCCTTTGCGGTATTTGTTCTCGCTCTCGTCCTCCATCATACTGAGGTAGCTGGCATAGCGCAGAGGACTTATTCTGCCGGAGGAGACGGCATCTTTCACCGCACATCCCGGCTCGGTAGTGTGTGTGCAGTCATCGTAGCGGCACTCCTTGGAGCAGGAGAAAATCTCGGGGAAATAGTGGCTGATCTCATCGTGCCGCATATCAAAAGTACCGAACCCCTTCACGCCCGGAGTATCAATAAGCCATCCGCCGCAAGGCAGCTGGAACATCTCTGAGAAAGTAGTGGTGTGCATACCCGTGTCGTGCTTGTCCGAAATTTTCCCGGTCCTGAGCTCAAGTCCGGGAAGCAGGTGGTTGATGATGGTGCTCTTGCCCACGCCCGAGTTTCCGGACACAAGCGTAACCTTTCCCCTGAGCATCTCCAACAGGCACTCTGTGCCCTCGCCCGTAAGAATGCTGCACAGCAGGCACTGGTATCCTATGCCGGTGTATAACGCGCAGAGCTCATCGGCCTTCTGCTGGTCCTGCGGCGTGTGAAGGTCCTTCTTGTTGAACAACAGTATCACCGGCACGCGGTAGGCCTGTGCCGTGGCAAGGAATCTGTCGATGAAAACGGTGGAAGTCTCCGGATGGTTGATTGTCACAACAAGCAGGCACTGGTCCAGATTGCAGGCCAGGATGTGCGACTGCTTGGAAAGATTAGATGAGCGCCGGACAATGTAGTTCCTGCGCTCATCAATATCTGTTATGTAGGCCGGCTCATCTCCCGTGGGGGCGGTGATGGTCACATAGTCGCCTACCGCGACGGGATTAGTGCTCTTTATGCCACGGATCCGGAAATTTCCCTTGATGCGACACTCCACGTGTACGCCATCGTCAGTCCTGACGATACAGTTGTTTCCGGTACTCCTGATTACTAATCCGTGCACGCTGCCCGCTATTATACGGTCATAATCTCCTTCTCCTTCTCGGCGAAGGTCTCATCGGCCTTTTTAATGTATTTGTCGTGAATTTTCTGAAGCTTTGCCTCGGCGTCCTTCTCGGCGTCCTCTGCCAGACCGTCCTTCTGTGCCTTCTTCAGCTGGTCTATGGCATCGCGGCGTGCGTTGCGGATGGAAATCTTGGCAGCCTCGTTCTCCTTGCTGCTCTGCTTGACAAGATCCTTGCGGCGCTCCTCGGTGAGTGGCGGAATGGCCAGGCGGATAATCTCGCCGTTGTTGGTCGGCATGATACCTACCGATGAGTCAATGATTGCCTTCTCGATGGCCTTGAGCATATTCCTGTCCCATGGTCTGATGGCGATGGTGCGTGCATCGGGTGTCGTGAGGGCGGCTACATTGTTGATTGGAACACGGCTGCCGTATGAGTCAACGCGCACCTCGTCAAGGATGCGGATGTTGGCCTTTCCGGCGCGTATGTGGGCGTACTCCTCAGACAGGTGCATAATGGCAAGCTCCATCATCTCCTCTGCATCATTCAAGCATTTGTTTACGTCAAGCATAGTCGTTATTGTTTGTTTGTGGCAAAGTTATGCGTTTTTTCGCAGATGTCAAACTGAGAATGTCATTTTATGTGTATGATATCTTTTAACATCGGGCTGAGTCTGTTATATTAATTTAGAGAGATTATACCTTTTACAAGGGGTTAATTCTGAATTTGTCAGAAAATCTGAAATAATTGCCTATATTTGCATAATTGAAATTTCAGTATGCTTGATGCTGTAGTAAATCTTCTGGCTCCGATGCCTGGGATAGGACTTGATGAGATGGAGCAAGTGAGGCTGATGAACCGTATAGACAAGAAGTATCTTGTTACGGAGAGTCAGCTCATTGCTATGTTGGAGAGGCTGCAGGGCAACTATATGGCGCAGGTGGTTGATGGGGTGAAGTATCTGGCGTACCGTACCGTGTATCTTGATGACAGGAACCACACTATGTATCTGGCGCATCATAACGGACATCTTACACGCCAGAAGGTGCGCGTAAGAACATATCTGGATTCCATAAAGCCATCGTTCTTCGAGGTGAAGCTGAAGAATAATCACGGACGCACCAAGAAAAAGCGTATGCGCATAAACGGCCTTGATACTATGCTTGCCGACGGCGCCGGCGAGTTCCTTGCGGAGAAAGCCCTGCTTCCTATACCGCTGGCTGATATGATTCCCACTGTGGAGAACAGCTTTGAGCGCATAACACTTGTGAATATGGCAAAGACGGAGAGGCTTACCATAGATGTTGGGCTTACATTCCATAATCTTGAGACAGGCCTGACCCGCAAGATGGATAATCTGGTGGTGGTAGAGGTGAAGCGGAACGGCAGGGTTGACTCTCCCGTTGTGGGTGTTCTCCGCGACCTGCGTGTTCATCCTTCAGGATTCAGCAAGTATTGCATCGGCTCAGCTCTGACCAATCCATCGCTGAAAAGGAACCGTTTCAACATCAGGATAAGAAAAGTAAATAAATTGACTACTATATGATTTCAAACATTTTTTCAATGCTGACAGCAGGTGTGGGCTCAATGGTGGCTGCCCTTGGCGAAGAGGCGGATCTGTTGGAGGAGAGCGGCAATGCGCTGGCAAGCGCCGTGTCAACACCATTCTGGCCCGAGTGGGGAGGATTCTGTGAGATGATAATAAGGCTTCTCATCAACATTATCACCATAGCGGTGATAGTCCATTGCTTCTATTATCCCAAGGTGAAGCGTCGCGACTATTACTTCACTTTCTCGCTGATTGGAGTCAGCATCTTCCTGCTTATATACCTGATGGGTGGAGTTAAGCTGAAGATTGGCTTCGCACTGGGACTTTTCGCTATTTTCGGTATCATCAAGTACCGTACGGAGCAGGTGCCTATCCGCGAGATGACCTATATGTTCGTGATAATAGCGGTTGCCGCAATCAACGGTCTTGCTACCAGCGTGAGCTATTTTGAGCTTTTAGCCACCAATCTGATTTTTATTCTGGCACTCGCTGTCTGCGAGAATACTACCTGGATGCAGCACGTGGCCACCAAACTTGTCA
The DNA here is from genome assembly GCA_937898885.1 of uncultured Bacteroidales bacterium. Lineage (GTDB taxonomy): Bacteria > Bacteroidota > Bacteroidia > Bacteroidales > Bacteroidaceae > Colenecus. Next base: position 42,663 of record CALDKD010000013.1, on the reverse strand, counting down.
CGTACGATAATATAGCCCTTATCGCTCCTGATAAAGAGGCTGAGCTGAAGGCCGATCTGGAGAAGCGCCTGGGACTGAGGATTATCCGCGTGGAGGTAGGAAACGTGGACTTTCTGAAAGACTCTGCCATACTGAAAATCTACTACGAGCCGGTTATGGACGAGTTCGGCACGATTGACAACATCACCAAGGGTGGCAAGAAATTCTGACGTGATGATGCGCGCAGGTAAGTTGTCCGTGTTTGTTCTGGCGATGCTCCTGGCAGCGCCGCTCCTTGCCCAGGGTGATGACCTGGGCGCGTGGCTCAGCGTGGGTGTTGACAAGAGAATCGCCAAAGGGCTGTCTGCGGATATTGAGGCGGAATATCGTCTGCAGGATCATCTGCATCAGACTGACAGATGGGCGGTCGGCGCGTCACTGTCGTACAGGCTCTATAGAAACAAAGCCAAGACATTCGACGTGAAGGCTGACGCCGGTGCCAAGCTCATGCGTCTTTATGTTCCGGCGAATATGGTGATGAAGGATTCCGTATTCGTATGGGACGAGCTTCTTGATAATGATGTATTCAAAGGTCAGGAGTACAATGTTGACGATGCCTATACTGTGAGCAAGTTCCGTGCGACAGCATCGGTATCCGCATCGGTCGAGGCAGGCCGCTTCAAGATTTCCCTGCGCGAGCGCTATCAATATACCGGAAACGACAGTGTGGCGGTGACAGAGCGGAAGTGGCGCTATTCAGGCAAGGACGGACAGGTGGCCGAGCGTCCTGACAAGGCCGATACCGAGTGGAAGGCCGCGAACAACCGTCGTCACGTGCTCCGCTCAAGGCTGCAGCTGGATTACAACATACCCAACTGTAAGGTTGACCCGTATGTGTCGGCCGAGTTGTTCAATGATTTGAGGGACGGATTCAGCCTGCAGAAGATTCGTTATCTTGGTGGTTTGGAGTATAAGTTAAATAAGGTGCACCAGTTCAAGCTCTATTATGCCTATCAGCATAATTCCGATGATGATGAGCCTGGCGGGCATATTGTCGGCTTGAGCTATGGCTATAGTTTCTAGAGAATAAGGATAAAAGATATAAGCGAGCCTATGAAAAGAGTTTTACTTGCAATATTCGCTCTGGCGGCATTCTCGTTTGGAGTCTCAGCCCAGAGCATTGTCATTAACGAGAATGAGGGCACTCCGGTTGAGCTGGATGTGGAGGGTCTCCGCTCCATCTCATTCAAGGATGGAAAGATGGTGGTCTCGTACAGTGATGGTACTGACAAATCATACGTGATGTCCACCATCAGTCGTCTGGATTTTGATGACAAGACAGGTGTGGGCATGGTTTCCCTGATGGATGGCAAGGTGTCCTATTCCGAGGAGTCAGGTCTGCTTGTAGTGGCCGGCACGGAGAACTCGCATCTCTCAGTATATAATCTTGGCGGTACTCTTGTTATTGACAAGGTAATTGAGCAACCGGTTGAGACAGTTGATTTGAGCGGCCTTCAGAAAGGCATATATCTTCTTCGTCTTGACGGCAAAACCATAAAGATTGTAAGATGAGAATACGATTCAGTAATATAGCGGCAGGGCTGATGCTTCTGTTGCCGGCTGGATTGCCGGCTCAGTCAGTACCAGTCTATTTCAATCAGTCTGACGGTATCTCGCGTCAGGTATGGTTCTCTGAGATTGATTCTGCCAGGTTCCTTCAGGACAATACGGTAGGTCAGTTCTTTATGGAGAGAGGCAAATCAATGGTCTCTTACTACCTTAACGGGTGCCTTGACAGCATATCCTTCTCAACGCCGAAGGGCGATGTGGCAGATTTCCCTGTGGCGGATGAGCTCACAGTAGAGATGGCATCGTCCGATGACAACTCTTTCAAGAATGTCAAGGAGAGTGTCGAGACTAATGAGAGCCGTCCTGGCTATGGCGATTTCGTTGAGAACTATGTATATGGCAACACCATCACTATTACCTATTCGGGCGATAAGGCAACGGCCAGTACTTCGGTAAAGGATGTTGATGTAAGGATATCCGGAGCTCACGTTACAGTAAACTCCACAAAGGGCAAGATGAGATACGTGCTGAAAGGCTCCACCTCGAACGGCTCATTCAAGATTGACAGTGAGAAGAAATTCCGGTTGGACCTGTCTGGTGTGTCCATTACCAATCCCGATGGCGCGGCAATCAACATTCAGTCGGGTAAGTCCATTTATATGGTGCTGACCTCGGGCACGGAGAATAAGCTGACCGATGGCAAGCAGTATGTATATGTAGGCGATGAGGATCAGAAAGGCGCTTTGTTCAGCGAGGGCCAGTTGCTGATAAGCGGCGCCGGCTCGCTGAAGGTTACCAGTCAGTCCGCTCACGGTATTTGCAGCGATGACTACATCCGTCTGCGCGGCAATCTTGGTACACTCACGGTGAATGCCGCAGTTGACGGTATCAATACCAAGCAGCATTTCATAATGTATGGCGGTAAGGTCAGCGTCACGGCCGGCGATGACGGCGTGGTTGTACGTCGCGGTCATATTCAGATGATGGGCGGCAAGCTGACGGTAAAGGCTGTTGACAATGGTATTGATGCCACATACAGTCAGAACGATACTACCTATTTCAGTATGGGTGGCGGTCTGCTGAAGGTTGAGACATCGGGCGACAAGGGCCACGGCATATCCAGTACCGGCAATATGACTATATCCGGCGGTATTATCCAGGCTGTTGTGAAGGGTGCGGCCAGCAAGGCCATCAACTGTTATGGCGACATAACGATGGCAGATGCGAAGGCTACCCTTATGACGCAGGGAGTACCTATGTATAATGAGGAGGAGGCGGATTTCTCGTCGGCCGCAGGTATCCGTTGTCGTGGGAATATGAGCCTGACCAACAGTATTGTGGGTATAAAGAGTACCGGTCAGGGTGGCAAGGGCTTCAACTGCGACGGCAATGCCTCGCTGAGTGGCAGTGATGTAACAGTCGTCACATCAGGTGGCTCGTATGCGCAAGGTGGTGAGTCTGTCCGCCCCAAGACTCTGGAGTGTATGAGCCTCACGCTTGATTCAGGCTCAATCCGCCTGAACTCATCTTATTCAGCCATTCAGACTCACGCGGGCCTTGCTCAAAACGGCGGTGAGATATATGCGTTCTCTACCCACGGCACTACTCAAATCATAAATGCAAAGGCCGGCATCACGCAGACTGGCGGCCTGCTTTATCAGAGGCGCTGAGACAGTTAAGATTTTGAGCCGACTCAAATAACGGATTGAGCCGACTCATTTTTATGCCTGTATTTTAAGGTCAGTCGTGTACCAGTGTTCCGATGTCCTCGCCGTCAATTACCTTGCGCAGATTTCCCGGGATGTCCATATTGAAGACATAGATAGGCAGGCCGTTCTCCTTGCACATTGTGGTTGCGGTCAGGTCCATAACCTTAAGGCCACGGTTGTAAATCTCGTCGAAGGTAATCTCGTTGAATTTTGTGGCAGTCGGGTCTTTTTCGGGGTCGGCGGTATAGACACCATCCACACGGGTGCCTTTCAGCATTACATCTGCCTCAATCTCTATTCCACGAAGGCTTGAGCCGGTGTCGGTGGTGAAGTAGGGATTGCCGGTGCCGCCTACCATAATGGCTACCTTGCCTTCCTCCATTGCAGAGATGGCTTTCCACTTGCTGTAAAGCTCGCCGATAGGCTCCATACGGATGGCGGTCAGTACTGTTGACGGACAGCCTGCGGAGGTAAGTGCTGAACTTAGTCCAAGGCCGTTGATTACGGTTGCAAGCATTCCCATCTGGTCTCCCTTCACACGGTCAAAGCCTTTGCCTGCGCCTTTCAGACCGCGGAATATGTTGCCACCGCCAATTACTATGCCAATCTGAACACCCATATCGTGAATCTCCTTGATCTGTGCGGCATACTCGCCCAGACGCTTCTCATCGATACCGTATTTCTGTTCTCCCATAAGGCTCTCGCCGCTAAGCTTGAGCAAAATCCTCTTGAAACGTGCCATTGCTTTAATTTTTATGCGAATATATCAATAATTGTTCAAAATGAAACCAACCTGCTTGAATTCATAGCGGCGTTCTGTGCCATTCTCATCCCTCAGTATTATTATGCCGTTTGGCATTACCGATTCTATGGCTGCGTTGAACATACCGTTCCCATCGCGATAGGGGTGTAGTCCATCGCGTCTGAACAACCTTCTCATATACTGCCGGTGTATCTGGTCAGACTCGCCGGCCTGTATCCGGGTATAATAAGATGCCATATTGGACAGAATGTCGGCCAGCAGGTCATCGCGGTCCGCGCAGGCTCCGGTTATGTTCCTGATTGAGACTGGATTCGGCGCGTCGCTGTAGAACTCAGGCTGGTTTACGTTCAGCCCCACACCTATTATACATTCTGAAAGATGCGAGCCTTGAATCCTGTTCTCTATCAGAATGCCGGCCAGTTTCTTCTCTCTCCAATAGATGTCATTCGGCCATTTCACCGATAAATCGGAAGCTTTCTCACCCAGGAGAGGGGCAATGGCATCGGTTACCGCAAGAGCAATTGCCTCCGACAGGCAGAATTGTCTGGAGGCATCCACAAACAGCGGACACGCCAGTATGCTGAACAACAGGTTCTCATCCCTGGCAGATTCCCAGCTGTTGCCTTTCTGGCCTCTTCCCGCGCTCTGATATCCGGTTACGGCAACATTGAACAACAGGCTCATGTCCAGGTCGTCTGTGTGCTCCCGGAGCCAGTTGTTGGTTGAGCCGGTCTGCTCTAGCTGGTGTATTGCAATTGCTATGTCGCCTAATTCCATATTGGTGGGAAAAACGCCTCCTCAATATGCCTGATATCGATGTGGCCGTTGTTATCTATTATTGTAATGATGTCAAAGCGTACCGGAAGTTCCAGATTGCCGTGCCTGAGGTATGCGTCGGCAGCGCTTACTATTCTTCTGATTTTCTTGTCTGTGACGGCATCCTCGGGATCTCCGAAACCGGTGCCGCTACGAGTCTTGACCTCAATTATTATAAGTTGGTCTTCCTTGCGTGCCACAAGGTCAATCTCCTTATGGCCGCTTCTCCAGTTGCGTTCCAGGATGATGTATCCGTCATCCTCCAGATAGCGGGCGGCGATATCCTCTCCTTTTATGCCAAGCTCATTGTGCGATGCCATATTTGCTTACTTATATGGCAAAAGTACATAGAATTCGCCTGTATTCATAGTCAAAACGTTTTTTTTCAGACAGTTTGGTTGGAGTGAGAGACAATTTGTCATATCTTCGCTTTGCTATGGCAGCAAATGACAACAACAGGAGTAACAGAATGGTGTGCCTTCTCAGCGACGAGGAGAGAGATTTCATAGAGCGTTACCTGCGCAAGTACAAAATAACCAACAAGAGCCGTTGGATGCGCGAGACGCTTGTGAGTTTCATATACCAGAATCTTGGCAATGATTATCCCACGCTGTTTGATGAGCGTGACATGCGTCGCTGATGGATGATGCCGGTTATATGAGGATGGCTCTGGAGGAGGCCCGTTCGGCTTTTCGCGCAGGCGAGGTTCCGGTGGGTGCGGTTGTGGTCTGCCGCGACAGGGTGATCGCGCGGTCACACAATCTTACCGAGGCCCTTAATGATGTAACCGCGCACGCGGAGATGCAGGCCATCACGTCGGCTGCGGATTATCTTGGCGGCAAATATCTGAACGATTGTACTTTGTATGTAACGGTAGAGCCCTGCGTCATGTGCGCCGGTGCTATCGGCTGGGCTCAGATGGGACGTCTGGTCTATGGAGCCGCAGACCCCAAACGCGGCTATGTCAGGTTTGCTCCTGATGCACTGCATCCCAAGACAACAGTTGTGAGCGGCTTGCTTGAGGAGGAGGCATCCGCACTGATGAGTGATTTTTTTAAAAGAAAGCGTTAGGCTATTTCCTCACCTCCTCATAATCAACGTATTCACCGTCTGATTCAGTAAAGATTTTCTCTTTTTTCGCGGCTTTGGTGTGAATTCTGGTCTTGCCGGTGTTATTGCCGCCAGATGTACCGCTGCCTGATCTGCCGCTGTGGAATATGTTCTCAAAAAATGAGGCGATAACATTGAGAACGCCAAATAACAGGCTTCTGAATATGGAGAGAAGCACTATGATGACGAATAGTAGTATGGCGACGATTGTTATCAGCATATAGCGGTCACATTATTGTTTCAGAAAAGGTAGTACAAAAAGTATGCCATTTCAGGCTTTTTTCCCAGTCAGGACTGACAGCAGTATATACCAGATGATTATGACTGACGCGCCTTTCAGACCAAGAGCGCAGCCGCAGATGACGGCTCCGGTCAGGAATATGAATCTGATGGCGTTATCCTTCCACGAGAGATTCTTGAATTTCAGCGAGAACATAGGAATCTCACTGATCATCAGAATTGAGAATACCACTGTCAGCGCTATGATCAGCCAGGGAAGATATGCGGCATCGCCTGCTTTCTCCGTCCATAATGCGGCGCCGCACCAGAATATGGCGTTGGCGGGAACGGCCAGTCCAAGGAATGATGTGGTCTGGCGCTCGTCGGTGTTGAACTTGGCGAGTCTCAGGGCTGCGGCTGCGGCCAGCATCAGAGCGATGTAGCGCATTTGTCCGCAGGGCAGGCTGAGGCGGTCCAGCATTCCCATACACAGAAGCGAGGGCGCCAGTCCGAATGTGATAAGGTCTGCCAGCGAGTCCAGCTCCTTGCCGATAGGCGAGTATGCTTTCAGAAGACGTGCGGCCAGTCCGTCGCAGAAATCGAAGCAGGCTCCTGCGATAATCCAGAGAAATGCGGATTTCGTGTCGTTTTGAGTGGCGGCCAGTACTGCCAGGCATCCGGACAGCAGGTTGCAGCAGGTTATTGTATTTGGAATATGCCGTGTAACAGCGTTTGCCATAGGTTACGGAAGTTTTGCCAGAATTGTGATATCAGCCTTGACTTTCTCGTGCATCTTGACGCAGACAAGTGAGCCTAACGGCAGATAGATATCTACTCTGGAGCCGAATTTAATAAAGCCCAGGTGCTGGTCAATGGAGCACTTGTCTCCTGCGGAAGGGTATGTCACTATGCGCCTCGCCATCATACCGGCTATCTGGCGTACCATTACCTCCTGACCATCCTCTGTCTCGATTACAACCATTGAACGCTCATTCTCCGTGCTTGACTTCGGCTTGTCCGCCGCGTGGAAACGTCCCTCCTGATGGCTTACTTTCCTTACTGTGCCGTTCACCGGGTACCAGTTGGCGTGAACGTTGAAAAGGTTCATAAATGTGGAGATGACTATTCTCCTGTCGTGGAAATACTCCGTCTCATCTACTTCCTCTATCGCCACTATCACACCATCGGCGGCGCCTACAACAACCTTGTCGCGGTCCTCGCTGGGAAAATGACGGTTTGGATTGCGGAAAAAATTGACAAGAATGTATATCAGGACAATTGACAGCGTCAGGAAAACCCAGGCTCCCGGATTGAAGATTCCCGGTGAGAAGAGAATGATGTTAATGATGGACAAAATGACTATGGCAAGGATGATGGTTGTGAACCCCTCCCTGTTTACAGTCGTCACCTTTCTATTATTAGCACCCATTGCGAATTGTTTTATCCTGCAAAGATAATGAATTTTCAATAGCATTCAGCAGACTCATTGATTTGATGTTGTTGTTGATAACTTTTCTAAAGTGGAACTATTGCTTGCAAGCGGTAACGGGAGTAACTTTAAAGGCTATTTGATTCCCGGACATTATGCAGGATTTCGTACACCTTCACGTTCATACGCAGTATTCGTTGCTCGATGGCCAGACCAGCATCCAGAAGATGGTGGACAAGGCTGTATCTGACGGTATGCGTGGCATTGCCATTACTGATCACGGTAATATGATGGGTGTGAAGGAGTTCTTCAATTACTGCAAGAAGAAGAATGACAAGCTGGCCGCCGAGGGCAAGCATTTCAAGCCCATTTTCGGCTGTGAGGTCTATGTGGCCCCACGGCATAAGGAACAGAGGGATGGTAAGGCGGATGCGGCCAACTACCATCTCATTCTTCTGGCCAAGAACAGTACCGGATATCACAATCTGATAAAACTGGTGTCGCGCGCGTGGACCGAGGGCTATTACTATCATCCCAGAACGGACAAATATGACATAGAGAAGTACCACGAGGGTATAATATGCTGCTCTGCCTGTATAGGCGGTGAGGTGCCGAGGCTTATTCTGGGCGGTCAGCCTGAGAAGGCCGAGGAGACCGTTCTCTGGTTCAAGAATCTCTTTGGCGATGACTACTATCTTGAGCTGCAGCTTCACAAGGCCACTGTAGAGAAGGCCAACCACGAGACATATCAGCTTCAATGTCAGGCGAACGAGGAGCTTCTGAGGCTCTCTGCAAAGCATGGCATAAAGACAATCTGCTCTAATGATGTCCATTTCCTGGAGGAGGAGAATGCCGATGCCCACGAGCTTCTGATATGCCTGAACACAGGCAAGGACCCCGATGACCCTACGCTGATGCGCTACACCAAGCAGGAGTGGCTGAAGACACGCGAGGAGATGAATCTCGTATTCAAGGATTATCCCGAGGCGCTGGCCAATACCTGCGAGATACTCGACAAGGTTGAGGAATATACCATAGACCATCCGCCCATTATGCCGTTCTTCGCCATTCCTGAGGAATTCGGAACAGAGGAGGAGTACCGGAAGAGATATACCGAGCAGGATTTGTTCGATGAGTTCACCCGCGACGAGCACGGCAACGTGGTTATGTCCGAGGAGGATGCCAGGAAGAAAATCTCCAAGCTGGGAGGCTATGACAAGCTGTACAGGATAAAGTTCGAGGCGGACTATCTGAGGAAACTTACTTTTGACGGAGCAAGAAAACGATATGGCGACCCTGTGCCCAAGGATGTTGAGGAACAGCTGATATTTGAGCTTCACGTTATGAAGACGATGGGCTTTCCGGGCTACTTCCTTATTGTGCAGGATTTCATCAATGCCGCCCGTAACGAGCTTGGGGTATCTGTGGGCCCTGGCCGAGGCTCGGCTGCCGGCTCAGCAGTGGCTTACTGCCTGGGCATTACTCAGATTGATCCTATTAAATACGATCTCCTGTTTGAGCGTTTCCTGAATCCTGACCGTATATCATTGCCTGATATCGATGTGGATTTTGATGATGACGGCCGTATCCGCGTGCTTCAGTGGGTTACCCAGAAATACGGGCAGGAGAAGGTTGCTCACATCATTACATACGGCACTATGGCCACAAAGATGTCACTGAAGGATGTGGCCCGCGTGCTGAAGGTGCCTCTTGATGTATCAAACGCACTGTGCAAGGCAATTCCGGATCGTCTTCCGGGAGACAAGAAGATGAATCTGCCCAACGCCATAGAGTGCGTTCCTGAGCTGAAAGAGGCGGAGGCATCGCAGAATCCGGCTATCCGCAATACCATCAAATATGCCCGGATGCTGGAAGGCAATATACGTGGAACCGGTGTACACGCCTGTGGAACCATTATCTGCCGTGACGACATCACCGACTGGGTACCGGTAAGCATTGCTACCGACAAGGATGGTGAGCGTCTGCTGGTGACGCAGTACGAGGGCAGTGTCATTGAGGATACCGGCCTTATCAAGATGGACTTCCTTGGCCTCAAGACACTCTCTATCATAAAGGAGGCCGTGGCCAATATCAAGTCGAGTGTAGGCGATGATATAGATATCGATAATATACCTATTGACGATCAGAAAACATTCCAGCTCTACTGCGAGGGCAAGACAATCGGTACCTTCCAGTTTGAGTCTCCCGGTATGCAGAAATACCTGCGTGAGCTTCAGCCCGGAGTCTTTGAGGACCTGATAGCAATGAATGCCCTGTATCGTCCGGGTCCAATGGATTATATTCCCGATTTCATCGACAGGAAGCTTGGCCGTAAGCCTATTGAGTATGATATTCCCTGTATGGAGAAATACCTGAAGGATACATACGGAATCACGGTATATCAGGAGCAGGTTATGCTCTTGTCACGTCTTCTGGCAAACTTCACCCGTGGCGAGAGCGATACTCTGCGTAAGGCTATGGGTAAGAAACTCAAGGACAAGCTGGATCATCTGAAGCCTAAGTTCATTGAGGGCGGCAAGGCAAACGGACATAACCCGGATGTGCTGGAGAAGATCTGGAAGGATTGGGAGAAGTTCGCATCATACGCGTTCAACAAATCGCACGCTACCTGCTATTCGTGGGTGGCTTATCAGACGGCCTGGCTGAAGGCGCACTATCCTGCGCAGTATATGGCGGCCGTCCTCAGCTGCAATATCAGCGATATCACCGAGATGACGAAACTGATGGACGAGAGCCGTTCAATGGGAATAGCGGTTCTTGGTCCTGATGTCAACGAGAGCGGTTTCAAGTTCACAGCCACAAAGAAAGGTGATATCCGTTTCGGAATGGCCGGTGTGAAGGGCGTAGGCTCGAATGCGGTTCAGGCAATTATTGATGAACGCGAGAAAAACGGCCCGTTCACCGATATTTTTGATTTTGTCCAGCGTGTCAATCTTACCGCCTGCAACAGAAAGAACATAGAGAGTCTGGCTCTGGCCGGCGCCTTCGACAGTTTCAAGAGTATTGCCCGTGAGCAGTTCGTAGAGCCTTGCGGCAAAGATGTCTTTGCTGATATTCTGGTACGGTACGGAAACAAGTACCAGTTTGACCGGATGCAGTCTCAGAACTCTCTCTTTGGTATGATGGGCGGCGGTGCCGAGATTGCCACTCCCGTACTTCCTCCATACGTGCCCTGGAGCTCACTCGCATTGCTTGACAAGGAGAAGGAGCTCACGGGAATCTATATGTCAGCGCATCCTCTGGATGATTACAGCATCATAATAAAGGATATCTGCAATACGCAGATGGCCGATTTGAAGGATAAGTCGGCTCTGGCCGGGCGTGACATAATAGCCGGCGGCATTGTTGTGGATGTGCGCGAGGGTATGTCAAAGAACGACAGAAAATACGGTATTGCCAAAATCGAGGACTATTCCGGTCAGGGCGAGATAGCGCTCTTTGGCCAGGATTGGGTGAAATGGGGTAATTATATGAAGAACGGCAACTTCCTCTTCATCAGGGGAAAGTGTGAGCCATATAAGTATAACCCCCAGCGTATTGACCTGAACATAACGTCAATAGAGCTTTTGCCCGATGTCAGGGAGAAGATTGTGGAGAGCATTACCATTCAGGCAGATCTGAATATGATAGATCAGATGGTTGTGTCTGAATTGGCTATGCTTACGGAGAAACCGGGAAATACCAGGCTGCGCTTCGGTATCAGAGACCTTGAGAGCGGATACAATGTAGAGCTGCAGTCTGCGGAGAGAAGAATAGAGGTGACTAAAGAGCTCATTAAGTTCATCAAGGAGACAGAAGGATTGGATTATATTATCAATAAATAACTTATTATGGAAATTACAGAACAGAATTTCAACGATGTGGTCAATGGTGGCAAGCCAGTTGTAATTGATTTCTGGGCAACCTGGTGTGGCCCTTGCAAGCGTCTTGCTCCGGTTATTGAGGAGCTTGCCGCTCAGTTTGACGGAAAGGTTATAGTAGGAAAGTGCGATATTGAGGATAATCCTGAGCTTACCGACAAGTTTGGCATTATGAGCGTGCCTACAGTAGTCTTTATCAAAGACGGACAGATGGTGGATTCTCAGGTGGGAGTTGCCGGAAAGCCGGTATATGAGCAGAAAATAAACGCATTACTCTGATAGGTATGGCAGACGACGAGTTCAAGGATCTTGACATTGACGATGAGAGGACGGTTGCCTTTATAAAGGACTCCCTTCCTCAGGACCTTAAGGATAAATATACAGACGATATCCTGTATTATATCCTTGATGTGATAAATGACTATTTCGCCACCAGCGGAGTCCTTGATAAGGAGCCCGATGCCGATGGCTTCATAGACATTGACAACGAGGCGGTTGCCTCCTACATAGCAAAAGAGGCTAAACGCGATGGAATAGGGAGCTTCGACCTTGATGAGCTTCTGCTTATCGTAGAGGCCGAGGCTGAGTACGTGGACAGCCTAGAGGATTAACAGTCTGCTTCCGTCTGCCTGCTCCTCGACCCTTACCTTTACGGTATCTGAGGGAAGTACCTGCTCGGCAAGCTCTGGCCACTCAATGAGACAGAGCGCGCCGCTATAGAAATAATCCTCATAGCCAAGGTCATAGACCTCTTCTATCTTTTTGATGCGATAGAAGTCAAAATGATATATCAGCTCGGCTGTAGTGGCCGAGCGATATTCGTTTACTATGGCGAATGTCGGCGAGTTCACCTCGTCCTCAACGCCAAGTGCCTTGCAAAGGGCTTTGATGAATGTGGTCTTTCCTGCACCCATCTTGCCATAGAAAGCGAATACGGTATTGTCGCCCATTGCGCGCACAAACTCTTTCGCAGCCTCTTCAAGCTCATCTGCTGATTTGAGAATTATCTCCATTGCTCTATTTTATTTTCGGCGTAAGCGTTATCAAAGGAATAATCATCTCCTCAAGTGATATTCCACCGTGTTGGAAGGTGTCCTTGTAATACGATGCGTAGCTGTTGAAATTGTTCTGATATACAAAATAGTCTCCCTCGGATGCGAAAATATACGACGTGCTTACGTTAGGCGAGGGTAGGAAAGCCTTCTGTGGCTCTGATATCTCGAATACCTCCTTGCTGTTGAATCCCAGGTTGCGTCCTAACTTGTAGCGCAGGTTTGTGTTCGTGTTCCTGTCTCCGATAATGCGGATTGGCTTGTTTACGCGAATGCTGCCGTGGTCTGTAGTCAATACAACCTTATGCCCGGTCTGTGCTATTGCCTTGAACAGCCCGCTTACGGATGAGTGCTTGAACCAGGAGAGTATCAGACTGCGGTAGGCCGCCTCGTCCGATGCGAGCTCACGCATCATCTTGGAGTCGGTCTTGGCGTGCGACATTATATCAATGAAGTTGATCACTATCACATTCAGATCGTTGCCTGACAGGTTGTTGAACTGCGCTAAAAGCTTGTCTGCCGCCTGTGAGTCATTTATCTTGTGATATGAGAATGTATTCTTGCGGCGGTATCTGTCAAGATGTGTCTTTATGAGCGGCTCCTCATTAAGGTTCTTGCCTTCTTCGGAGTCCTCGTCAACCCAAAGGTCCGGAAACATCGCGCTTATTTTGTTCGGCATCAGTCCCGAGAATATCGCGTTTCGCGCATATTGCGTGGCGGTAGGCAGTATGCTGTAGTATAGTTCCTCGTCAAATGAGAAATAGTCGGCCAGCTCGGCGCTCAGCACACGCCATTGGTCATACCTGAAGTTGTCCATTACTATCAGGAAAATCTTCTCTCCCGCATCCATTGCGGGAAATATGCTGTGCTTGAATATGGCCGGACTCATCAGAGGAGCGTCATCAGGCTTCTGCATCCAGCGCATATAGCTCTTCTTGATGAATTTGGCGAAAGCCTGGTTAGCCTCGGCCTTCTGCATCGCAAGCATCTCGTGCATACTGCTGTCGGCCTCAAGAAGCTCCAACTCCCAGTGCACGAGCTGTTTGTATATCTCAATCCAGTCATCTGCAGTGAAAGAGTCGTTTATCTGCATACTTATCTTGCTGAAGTTCTGCTGATAGCTCTTGTTGGTCTCTGCTGTCACTATGTCATGCTTGTGAATGTTCTTCTTGAGAGTAAGCAGAATCTGATTGGGATGCACAGGCTTGATAAGGTAGTCCGCGATCTTTGAGCCTATGGCCTGGTCCATTATATCCTCCTCCTCGCTTTTGGTTACCATTACCACAGGGATATTGGGGTTGATATCCTTAATCTTTGCCAATGTCTCAAGTCCGCTCATTCCCAGCATATTCTCATCAAGCAGCACCAGGTCATAGCTCTTCTCCCGGCACATCGCTATGGCATCACCTCCATTTGTCACGGTGTCCACATCGTACCCTTTATTCTCAAGAAACAGAATGTGGGCGCGCAGTATGTCAATCTCATCATCCACCCAAAGGAGATAGCCGTTCTTATTCATATTGCTCAATGTCTTCATCTCCGTCAATCTGCTCGTCAATTGACAATCCATCGATGTCAAACTCCGGGATGTTCAGGAAATGTGCGTTATAGAAATCTGTGTATTCGTCAAAGCTGTAATACTTGAGCAGCAACTCAAGATTCTCCTTTGTGATTATAAGCGTGTTGATGCCCTCAAGTCTCGATGCCATATCACCCTCTGCATACAGACGCTTGCGGTACAGGTAAGCCTCGTCAAAGTTCAGGAATTCCGAGATGATAAGCATTCCAATGCCATACTCGTGTCTGAATGCCATATCGAAGTTCCTTACCATATAGCGCGAGAAGTTGTATCTGGCTGTCTCAAACAGCAACTGGTTCTCGCTTAAGGAGTCCTGCGGATACGTCATTACTACGATGAAAGGCTGCTGACGCTCAGGATTGAACTCCGGACGCAGACTGTCTGTCTGCAGGGAATCAATCTCCATACCGTTGCGTCTGCTCCACAGGTTTCCGAAAGTGGTGGATTGAAGAATCCTGCCGTCAAGCACTCCCTTCGATATTATTCCTGCCAGCTGGCTTATCTCCTGGTCCGGGTATTTCTCCACAATCTCTTTCAGTATGCCCAGGAATCCTTGAGTGTCACCGTCGGAGAGTCTGGCTGTAGCCTCCAGGAACATAAACTTGGCCCTGTGCTGTCCGACGGGATATTTATGTTCCGATAATCTGCAGCATTCCATCAATGCCGCTTTCTCTCCATTCAGATAACTGCTGTATGCCGCCTGGTAAAGTGAGTCCTCACGGTGTTTGCCATATCTTACGTTCTCCTCGAACTCAGGGTCAGTCACTATGAGGGTGAACCGGCTGTCTGGATATCTGTCACGCAGGATATCCTTGCATTCATCGGCCATTTCCGGCTTTCCCCATAATGAGTAGAGCAGATACAGATTATATACGGCATCATCCGCTTTCTCAAGATCAGGAAACTCCTCCGAGCTCCTTCTAAGCGATTTCTCTGCCAGTCCGTACTCGGTCAGATCATCCTTGTATATAACACCTGCATTAAAGAGCGCGTCTGCTAGCAACTCGCTTGACTCCCGCATCTGCTCCCCGGTGTACGGTATCTGCTGTATGTAGTATTCTCTTGTGTGAGGATCATCGGAATATACACTTCCCGCACCGATTGAATCGGACTGAGGGAGATGCTGCTCCAGAGAGTCATCACCGGCTGTGATTTCCTGTGAATCCTCCTCTGTCTCCTCCTCATATTCCGCAAGCGATGCGCTCTTGTCCTGCCTTCGCCAATGGTCCTCAAGTTTCCTTCTTCCCCAGGTCTTGTTGAATTTTGCCGCGCCCTCCTTTACCAACGCCTGATTGTAGAAATACCAGGAGCCGTCATTTGCCACAATGGACGTCTGTGCCATATCATCGGCCAGTGCCGCCTCTTTCTCCTCCAGCTTGGCAAGTCTCTCCGCCTCGGCCTCCTCTTCCAGCAACTTCTCAATAATTCTGTCAACAATACCGTAAACTACGGTGTCTGGCAGAGTAGCCAGATGCCTGAGGCTGTCCTGCAACTCAATCTCGTTGGTATAGACCAGCAGATTTCCAAGAACGGAGGATCTCAGCATCAGCTCATCGTATTTTGGATTATCCTCCTCTACCAGGCCCACCGCCTCGGAGTAACATCTTGACGCGTCGGCATATTTAGCCTGATTCCAATATATGGTGGCCATAGTGAGCAAAAGCACACCTCTTTCCGGCCTTCTCTGCTTCCCCTCAACAAGTCCGGTCTCGTATGCCTGAAGCGCCTTTGCCGTATCTCCGCAGGCCAGACTCACATTTCCTATGGCATAATAGACCTGGTCCAGATAATCTTTGTTCGACGGATTCCTGGCCATTCTCCTCAACTTCTTCTCTATACGTGCGGCCTCCGATGCAGGCATACATTCTGTCTGCATTATCCGGGCGTTGAAGTCAATCTTATAAGGAGGGTTCATCCTGAGCACCTTGCGGAAGCTGTTGTAGGCGGCATTCATATCACCTTCCTCCTTGTACAGCTGTCCCAGCAGATAGTGCTCACGGATTCTCTGTGTCTTGCTTATTCTTTGTGATGGCAGTGCCTGTCTGAGAAGCCTCAGAGATTCCGGGTATCTTTTTTGCTTTAGCAGGTGCGATGCCTTTATGGCCGACAACTGTGCCTTCTGCGTTACCGGTATGGAGTCCAGTGACAATCTGGAGAACACCTCCTCTGCCTCGTAGTTCCATTCAAGCTCTGAGTAGCATTGCGCCATTTTCATACGTGCCTCTGATACGATGGATGGGGCATCCTGATACAGACGGCAGATGTAAGAATAGGTGCTGGCCGCCTCAAGGAACTCTCCTTTCTGCATCTGCGAGTCAGCCATAAGCATCCAGGCGTGCCACAGGAAAGGATTGTACTCATTCTTGTTGTAGAACTCTTTATCCTTGTCCGACATTGTAGCGCCCTGCTTTTTTACCGGCTTCTTCTTTATGGAGTGTAGTGTCACGCATTTCTGGGCTTTCTCTATGGCCTTGTCAAAGTTTGCCGTACCGGTCTTCCGGGCAGCCTCATTGCTTATAGGGAAAAGGTCCAGTATCTCAAGGTAATTGTCCGTGGCGGCCTTCTCCTGAGCCTGATATCCCTCTATGTAGGCCTGCCTGCCATTGAAATAAGGGTTGTATCTGGTGAGTGTGGCATGGTAGAATCTGGACATAGGTGTGTTCTTCTGCGTTGAGCATCCAGCGAAGAACAACAACGCGACTGCCAGTGCGATATATCCAGACAACCTCTTCATCCCTGCTATTACCTATACTGATAATATAACTATTAAACAACTGATTTATTGTGCCGAATCCTCCATCAGAATACCTGCCTCGTCCTTCAACTGATCGGGCAACTCTATCCCCCGGACAATCAGACTCTCAAGCCAGTCGCGAACCTCATTCTGCCTCATAGTGTAAATGACGTACCTGAATTCCTCAATCTCGTCGTCTGAGTAGGAGTCAGATGTCCTACCGGTAAATCTGTCAAGCTCCTCATCGTCAAAGTAAACCGCTTTCCTGGCCAGCGCCTCACTCAATCTCTGTTTCTCGCACACCGCGTGCTTTCCGCAGCATACAGTATCACCGGCTTGCTTCTCCGAGGGAGATTCCTGTGGCTCACCTTTGCCGGCATCACCTCTTCTCCTGTAGTGCAGCTGCATCATCACAACCAGGATTATCAGTATGCTACCGCAAAAAATATATACGTTGTTCATCAGTTTTAGCCTTTTGCACCGCGAATATACTCAAATGGCTTACTTTTTGCAAATTTCCATACTGTTCAAAGAACAGTTTATATGCAATTCCCATTTACTGTAACGACCAGTTCCTGCTCACATCCCAGCACCTTAATATAGACAAGATGCTGGAATCTTCCTCTGATATCCGTATTGACGGTTGCTGTGAGTATGATTTTTTCTTTTGGCATTACTTTGCCTGAAGATGTCTCAGCCTGTATGCAGTCACAGTCTGTAAGAATCATTTCTATTTCCACAGGACTGTCCGATATGTTCCTTGCCTCAAATGTCACGGTTTTAGGAGCACCGGCCTCAATATCTCCGATGTCCGCGCTGAGATCAAACAGGTATAGTCCGCTTTGCGGATGCCGGCGGTTGTTGATGTAATCCGTTATCTCCTCAGCTGTCTCATTTGATACATATCCGTTGTCTCTGATGAGTGCCGCCGTATATTTCCTGTATATCTCCATTATCAGATTGTTGTGTAATGGGTTTCCTGCAAAGATTATTTTTCTCTCACGGTCTGTCAGCAGAACATTGATGTTGTTTCCTTGAGCCAGAAACGGATTGTCCTTGTACATAAGGCGCTCATAGTCTGAGACTACCTTGTAGGGAAGCGAGGCCCTGTCACGCTCGGATTCATAGCTTTGCCTGTCTCTCTCTCCAGGCGAGAATACGAATACCGGCATAATTTCCTCTTTTCCTCCGGTCTCATCTGTAATTGTCTTCCATTCGTCAATTCGCCTTATCTCACAAGTGGCGCATACCGTGGAGTCATAGCACACTACTATGTAGCCCAAAGGTGTCCTGCTGCCCGTAGAGTCGGGAATCTCAAATGATTGTGGAAATGACAGCGTGTTCCCTACCAGCCTGCTTACCTGCGCTTCCATCGCCATTTTGCCTTTGAGAGTAACTGTCATCCAGATACCGCCTGTCACAAGCAGAGCTGCAGCTCCGATAAAAAATTTGTTTCTCATACTATTATAATGTTTATGGTAAATGCTGAGCACAAAAAACAATAGTCTGCCGGATAATACAGGCAGACTATTGTTCTCAGTCGGGGTGACTGGATTCGAACCAGCGACCACACGCCCCCCAGACGCGTACTCTAAACCGGGCTGAGCTACACCCCGCAACTCCTGTGCTTTCGCCTCAGAGCGATGCAAAGGTACTCATTTTTTCGTATGTGCTCAAAAAATACGTGTTTTTATTGGCTGCGTCTGGCTACAATTATCTGCCGCGGCCTCCGCCAGCGCCACCGAAGCCTCCACCGGGGCCACCCATTCCACCTCCAAAACCGCCGCCAAAGCCACCACCGGGACCTCCCGGACCTCTCATTCCTCCGCCGAAATTACCCTGTCCGGGGCCTTGTGCCCTTGCCTGACGCATCTGTTGGCGTGCATCTTTATTGCCGAACACATTCAGCCTGTAAATGAAGTGAAGTACTATGTAGCTGTTTATGTTGTTGTTCTTTGTGTCGCTGCGTCCAGTGGCGCTGATATTGCGGTTGATGTTGCTGCGCTGGTTGAGAATATCATACCATTGCACGGATATCGTTCCCGCGTTCCGCTTGAACACATTTACAGACAGCTGCATATTCCAAATCAGGTCATTCCTGTTGTATGTGGCGCTGCTGAATCCCCTGCGGCTTTGCATTGATATGTCGGTGTTGAGCCTCAGGTTCTTCCAACTGGATTTCCTCAGATCTACGCTGGCTCCATAGCTGTAGTTCCACGTGTCCGTGTTGTTGTTGGTCTGCAGGTTGTTCTGTGAGTGCTGGAAACTGACATTTCCGTTGAGTGATACCTCAAGCCACAGATTCCGATATGTGGCGTTCACTCTCTGGCTGGCATTCACAGACTTGGTGGTACTCAGCTGCGAGCCCTGCGAGCCGCCTCCGGTCATTGACGAGCGGGAACGCATATATCCCTCCTGATGGTTGTACCTGCCCGATGTGGAGGCGCTCAGGTTTATCCTGTGGTCTTGCGGCAGTGTCTCATTCGCGATGGCTGTGTTGAATGTGAAGTCGGCGTTGGTGTTCCAGTTGCTCCAGAATCCGTCCATATTCACGCTTTGAGTGGTTGTGACACCTGTAGCCTCGTCGTATTCAGTCTTGCTTGAGATGTTCCGCAACGTGTTTCCTGCCGATAGCCTGAAGCTGTAGTTGCGTTGCTTCTCCTGTATGTTCGTCTGATAGTTCATCTCAAGGGTATTGTTGAATGTAGGCTGCAACTCAGGATTTCCTTTCCTGATATTAAGAGGATTGCTGTTGTCGGTGATGGCAAGCATCTGGTCCATACTCGGCTGGTTGGTTCTTCCGCGGTATGTAACCTGCAGGCTCTTCTGTCTGGTCCAGCGGTATCTGAAGTTCAGGGTTGGTGTCCAGTTGAAGATGTTCCTGGCAGCCACGGTGTCAACACCCATATACTTATACTTCATTGCCTGATGCTGCGGAAGCAGGCTGAATCCCACATTCATCGTTATTTTGTCGGTGTTCAGCCTCAGCTGGGTCTCTATTGTCTGGTCAAAGTTCTCGTATGTCTGATAGCGGCTAAGCGAGTCGTTCTCATAATGGACCATCGCATCAGGGTCTGGCAATTCCCAGGTATCCTCCCAGTGCGGGAACAGGTTTGACGGGAACTGGTATGTCTTGCGGTTTGTATCCTGGAAACGGTATTGTGCCTGATAGCTCAACTGCAGGAAGACCTTCTCGGAGAAGGGCTCGCTCCACATCAGTCGGGCGCTTATGTTGTTGTTCTTTGACGGTGAGTCGTTAAAACGGTTCATAATGCTGTCTCGTCCGGCCAGCTGGTAGTATTTCTGGTTGTTCACCGAGTAGCTCTCATTGCCGCTCTTTGAAAAGGAGAAGTTTGTGGCGAATGTCAGATTCCTTCCCTTGTTGTTGAATTTCCTGTTTATCTGCAACTGCCCGCTGAACTGCAGGGTGGTTCCATTGCCCGATGAGCTGTTTGTCTGGCTGTTTACTCCTATGGAGTCCATTATCTGCCTGTACCTGTCCTCCTTGTAATTGCTGAGGGGCTCGTCCATACCGCTCAGATGCGGATCAGCGTTGAACGATACAGACTCGCTGCTGTTTCCGCTACCATTTCTGTTGTAAGAGAAGTTGGGGCGGAATGTGATGTCTGTCATAGTATCGGGCCTCCACTCAATTCTCAGGCTACCGTCAATTCCATCGCGGTTATTCTGGTTGGATGAATGGTTGTTTCTAAATGACTGGCTGGTCTGCGATGTAAGGTAGGTCTCAGACTCAGACTCGTTTATGGAACGTGAGTTGGAGCCGTTGTAACGGATGTTGCCGCCAACCTCAAGCGGATACTCGTTCCTGCGGCCCTTAAACGCTTTTCCTATATTCCTGGCGAAGTTCACACCAAGCTGGGTGTTGTAGTTCAGCCCGTTTCCCGCGCCACCGCCGCCACGTCCGCTGTAGCCGCCAAGGTTACCGGTGTTGGCCGTAATGGACAGCTGTCTGTTTGTGGCAAAGCGGTTCACCGTGACCCGTCCGCTGAAGAGTCCTTTCACCCATTCACCGTAATCATTGTCACCAATAGGAATGCCGGCTCCAAGGTCAATGTTGGTGAGCCATCCATTGCGCATATTTGGCTTTACCTGCAGGTCCATCACCATCTCCTCCTCTCCGTCATCTATGCCGGTAACACGCGCCAGCTCGCTTTTGCGCTCGTAAGTCTTTACCTTGTCAACCATCTCGGTAGGAAGGTTCTTCAGGGCCATATTGGTATCGTAGTCGAAGAATTCCTTGCCATCTACCAGGAACCTTTTTACGGTCTTGCCGTTTACCTTTATTGTGCCCTCCTCAATAATAACGCCTGGAAGACGCTTGATAAGCTCCTCCAACACCGAGCCCTCAGGCACGCGGAATGCATCGGCATTGAACATCAGAGTGTCATCTACCATCTGCATCTGCGGCAGCTCCGCCTGAATAACGGCCTCGTTCAGCATAATGGTGTCGGCCTTCATCCTTAGGGTGCCCAGGTCTATCTCGCGGTCGCTTCGTACCACATTGAACTGTTTCTCCTGAGTCTCATATCCAAGAAACGAATATCGCAGAAGGTAGCTGCCCACGACCAGCTTCTGAATTGAGTAGTGCCCGTAATTGTCTGACACCGTTCCTGCCACGCTCGTTGTGTCAGGCATTGCGAACAGCTGGATTGCGGTCTGCGCCACCGGTACAGTACTCTCCGCATCTATGATGTTTCCGGAAACAGTTGCCCTGCCGTTCAGCAGCGGGTTGCCTGATTTATCGTTGCCTCTCTGTGCGAGAGCAGGCGCGACGACACATATCGCCAGAGCTATGAAGATAGTTCTAAGTCTCATTTGGTCAGTTAAAGTCAACAGAATAGCCTGCCCTTCGGGGCTAGTCTGTTAGTAAGACTCCTTTACATAGTAAAGGTTTAATATTACGATTCTGTTTTTATATTTGTTTTTCGCATTTTTCCTCCATTCTTCCACCTTTGCTTGTAATGTACTGATATTGCTGGCGGTACAAGGTGGAAGATGTTTTTTCAATCTTCCACACATCCTCCACACTACAGTGACTTTAGGTGATGGCTTATTGGATTTGGTGGAATACAGGTGGAAGATTGTAAAAGTATCTTCCACCTGCCAAAGTACTGGCTATGTGCTTGTTACAAGCCTCGGTGGAAGAATGGAAGAAAATTACAAAAAATAAAAATACTGTTCAAAACAGCTTCTTATATGTTCCTTAACTGGGAATCAACAATTCCCCAACTGGGAAATAAAAATTCCACCACGTGGGACTTTTTTCAAAACCTTAAGCTACATTGTGAAATTGTAGAGTCCGTGACAAATTGGCATACAACGAGCGCGTCTCTGGGTCAAATTGACGTAGTGCCTGCCTTGGTATGCCGCTTGTCCATAACCGGTTGTCTAAAATTTACCACTATGAACAATAGCAACAACGATTACAACAGAGCAGACCAGGCGCAGTTCCTGCCTCAGTTTGCCATCAATCTGAACGAGCGTGCGCGTCAGGGAAAACTCGATCCGGTTATCGGGCGTGACGATGAGATTCGCCGGCTGCTGCAGATTCTTAGCCGCCGTACCAAGAATAACCCTATACTGATAGGTGAGCCTGGTACCGGAAAAACCGCAATCATTGAAGGCCTGGCGCAGCGTATCTTCCGGGGCGATGTGCCCGAGAACCTGCGGTCACGCACCATCTATTCCCTTGATATGGGAGCACTGGTCGCGGGTGCCAAATACAAGGGCGAGTTTGAGGAACGCCTTAAGGGTGTGATAAACGAGGTAATCCAGAGTGATGGCAATTTCATCCTTTTCATCGATGAAATCCACACACTTGTGGGTGCCGGCGCAGGCGAGGGAGCAATGGATGCCGCCAATATACTTAAACCGGCCCTGGCTCGTGGAGACCTGCGTGCCATAGGTGCCACTACGCTGAATGAGTATCAGAAGTATTTTGAGAAGGACAAGGCACTGGAGCGTCGCTTCCAGACTGTGATGGTGGATGAGCCGGATGTTCCCAGCTCCATATCCATCCTGCGTGGCATAAAGGAGAAGTACGAGAACCACCACAAGGTTCGCATCAAAGACGAGGCCGTCATCGCTGCGGTAGAGCTTTCAAACCGCTACATCACCGAGCGTTTCCTGCCCGATAAGGCAATTGACCTTATGGATGAGGCCGCAGCCAAACTTCGTATGGAGCGCAATTCAGTTCCGGAGGAATTGGATGAGATAACACGTCACCTGAAGCAGTTGGAGATAGAGCGTGCCGCCATACGTCGTGAGAACGACGATGTAAAGCTCCGCCAGCTGAACGATGAGATTGACCAGCTCAGAGCTCAGGAGCAGCAGATACGCTCAAAGTGGGAGCGTGAGAAGTCGTTGCTGAACACCATTCAGCAAGACAAGCAGCAGATAGAGCAATTGAAGGCCGAGGCCGACAATGCCGAGCGTGAGGGTAACTATGGCAAGGTGGCGGAGATACGCTACGGCAAGTTGCAGGAGCTGGAGAACCACATAGTCTCCATACAGGACAAGCTCCACGCAGAGCAGGGCGACAATGCCTTGCTTAAGGAAGAGGTCACAGCCGACGATATAGCCGAGGTGGTATCTCGCTGGACAGGCATTCCTGTCAGCCGTATGCTGGAGAGTGAGCGCGAGAAGCTTCTTCACCTTGAGGAGGAGTTGCACAAGCGTGTAATCGGACAGGACGATGCCATCAGCGCAGTGTCCAATGCCGTGCGCCGCAGCCGTGCCGGTTTGCAGGACCCTAAGCGCCCTATCGGCTCGTTCCTCTTTATGGGAACCACCGGAGTGGGCAAGACCGAGCTCGCCAAGGCATTGGCCGGCTACCTGTTCAACGATGAGCGTCTTATGACCCGCATAGATATGAGTGAGTATCAGGAGAAGTTCTCGGTAACACGCCTAATCGGAGCGCCTCCCGGATACGTGGGCTATGACGAGGGCGGGCAGCTTACGGAGGCCGTGCGTCGCAAGCCATATTCAGTGGTGCTGTTCGACGAGATAGAGAAGGCTCATCCCGATGTCTTCAACGTGCTTCTGCAAGTGCTTGACGACGGCCGTCTTACCGACAACAAGGGCCGTGTTGTCAACTTCAAGAACACCATCATAATAATGACCAGCAATCTGGGCAGTCAGTACATACGCGAGCGTACGGCAAGCCTGAACGCAGCCAACCGCCCGGAATGGATTGATGAGACGCGCCGTGAGCTTACGCTTATGTTGCGTCAGACCATCCGCCCGGAGTTCCTGAACCGTATTGACGAGATTGTCTTGTTCCTGCCTCTTGGCGGCGAGGAGATACGCAGCATCGTGCGTCTGCAGATAGAGGGAGTGCGCCAGATGCTTGAGAGTAACGGTATCTCACTGCAGCTTACCGATGCCGCCATTGACCTTATTGCCTCCGAGGGCTTTGATCCGGAGTTTGGAGCCCGTCCTGTAAAGCGTGCCGTTCAGAACCTTCTGCTCAACAGACTCTCTACAGGAATATTGTCCGGTACTGTTGACCGTACACACCCGATAAATGTAGATGTATCGGGCGGAGAGTTGTCCTTTTCCTGATTTTGAGTAACTTCGCGCCATAAGAGTCAGATTCGATGGCGGTAGTAGAGAAAGGTTACTCCATTCCCGGAACCGGCGGCGAGTTCGCCAGGGCACTCAGGGATTTATACAAAAGCAAAGGGCTTGCCGTGCCTTCCGGCGATGTAATCGCGTGGGCGTGCTCAGGCGAGCTCTTTTTGTCTCATTTCCTGTGCGGCGTGCCAATGGGACTTATGCGCTCGCAGCAGTACGGGATACGCGAGTGCCACGGAACCATCAGGCTTGATTGCTCCGATTATGATCAGCTCTATTCATTGATTGCCGGGAGTCCTGATGCCGTAGGAGCCTGTATGCATCTGCCCGATGCGGATGGCGCACTGCACGAGGCCTGGGTTGACCGTCAGCTAATCCTGGATATGTTTGATTTCTGCCGTGACGGGATAGGGTAGCACTGACCAAGGACTACTCGAAGAACGAGAAGTGCACGCTGCCATATACCCTCATCTCCTTGAAGCGTGGGTTCTCCTTAAAATCGTACTTGTCGCCGTGCTCCAGAACGAATATGCCTTCCGGCTTCAGTATATTGCGGCTAAGCACAATCTCAGGCAATTGCCCTAACTCAGGCAACTGATATGGAGGGTCGGCAAAGATGAAGTCAAACTGCTCCTGGCATCGCTCCAGATATTTGAAGACATCTCCGTTAATTACAAGGCTGTTCCTGGTGCCTACAGTCTCCATTACCTTGCGTATAAAGGAATAGTGCTCACGGTCCTTCTCAACAGATATCACACGCGCGCAGCCTCTTGACAACAACTCTATGCTGATGCTGCCTGTGCCTGAGAAAAGGTCCAGCGCCGTGGCATCCTCAAAATCAAGTCTGTTTGCCAGCACATTGAAAAGATTCTCTTTGGCGAAATCTGTAGTAGGTCTTGCCTTGAATGTTCTTGGAACATCAAAGCGTCTGTGTTTGTAAATACCGCTTATAACACGCATACGCTATTCTCTCCTGTCATTAATCTGAGGTTTCTAAGCAACCCATCATCCGTATCCTTTAATCCAGCCAGGCGGATGCATGCGTCACCGCTCCTGAAACCGGACTCCTTCCACACCTTTATGATATAATACACAGCCTCGTAAGGCTGGCTGGTACGCAGAGTGTTCAGGAACAGAATCCTGTTGTTGTCCGTTGCTATCACATCAATACCGTCGTCCTGTCTTATTGCCGTAATCAGCCTGCCTTTCCACTCAAACGATTCAGTAAGGATATGGTGTATGTGGCTCATAACAACGGCACCCTCAAAGTCTGAGGCAAGTCTTGCCTCTATCTCCTTCTTTATTCCGGAGAGTATTGTGATGCCGAACTCCTGAACGTGTTCCGTCAATATTGTAACATCCTTTACGGATGGAAACACCATACTGAAAAGTGCCTCTCTCTCGTCTTCCTTCAACTCGAAGTCAGCGGAGTAGGGAATGGCTGTGAAAGGAGCGCGGATTACGGCTCTTCTGCTTCCGTCAGGCAGTGTAAAACAGAATCCATCCGCATTGATGCGGATGGATTCCTTATATTGTTCTGTCTTGCCCGGAAACATCGCTGAGATTACTCCCAGTTACCGGCGTTGTTGTTACCGCTTACAGCGTCACCAACCTTCATACCCGGATAACGTCCAAGCTGCTCTCTCTCATCGATAAGATTGAAGACCTCCTGCTCGTTCAGACCCTTCAGATAGGTCTCGAAAGGAGTTCTTGCCTCAAACAGAGACATAAATGAGCCAGACTTGGTAGTATCGCTTCCAATCTCAAGCTCAAACTCCGCACCGTTTCCAAAAGGAACATAACGCAGTGAGTCTGCATTGAAGCCTGCTGGGAAAAGTGAGCCGATGATGTCTGTCCATACGGTATCGCGGCTGAACAGATAATTGATGCTGCCGTCGCTGTTCTTCGTTACGAAACCAGCGTCAATAAGCTCCTGCCACTTCTCATTTGCTATTCTTGGATTCTTGGCATTCTTAGCCTCCTTGTAGGCGTTGAGAACCTTTGCCTCTGTCCAGTTGGCCTCCATCTGCTGATCGTTGAGCTCACCAATCTTTGCGATTGTAGGAAGCTTGCCGGTCTTGACGAAGTCAATCAGTGAGTCCATATTGGCGGTATAAAGACCTCCGTGCTGGCTGTGGAACTCAACCTGCGCTGTACGGATGTCAATAAGACGGTTCTTTACGGCCTCATCTCTCTTGGTTCTCTCCTCCTCAAACTTGATAGGGCCCATTATGCTTCCGTAGAATATATAGGCCAAACCTATAATACAGAGCCCGAGAAGAATATTAATGACCTTTTTCATAAAACTATAGTTTTTTTAATTATTTTCGTTCCGCAAAAATAGAATAAATATTATTAATAAAAACCAATAGCGCGAAAAAAAATAGAATAAATGGACAAGAGTGCTCTTTTAGCAACAGAAATAGTCAGGAATTGTCCTTTCAGTCCTACGGCAGGCCAGACAAATGCCATCAATTCGATAGCCTCGTTTCTGTCTTCCGGCTGTGAGCGGAAGGCTTTTCTTTTGTGTGGCTATGCTGGTACCGGCAAGACATCGCTGGTCAGCGCGCTTGTCCGTACGATGCGCGCACTGCATAGTCCCGTCACCCTGCTGGCTCCAACTGGCCGTGCCGCCAAAGTCCTCTCAATCTATTCCGGCGCTCCAGCCTATACCATTCACAAGAGAATCTATCGCCAGAAATCCATTCTTGACCAGTCTGTCTTTACACTAGACAGGAACGTGGCGGAGAATACGCTTTTCCTTGTTGATGAGGCCTCGATGATATCCAACGAGGGGCTTTCCGGCTCAATGTTCGGCACGGGCCGCCTGTTGGATGACCTTGTCAGCTATGTCTATTCCGGCAAGGGATGCTCAATGCTCCTGCTCGGCGACAGCGCTCAGCTTCCTCCGGTGGGCGAGGTTCTCAGTCCGGCGCTCAATGGCGATATGCTCAAGACCTACGGGTTGTCCGTAACTCAGTGCGTCCTGACCGAGGTTGTCCGTCAGGAGAGCAGCTCAGGAATACTGCACAATGCCACCCTGCTCCGCGACAGTCTGCCCGATGTGAGTGATTTCAATGACGGCCGCATATCCGACACCAGCTTCCGCTTTGTGCTTGACGGGTTCACCGATGTGCGTAAAATAAGTGGTGAGGACCTGATAGAGCGTATATCGGAATGCTACAGCAAGGATGGCATCTCCGACACCATCGTGCTGTGCCGCTCCAACAAGCGCGCCATCATATATAACAACGGTATCCGTAACACGATACTTGACCGTGAGGATGAGCTATGCCGGGGCGATTATGTCATGGTGGTAAAGAACAACTACTACTGGACGGAGCTGGAGCAGCGCAATGCTTCGGCGGAAGGCGTCTCCATAGCCGGAATACCGCCATTCATTGCCAATGGCGATATGGCAGTGGTGAGGCGTGTCCGCCGTCATCGCGAGCTGTATGGCTTCAACTTCGCTACCGTACAACTCTCATTTCCAGATTACGATGATTACGAGATAGAGGCTGATGTCCTCCTTGACACACTCCACTCAGAGGCACCCGCATTGACAAAAGAGCAGCAGGATGAGTTCTATCATAATGTGCTGGAGGATTATGCCGATGTCCGCGACAAACGCGAGCGTGCCAGGTTGCTCAAAGAGAATCCATACCTGAACGCATTCCAGATAAAGTATGCGTATGCGGTCACCTGCCATAAGGCGCAGGGCGGGCAATGGCACAATGTATTCATAGATCAGGGCTATATTCCCGAGGACGGGCGCGACATAGAATATTACCGCTGGCTATATACCGCTCTTACCCGCGCCACAGGAACTGTATTCCTGGTCAACTGGCCGGATTAAAAAAAGAGCGGGCTCCCCCCGCTCTTTTTAAGATATAATTCTCACTGAAGTCTCGCAGAGCAAAACCTCAGTTCCAGCCGTTCCCGGCTAGGTTGCGAAACTTGATTAATTCTCAGATTTTGGCCAGAACAGCGTCAATCGCAGCCTGTATGCCATCGGCATTGCGTCCTCCGGCAGTAGCGAAATGCGGCTGTCCGCCACCGCCACCCTGAATGTTCCTGGCGGCCTCGCGAACCATCTGGCCGGCATTCAGACGCGAAGTCAGGTCCTCGCTCACGCTAACCGTAAGCATCGGCTTGCCCTCATCCACGCTGCCTATCACCACAACCAGATTCTCTGTTATCTCACCACGCAGCATAAACACAATGTCGCGCGCCACATTGGCGTTGGCCTCCATCTTGCTACTAATCACCTGAACGCCGTTCACCAGCCTCTTCTGTGCCAGCAGCTCGCTCTTCATCTGAGCTGTCTTCTCTTTCATAAAGCCCTCAACCTGCTTCTTCAGAGCCGCATTCTCATCAATCATCTTCTGTGCGGAAGCCTCCAGGTTCTGCCCGGGCATCATAGCCTTCAGATTGTTGATTGAATCCTGCATACCGTAGAGCATCTCCTCCACAGCCTGGCCGGTAACAGCCTCAATACGTCTCACGCCGGCGGCGATGGAGCTCTCGCCCAGAATCTTGAACATACCTATGCGCCCTGTTGATGCGGCGTGAACGCCTCCACAGAACTCAATAGACTGGCCGAACTGCACTACGCGTACCTCGTCGCCATACTTCTCGCCGAACAGAGCTATGGCTCCCAGCTTTTTCGCCTCCTCAATAGGAGTGTTGCGATGCTCTACCAGCGGAATATCCTGACGGATTCTCTCGTTTACCAGACGCTCCACCTGACGTATCTCCTCGTCAGTGACCTTCTGGAAGTGTGAGAAGTCAAAGCGCAGGCCTTCCGGCGATACCAGTGAGCCCTTCTGCTCCACGTGCGGGCCAAGAACCTCGCGCAGCGCCTCGTCCAGAAGGTGAGTAGCTGTGTGGTTGGCCTCCGATGCGTAACGTCTGTCTGTATCCACGCAGGCCATCATCGGTGCCTCAGGATGCTCAGGCAGCTTCTTAGCTATATGAACCGGCAGGCCGTTCTCCTTCTTAGTATCGATAATGTCAATAGTCTCGAACTCGCTCACGATAGCTCCGGTATCACCAACCTGGCCACCCATCTCAGCATAGAACGGAGTCTTGTCAAGCACAATCTGATACAGGGTCTCCTTCTTCTGGGTGACAGTGCGATAGCGCAGGATGGATGTCTCATACTCAGTGAAATCATATCCCACGAACTCAGTCTCTCCCTCCTTCAAGACTACCCAGTCGCCATTCTCAACGGCAGCCGCGTTGCGTGCGCGGGCTTTCTGCTTTGCCATC
Organism: uncultured Bacteroidales bacterium; assembly: GCA_937898885.1. GTDB lineage: Bacteria > Bacteroidota > Bacteroidia > Bacteroidales > Bacteroidaceae > Colenecus. Next base: position 12,956 of record CALDKD010000013.1, on the reverse strand, counting down.
TCTTCGTTGAACTCCCCGGCATTCACCGTCATGTTGTTCTCGCGAAGAATCAGCTCGGTAAGGTCAAGCGGGAATCCGTATGTGTCATACAGAGTGAAAGCGCTTACACCGCTTATTATAGTGCTGCCTGTAGCCTTGGTATCGGCCATCACCTTGTCCAGCATCTTGATTCCGGTATCAAGGGTACGCAGGAATGACTCCTCCTCCTCAATAATAACCTTCTCAATAAGTGTCTTCTGTGCGCTCAGCTCAGGATATGCGTCACCCATATTGTCAATCAGCACGGGCAGCAGCTTATAAAGGAATGCCTCCTTCTGACCGAGGAACGTATAGGAATAACGTACCGCACGGCGCAGGATACGGCGGATGACATATCCCGCCTTGGCATTCGACGGCAACTGGCCATCGGTGATGGAGAACGCGATTGTACGTATATGGTCAGCCACAACGCGCATTGCAATGTCGGTCTGCTCGTCCTTGCCGTACTCGTGGCCGGTAAGCTGGCCAATTGTAGAGATGATGGGCTGGAATACGTCAGTGTCGTAGTTGGATGTCTTACCCTGCAGCGTACGTACCAGACGCTCGAATCCCATACCGGTATCAATAACCTTTGCAGGCAGCGGCTCCAGAGAATGGTCAGCCTTGCGGTTGTACTGCATAAACACCAGGTTCCATATCTCAATAACCTGCGGATGATCCTTGTTTACCAGCTCGCGTCCCGGAACAAGAGCCTTCTCGGCCTCGCTGCGTGAGTCAACGTGAATCTCCGAGCAGGGACCGCAAGGACCGGTATCGCCCATCTCCCAGAAGTTGTCGTGCTTGTTGCCGTTTATGATATGGTCCTTAGGAAGATGCCTCTCCCAATATGACGCAGCCTCGTCGTCGCGTCCGATGCCCTCTTCCGGTGATCCCTCGAATACCGTCGCATACAGGTTCTTCGGGTCCAGACCCAGCACGTCCACCAGATACTCCCAAGCCCAGTCAATGGCCTCTTTCTTGAAGTAGTCGCCGAATGACCAGTTGCCCAGCATCTCGAACATTGTATGATGATATGTGTCGTGGCCAACCTCCTCAAGGTCGTTGTGCTTGCCGCTCACGCGCAGACACTTCTGCGAGTCAGCCACGCGTTTGAACTTGGCCGGGTGATTACCCAGGATGATATCCTTGAACTGGTTCATACCAGCGTTTGTGAACATAAGCGTAGGGTCATCCTTAACGACCATTGGGGCGGACGGAACAATCTGATGCTCCTTGCCTTCAAAGAACTTCTTGAAAGACTCTCTGATCTCTTTTGCTGTCATCATATAGCGTTGATTTTTTGTTTTATCGTTTTTGAGTTTGCAAAGATACTGACTTTTTGTTACTTTTGTCGCTCCACCTTATTCAAAGAGAGGGAAAAGTGTGAAAAAGGTATATTACGAGTACGATATCCAGCGCCGGGTCTTCAAGAGAATCTATCCGACTCTGGGACAGCGCATCAGGACATACATCCGGAGCACGCTCGGCATCATCCTGCTCGGAGGACTGGCTTTCCTGATATTCTACATTTTTATCCCAACGCCGTCAATAGACGAGCTGCGCGAGGAGAACACGCGTCTGCTGTCGCAGTATCAGGTGCTCTCGCGTCAGGTGGATGGCGCCTTGGACGTACTCCACGGTATTGAGCAGCGCGATGATAACCTGTATCGCGTGCTTCTTGAGTCTGAGCCGGTGTCGGAATACATTCGCCAGGCCGGCTATTCCGGAACAAACCGCTATGCCGGGCTGATGGATATGACCAATTCCAATCTTGTGGTAAACATATCACAAAGGGTTGACCTTCTGGAGAAGAGACTCTATATCCAATCCAAATCGTTCGATGATGTGGTGGCTCTTTATAGGGATAACGCAAAGCGCATTGACTGCATCCCGTCAATAATGCCTATCGCCAACAAGGACCTGAAGAGTACCGCGTCGGGTTACGGATATCGTATGGATCCTATATATCACATGCCGAAATTCCATAGCGGAATGGACTTCACCTGCGATACCGGCACCCCTGTCTATGCCACCGGAAACGGCAAGGTGATATATGCCAAGTGGATGACCGGTTACGGCAATTGCATTGACATAGACCACGGCTTCGGCTATGTTACACGTTATGCCCATCTAAGCCGACTTGATGTCAGGGTGGGGCAGACAGTGGCTCGCGGCGAGGTCATCGGCAAGGCCGGCTCCACAGGAAAGAGCACCGGACCACACGTGCATTACGAGGTGATGTTAAACGGAGTGAATGTGAATCCTGTGAACTACTATTTTATGGACCTGAACGACGAGGAATATGACGAGATGATACAGATGTCAGAGAATCAGGGTCGTGTATATGATTAAAACAAAATAACCAACTATGCCGCTAAAGACTGATAAGGAATTAAAGCGCTATTATTCCATCAAGGAGGTTGCCGAACTGCTCGACGTGCCGGAGTCAACCTTGCGTTACTGGGAGAAGGAATTCAAGGAGATATCACCCAAGAAGACCACCTCGGGCATCCGTCAATATACCAGCGAGGATATCAAGCAGATAAAGTTCATAAAATTCCTGGTGCACGACAACCATCTGACCATCAAAGGTGCCCGTCAGCGCATAAAGGAGAACCCCAAACAGACTGTTGATCTGCACGAGATTGTGTCGCGTCTGAAAGCTGTACGTCAGGAGCTGGTGGACATTCTGGGTGAGCTGGATGCTACTCCTCCTTGCGGGCAACCGTTTTGATTCCATCAATCTTCCTCAGCCCGTTCTTTATCCTCACTACCTCGCTCAGGTTGTGGACCAGGACTTGAAGTGTGCCCTCGAATATACCCTCGTCCGATTCCAGGGATATCTTGCGGATATTTGTGCCGAGTTTCTCGGATATCACGCCGGTCACTCTCCCAAGGGTGCCGATACTGTCAATACCTTTAATATAAATCGTAACTGGGAAAAGAGACTCTTCTGTGTGCCATTCCACGGTTATTATGCGGTTGCCTTGAGCTGATTTCATCTTGTTCGCAACCTCACATTTGCGCTGGTGAATGGTAACGTTACCCTCCGCATCCACAAATCCTATAACATCATCGCCAGGAACGGGATTGCAACATCCAGCCAGAGTGTGCAGATGAATGTCGTGGTCGGTAAGGACAAGAGTGTTTTTAACGTTGATGCCTGGTCTGCTCTCGCCCTGTGTGGCAGCCGTCTCGTGCGTGCTTTTTCTCTTTCCCCAAAGGAACTTGCTGTACCAGCTTCCTCCACCGTCGCTTTTTATGATGCTCTTCTCGGAGTCTCCAAGAATAATCTCCTTTCTGCCAAGCGCGATCATAAACTGCTCGCGGGTCTCAAATCCGTGTAATGATATAAGCTTGTCCATCTTGCCGCTATCCGATTCAAGATCCTCATCCTTCAGGAACTGACTGAAAATAGCCTCACCGAATCTCTGGTTCTCGCGGTCCTCTTTTCTAAGCAGGCTTCTCAGCTTTGCCCTTGCCGCAGCGGTGGTGGCGAAATCCATCCACTCATGCGCGATTTTCTGGCTCTTTGAGGTAAGAATCTCCACCTGATCACCGCTCTGCAGCACATAGTTCAGCGGCTCCAGCTTATGATTAACCTTCGCGCCGATGCAATGTGTGCCCAGATAAGTGTGAATGTTGAATGCGAAGTCAAGCACCGTGCTCCCCTGAGGCATCGTGCGGAACTCACCTTTCGGCGTGAAAATGAATATCTCTGTGGAGAACAGGTTCAGCTTGATGGTATCCAGAAAATCCATTGAGTCCGGCTGTGGGTCCTCAAGAATCTCGCGTATGGTACCAAGCCATTTGTTCAACTCTGAGTCATCCTCCTCAAGAGTACCCTCCACAGCTCCGGCTTTGTACTTCCAGTGTGCGGCAATGCCTTGTTCGGCAATGTCGTTCATTCTGGTGCTCCTTATCTGCACCTCCACCCATTCACCGCGTCCGCCCATAAGTGTCACGTGCAGAGCCTGATAGCCATTGCTCTTGGGTCTTGTTACCCAGTCACGCAGACGGTCAGGATGGGCCTGGTAAATCTTGGTGAGCATAAGGTAGATGTTGAAGCAGTCGCTATACTCCGTCTCCGGCGATGTAGGCTCAAAGATAATCCTTACCGCAAGAATGTCATATATCTCCTCGAACGTGAGCTGCTTGGTGTTCATCTTCCGCCAGATGGAGTAGGGAGCCTTCACGCGTCGAAGAATCTCGTACTTCATACCCATCGCCTTGAGCTTCTCGTTTATCGGCGCCACAAACTCCTGATATGCTATGGCCCGCTCGGCCTTAGTCACATTCAGTTTTTCCTGAATCTGCCGGTACTCCTCAGGATGCTCAAACTTGAAACTCAGGTCCTCAAGCTCGGTCTTTATCCGGTTCAGACCCAACCGGTATGCCAGCGGCGCATATATGTAAAGCGTCTCGCCCGATATCTTGTACTGCTTGCGCAGAGGCAAATGCTCCAGTGTGCGCATATTGTGCAGGCGGTCAGCTATCTTTATGATAATCACGCGGATATCATCAGACATCGTGAGCAACAGCTTCTTGAAGTTCTCCGCCTGTGCCGATGCCTTCTCGCCGAACCTTCCTCCTGCAATCTTTGTCAGACCATCTACAATCTGTGCGATTTTCGGCCCGAATACATTTTTAATATCATCTATCGTGTAATCGGTGTCCTCAACCACATCGTGCAGCAGGGCTGAGCAGATAGATGTAGAGCCAAGTCCAATCTCCGATGCCACAATCTGCGCCACCGCTATAGGATGCATGATATACGGCTCACCCGAATGCCGCCGTATTCCGTTGTGAGCCTGCCGCGCGAAGTTGAAAGCCTTTGTTATCAGCTCTACCTTCTTACGGTGCTTCGACTGCAGATAGCTCTCTATCAGATGCGCGAACGCCTCGTCAATCTGCTTCTCCTCGTCGGGCGAGAAATAACTCTGCTCACTCATAATGCTTTACCTGTTGTATATCTTCAAAGTCTTTCCGGCTCTGATCCTGTCACTTGACATATTGTTCCACGCCTTGATGTTCTTGACAGTGGTGTGGTACCTGGCCGCTATCGTTGACAGGGTCTCGCCGTTACGAATCTTGTGCGTGATGTATGTGCGGCGGCTCAGCATCTCATCGGCAACCAGCTTGGTCTTGCTCTCAGGGAAGAACTTCGCGCTGTCGTGCAGATAGAGTGAGTCGCCAGCCTCAACCAGCGGAACTATATATCTGGTAGGAAGAGTCAGCACGCACTCACGGTATGCGCCTGGAATAACCTTCCCCAGATACTGTGGGTTATATGCCACAAGCTCTTCCTCTGAAATCCCGCACAGCTCCTCAATCTGGCCAAAATGCAGATTCCGGGTTATGTGCAGCGTATCAGTGGCTGGCGATATCGATGCCTCTGCCGGGCAAATACCGTGCTCACGGTAGAATTCCATCACATAGTTTATGGCAATGAAAGAAGGCAGGTAGCTTCTTGTCTCGCTTGGCAGGTACTGGTAAATCTTCCAGAAATCAGTGCTGCCGCTACGGGTGATAGCCTTGTTTATATTTCCGGATCCACAGTTGTATGCCGATATGGCAAGATTCCAGTCGTGATAAATATCATAAAGATCCCTGAAGTGCCGGGCTGCGGCATCAGTAGCCTTTCTCACATCAAATCTGTCATCAATCAGACTGTTCACGCTCAGGTCATACTTTCGCCCGGTGTTGTATATGAACTGCCACATACCTGCGGCTCCCATTCTCGAGGCAGCCTTAGGTCTCAGCCCAGACTCTATGATTGGAAGATACTTGAGCTCCACCGGCAAGTCATATTTCCTCAGAGCCTCAACAAAGATGTCCTCGTAAAGAGGAAAGAGCCCTAATATCAAAGAGGTGCCCTTGCGACTGCGCTGAGTATAAAGGTCAATGGCAGCCCTTACCTCGGCATTATATGGCATCTCAATCACCGTAGGCAGGCTCTGCAGCCTCTGCTGATATACTGAGTCGGGAAATGACGGTGCCTGCGAGCTGTTCAGACACTCATAGTCAACTGTCAGATAATGACTGGCGTACCACGTATTCTCAATGCTGTCCAGATATGCATACAAGGAGTCACTCTGAGCAGCAGCCGGGGTGACAATTATGACAGATAACAGGAACAGTGTGAGATTTCTTACTTTCATTGCGCTTTCTTTTTAGAAGGTGAGTGAGAGATTGAGGCCCAGACTTGCGGTATGCGTGTCCAGAATTCCAGGATTCCAATGCAGACTCAGATCCTTGTTCACATCAAAGTGCGAAAGCTCGGCATCTACGTATGCATCGATTATTGAGAGCAGGTAAACGCCTGCGAAACAGAATATGCTTATGTCGCGGTAACGACGGAAATTGTCCTTTCTGCTCTTGAGAACATCTTTCAGCCACTCCTTGTTTGACTCAATATCATAACGTGGCGGCAGGAAATCCTCATAGCTCTTGGTGTCCGGGTCATTATCCATAATATCCTCATAAGCCTGCATATAATCTGTGTACATCTGGTTGTTCCAGGACAGGGCGTATATGCAACCCACATAACCGCCATAGAAAATAGGAAGTTTCCAGTACTTCCTGTTGTAAATCTGCCCGCCGCCGGGAATCAGCATTGACAGCAGAGTAGCCTTGCGAGGCACCGGTGTCCAGTCAGTATGGTATTTCTGGTCAACTCCCGCCATAATGATGCTGTCCTTCTGTCTTGTCGTAAGCTTGCTGTCAAGCACTGGAATTGAGTCATCAATGGCAAATCGGGCTGTAAGTGAGTCCCTCAACGATTTGTACAAGTCATCCTGAACCAGTTCCATTGGCAGGAAATCATTCTGCTCTACCTTATCCATTGCTATAGAGTCAGACATCAGGGCATCGGTTGTCACACTGTCGGGCAAGGTGAACTCTTCTGGCAAGACATTGACATTCAGGCTGCCCCGTCCCTCAATGCTGTCCTGCGCCAGGATATCCTGCTGAATAGCGGCGCCGTATCCCGCGCAAAACGGCAGGACACATGCCACAGACAGTATCGCCAGATATTTATATCCCGTCAATCTCACTCCGACAACTTTTTCAAATCCAGTCTCTGTAAAATACCAAGCAACTCAGCCTCGTTCTTGAACGGGATGCTTATCTTGCCCTTGCCTTTAGCGGTGCAGCTAAGCTTTACCTTGGTTCCGAAATATGTTGAGAGACGTCCGGCCAGAGGCGCGAAATCATTGCCCGCTGTTTCACCCTCCTGCCTTACCTTTGCCTCGTTGGCCTTGCGCACGTGCTCCTCTACGGCACGTACCGACCAGCCCTTGGCCATCATCTGATGGAAAAGCTCAAGCTGACGAACAGGGTTATCTACCGACAACAATGCCCTTGCGTGTCCCATATCAATCTTCTTCTCCTTCAGGGCCAGCTGAATCTCAGCCGGAAGTCTGAGCAATCTTATGTAGTTCGAGATTGTAGTCCTGTTCTTGCCAACCTTGCTGCTTAGTTGCTCCTGTGTCATCTCGCACTCCTCAAGCAGGCTGTTCAGCGATACGGCAATGTCAATGGCATTCAAATCCTCGCGCTGAATGTTCTCAATCAGCGCCATCTGCATCATCTCGTTGTCAGTGGCGTTGCGTATGTATGCCGGGATAGTCTTAAGCCCCACCATACCTGCCGCGCGGAACCTGCGCTCACCGGCAATAATCTGGTACTGCCCGGCTCCCGTCTTTCGTAATGTAACAGGCTGGATTATGCCAATCTGTCTGATAGAGTCTGCCAATTCCTGCAGTTTCTCCGCATCGAACTCTCGTCTTGGCTGGTCTGGATTCGCGTATATCTGCTCAATCGGAATCTCGTTGATAGACGATGAGCCTCCAGTCCTTACGTACTCTGTTGATATCAGGGCGTCGAGCCCCCGGCCCAAAGCCGCCTTCTTAGTTGGTGCCATTCTTTGTGTTGTTGTTCAGAATCTCCTTAGCCAGCTGCAGATAATTAGCGGCTCCCTTCGATGCCGCATCATACAGAATCACAGGCAAGCCATAGCTCTGTGACTCGCTCAGGCGTACGTTTCTGGTTATTATAGTCTTGAAGACCAATTCCTTGAAGTGCTTGCGTATCTCGTCGTAAATCTGATTGCTCAGGCGCAGACGGGAGTCGTACATCGTCATCAGGAATCCCTCAATCTCCAGGGCAGGATTCAGTTTTGTCTTTATAATTCTTATGGTATTCAGCAACTTGCTGATGCCCTCAAGCGCAAAGTACTCACATTGGACAGGAATAATGACAGAGTCTGCGGCGGTCAGTGAGTTTACCGTGATAAGCCCGAGTGACGGCGAGCAGTCTATTAGGATATAGTCATACTTATCCTTCAGCTTGCCGAGCATGCGCTTCATCACCGTCTCGCGGTTCTCCATATTCATCAGCTCCAGCTCTGCTCCAACCAGGTCTATGTGCGATGGCATCACGCTCAGCCGCTCCATCTGTGTAGGCACTATCGCCTCCTGCGGGTCGCGGTTGTCAACCAGACACTCATATACAGTGCATTCAACCCCCTTGATGTCAATGCCAAGCCCCGACGAAGCGTTCGCCTGCGGATCCGCATCCACCACAAGCACCTCCTTCTCCAAAGTAGCCAGCGATGCCGCCAGATTAATGGTGGTAGTGGTCTTGCCTACACCTCCTTTCTGATTGGCCAATGCTATGATTTTTCCCATTCCTTGTCAATTCTGTGTCAGAAACGCAAAGTTAACAAACAAAATGGTTTTTCCCCTTTCGCCGCAAGTTAAAAAATGGGAAAATGGTCTTGCACACTGTTTCCGGTGTAGAGGTTGCAAGGCGGAACCGCACTGCAACATAGCAGCGAACCGTTTGCATTCTCAACCTCCGCGGGAAAATGGTCTTGCACACTGTTTCCGGTGAGAGGTTGCAAGACGGAACCGCATTGCAACCCCGCAGCGAGCCGATTGCAATTTCAACCTCTGCGGGAAAATGGTCTTGCACACTGTTTCCGGTGAGAGGTTGCAAGACGGAACCGCATTGCAACCCCGCAGCGAGCCGATTGCAATTTCAACCTCTGCGGGAAAATACTCCTGCAGGCTGTTTTGGTGTAGAGGTTGCAAGGCGGAACCGCACTGCAACATAGCAGCGAACCGTTTGCATTCTCAACCTCCGCGGGAAAATGGTCTTGCACACTGTTTCCGGTGAGAGGTTGCAGGGCAAAACCGCATTGCAACCCCGCAGCGAGCCGATTGCATTTTCAACCTCTGCGAGCAGAAGGCTGGGATGGGTTGGTGAGAAGATTGTAAATTGCCGACGCGGCGTTGTGCGAGGCACTTGAGGGGCCCAAAATTGTAATCAACTCATCATAACCTGATAATTGAGCCTTACGTGCATCCGAGTCAGGACTGTCCTGAAGTAGCGGAAGCAGATGCGCACGGACATTCCCGGCATTCATATCGCCACCCAGAAGTTCCGGTACAACCTCGCGTCCTGCTATCAGATTCACAAGTGAGACATACTCAACTTTAAGGATGAATTTCTTGAACAGCAATGCAATCCAGTGCGCGGGCAACTTGTAGCAAACCACTTGAGGCACCCTGAACAACGCAGTCTCAAGCGTGGCGGTGCCCGAAGTGACGAGGGCGGCGTGTGCCTGCTCCAGTATCGCATATGTCTTGCCACGTTCAATGCGAAGTCCGGATATATCGTGTAAACCACTTCGGTCCAGCACGCTGGCATAGAAATCGTCGTCAATCCCAGGCGCGGCGGCCAGCACCAACTCATAATCGTCAAGGCCCTGTGCAGCCTGCAGCATGGCAGGAAGATTCCGGCTGATTTCCTGGCGGCGACTTCCGGCAAGCAGCGCGATAATCGGCTTGCCGGGCTCATCTCTCTCAGATTTAGAAGACACACCCTCATCATCCTTTGTAACTGAGCGATAGGCCTCAACGGCATCAACGCACGGATTGCCAACATAATCAACCTCGTAGCCACGATGATGGAAGTATTCAACCTCGAACGGAAGAATTGAGAAAAGACGATTCACATCGCGCCTGATGCCACGAATGCGATACCCTTTCCAGGCCCAAAGCTTCGGTGAGATGTAGTAATACACTGGTATGCCCAAGTTCTTGTGAACATTTCGTGCTATGGACAGATTGAAGCCGGGATAATCAATCAGAATAACAGCATCGGGGCACCAATTCGCAATGTCTGCCAGGCACTCGCGGCCGCTTCGAAGTATGGTGCCCAGATGCGTCAGTACAGGCCAAAAGCCCATATATGCCAGATTCTTGTAGTGCCTTACGCAGGTCCCGCCCACCGCCGCCATCAAATCGCCGCCGAAAAAACGGAAATCGGCTTGCGCATCACACTCCACAAGCGCTTTCATCAGATTGGATCCGTGAAGGTCGCCCGATGCCTCGCCAGCTATCAGATAGTATTTCATTTCAAAACAGGTTCTTGTTGAATATTGATTGTCGCTCTGCTGAATTCAATTGCGAATTTAGCGAAAATATAGCGACAACAAAACTCTTAAGCAATTGAACCGTTCTCCCCGTACTTTTTCCCGCGGAGGTTGAGAATGCAATCGGCTCGCTGTGGTGTTGCAGTGCGGTTCCGTCTTGCAACCTCTTGCAGGAAACAGTGTGCAAGACCATTTTGCCGCAGAGGTTGAGAATGCAATCGGCTCGCTGCGGGGTTGCAATGTGGTTCCGTCTTGCAACCTCTCACCGGAAACAGTGTGCAGGACCATTTTGCCGCAGAGGTTGAAAATACAATCGGCTCGCTGCGGGGTTGCAATGCGGTTTTGCCCTGCAACCTCTACAACAAAACAGCCTGCAGGACCATTTTGCCGCAGAGGTTGAGAATGCAATCGGCTCGCTGTGGTGTTGCATAGCGGTTCCGTCTTGCAACCTCTCACCGGAAACCACGTGCGGAATGTGTGGGGTTGAGGTCCCATTTTGGTAGGATTACCGTTCGGCGTATCTGACTAGCTGTAATATGGTAAATGTGGCAAATTTCTTCTGCGATAAGCAATCTCTGACTTTCTGAGAGTTGATAAATCGATTGTGCTCTTTTGCGATTGACTTTCATCGTCGGAACATAATCGTTGTCAATAATTTTACACACATCGATATCCGATACCGGGTGATCATAGAAAGTGTATCCTCGCTCATTTTTTAGCAAAGTCTCCATGCCTTTTGTGTCAATCCTGCGCTCAATTCGCGTTAAATCAATGCGCGGTGCCTCGTATCCAAGCGACTCAGAATCCTTGTCCTGCTCCTTCAACCACTCTTCCGAAGTTAGCCGATTCAGATTTGTTATATAAGATCTCGGCGTTCGATATAAAATCTCTACTTTTTGCAAATCCATAAATGTTGACCTGAGAAATACTCCGTTACTGTCCATCGCGTATTCGTCGGGGAATTCGGTATGCTGTGGGAGATTTAAGGCAATTTCGTTGCGCGATGTGATGGACGGCTTTGCTGGCGTCAACCCTCTGTCTTTTGCAAAAAACTCATTTACTGCGCAATACTTATATCCGAAAGCGCAAGATGCCTGGCCGTGATGTAATCCGTTCCGAAGTACATAGCTGATGGCTGTTGTGATGTGATTAATACCTTCTAACTCTATACAGAAGAAACCGCGGTCCCACATCGCACCGGAGCGTAAGTATCTGAAATTAAATTCCTTTGTGAGCCTGATTTTCAGTTGCATACAGAATTTCATAGGGTTCTCAAAGAATCCAACCAGATGAATGTGCGTCGACATTTCCGCATCCGCCAATAGTTCCGCATTGCATGCGAAAGCAGTTGCTGCAATGGCATTTAGAATAAACCCGAAATCGGCTTCCTGCCGTGCGATTACCTCCGAGTGCGAGGTGATGTCAATGTGGTATAACTTTTTCATAGTGTTTAATGTTGTGCCTGTCTGGTAATGCGTCTCTGTGTTAGCATATACGCATTTTCCACAAAGATAATTTGTGTTCTGCATTTTTCATTCCATTTGTCCACACATTTTTTAATTTCCCGCGGAGGTTGAAAATGTAATCGGCTCGCTGCGGTGTCGCAGCGCGGTTCCGTCTTGCAACCTATACACCAAAACAGCCAGCAGTAGTATTTTGCCGCGGAGGTTGAGAATGTAATCGGTTCGCTGCGGGGTTGCAGTGCGGTTCCGTCTTGCAACCTCTTGCAGGAAACAGTGTGCAGGACCATTTTGCCGCGGAGGTTGAGAATGTAATCGGTTCGCTGCGGGGTTGCAGTGCGGTTCCGTCTTGCAACCTCTTGCAGGAAACAGTGTGCAGGACCATTTTGCCGCGGAGGTTGAGAATGTAAACGGCTCGCTGCGGGGTTGCAGTGCGGTTCCGTCTTGCAACCTCTTGCAGGAAACAGTGTGCAGGACCATTTTGCCGCGGAGGTTGAAAATGTAATCGGCTCGCTGCGGGGTTGCAGCGCGGTTTCGTCCTGCAACCTATACACCAAAACAGCCAGCAGGAGTATTTTGCCGCGGAGGTTGAGAATGCAATCGGTTCGCTGCGGGGTTGCAGTGCGGTTCCGTCTTGCAACCTCTTACCGGAAACAGTGTGCAAGACCATTTTTCCGCAGAGGTTGAAAATGCAATCGGCTCGCTGCGGTGTTGCAGCGCGGTTCCGTCTTGCAACCTCTCACCGGAAACAGTGTGCAAGACCATTTTGCCGCAGAGGTTGAGAATGCAATCGGCTCGCTGCGGTGTTGCAGCGCGGTTCCGTCTTGCAACCTCTTGCAGGAAACAGCGTGCAGGACCATTTTGCCGCGGAGATTGAAAATGCAAACGGCTCGCTGCGGTGTTGCAGTGCGGTTCCGTCTTGCAACCTCTTGCAGGAAACAGCGTGCAGGACCATTTTGCCGCGGAGGTTGAGAATGTAATCGGCTCGCTGCGGGGTTGCAGTGCGGTTCCGTCTTGCAACCTCTTGCAGGAAACAG
>CALDKD010000012.1 GCA_937898885.1 uncultured Bacteroidales bacterium | reverse complement strand
ACTCATATACGCTATTCCCAATGAGAGGCTGCAGGCCGAACCGCATTGCAAAATGTCATTCGCGGTTTTCAGGTAATTGCCGCGACGCTGGTACGGAATCTGCGGCAGCAGACTATATAAAATGGAAACAGGCACCCAGACCCGCTAAGGGTCAGGATGCCTGTACTCGCCAGAAGAAATGCCAGAGACGGAAGAAAGGCTCACACAACACCTCTCTGGGATAGTGAGCCAGGAAGTGAGCATAATTACGGAAGAGTTTGTCCCAAGCGTGCCTCACACGCGACTTTGAATGAGACAGACGCTTGTCATAAACACCAAAGTTGCCGGCAAGCAGCAGCTCGCGCAACAGGAATTCGCCCTCCTTTATATCCGGCTCGCATATCAGATACTTGTCCGGCATTGCGAATACCTTCTGCAGGACATACATAACAGCACTGGCAAAACGCCCCATGCCAAAGCGCTCAATATGCGTCATCAGACAAGCATTATCGGCTGTCTCACTACCTGGAGCCCCATTCTCGTACCAGGCGCGCAATACCATATAGTAATCAAGGAACTGCCGCAATCCTATACCGGAATCAAACAGATGGTGGAAAATATGGCTCAACTGATAAACCAAATTAAAATCAGTAGCGGCAGCAGGAAAAGCATATCCGTCCATACAGACCTCATTTACCACATTATCGCGCACCTCAGTACACCATTTCTGAAAACGGTGATTGCAGATGGGCGAGCACATGAACGACGGTCTGTGATGAATCTCTACCGAGACAGGCCAGACACCAATCAAATCAGTATGATGGTAAAGCAGTTTGACATTATGTATGCCGGCTTTCTCAGCCAAAGAGCGAGCATAGTCAATCACAGGCAGTATTCCATCGCCCCGGGCCGCTGATGTATCCCAGCACCACAAATCTATGTCACCAGATGCCCTATACGCCCTTAACTCTTCAGGATAATCAGCCAAATTACCTTGCCCCTTCAGCACACAACACCCAAAGCCATCAGTACGTATCTGCTCAGTCACAGTATGGCACATCAAGCACATATAGCTGTTCCTCTGCTCAATAGCCGATGCCAGCGCCACCCACTCCAGAAAGAAATCCTCATCCTGAGGCCACTGCCACTCCGGCAACTTCTGAACGCCGACAAAACCAATGCCCGCCAGCGACTGACGCTGACAGGCATCATACAAAGATTTCCATTCGTCCGCCTGCGGAGTAGCCGACAGCTCTGTCCTGTTGCCCACCGCTACCTGAAGGAGCTCAAAAAGAGTCTGTTCTATCACTACTTGAAAACATCAGTTAAAAGCTCCATTGAACACCTGTATGCAAATCAAAGAAGCCATTATGTCCAACACTCACGCCCATACCTGTAGGCGCCACATCGCCACTAAACTCGCTTGTTATACATTGATATGCGGCATCCACATATATACCTATACGGTCGTTTATACTATATGAGAGCCCCAGGCCAAGACCCACCATCGGCGACAGAGACTCCAGATACAAATTACTGGCAAGACCTGCACGTGGAAACACCATAAAATTAAAATTACTCAAACCGCCAGTGCCAGATACATCTGCGCCTGTCAGGCCATTTATACTTACAAGCACATCCATATAGCAGGCTACAATACCGCCGGCATCCATATTCTTGCCATTCGCACCAGCCGGAGCCACCCATTCAAGCTTCTTGTTCTTGAAAAGAGGCAAGCCATTCTCCCAGTTCACACGCCCGCGCAGACCTACCTGACTGCTGAACCACTTGCCAAGGGCTACATTCAAACCCATAGTACGTCCTTTTTCCATTGACTGGGAGAAATCGTGGCCGTATGGTTTCTGCAGTGTCATATCAATACCAGCCTGAACAAACCACCCGTCCGCCATGCCATAGCCAGCCACACCGCTCTCCGACACTGCCGCATTGCGCCCCGCGGCCGTAAAGCCCTGCGGCCCAAAATCAATCTGCACGCCAAGATCTGCTGTCAGATATCCATTGGCTTTTGCCCCACTGCCAGTGTGCACAGGACTTGCAATAAAGCCGCTTGAAGTAAGATGATAAGCCACATCCGCAAACAAGCTTACCCTGTCAGACAACTTATAGCTGTTCAGCAGTCCTATTCCAAGTATCGGCGTACCCTTACTCACACCGAAATTATACCCGATACCGGCACGCGGATAAAGCGCCACATCCCAGGCATGCGTCTCATAGCCAGACAACAGATTGCGGATATTGAACTGAATATCACCCAGAACCGTAATGTAACCGCCACGGTCCATATTCACGCCAACCTGATGAAAAGGGCTAAGCCACTCAGCATGGTCGTTCTCAAACAGACGTATGCCGTTCTCCCAGTTCAGTTTTGCCCTGAGCCCAAGCTGATGGGTGAACCATCGTCCTGCCGCCACATCAACGCCAAAGGATTTGCCATTGGGAAACACATCACCAAAATCATATCCATACGGATTGGTCAAGGACATATCCAGCCCAGCCTGAATGTACCAGTTGTCACGTACCTGCGAATACGTCTCAGCCACACAAGACAGACCGACAAACAGCAGCAGACAAAACCTGCAGATATAGTACTTACAAAATTTCATACATAGCATTCACAAGCTACTTCCAGTCCCACTCAAAGCGCTCAATGTCTTCTTCAATAAGAGGATTACCGGTCTGGACCTCTATAAACGTCAGCTCGGTAACGGCCTTTATAGCGTGAAAATGATTTACGGGAACAATAACTGTCTCACCGGCGCATACCTTGCGGACAACGCCATCCAACACAAACAGGCCCTCACCCTGAACGAACGTCCAAACCTCGGAACGGTGATGATGTATCTGGTACGAGATATTCTTGCCTGCGTTAAGCGTAATGCTCTTTGTGAGAGAATGGTGCCCGTCTGGGTAAATGGAGTCATCCAGCACACGATACGTACCCCAGCGCCGCTCCTCATACATCGGCCTGTGGCCTAGATTCTCCACATGTTTTTTTATGCTCTCACACTCACCCTTCGCACAAACCAGAATACCGTCAGGACACGCAACAACCACGGAATCCTTAATACCATCAACGAAAATAGGATACTGAAGCTCATTTATCACGTGAGTATTCACGCAGGCCGGTCCAAGTATGGCATTTCCAATCACATTGTGGTGCAGCTCGTCTGTCAGAGCATTCCAGGTACCCAGATCCTTCCATTGACCGGCAAACGGAACAACAGCCACAGACTTTGCCTTCTCAGCAACCTCGTAATCAAAACTAATCTTCGGGAACTCGCCATATCTGGCACGGGTATCCTCAAAACTATCTGATTGGATATAGCTACGTACAATGCTCATAATATATCCCAGACGGAAAGCAAACACGCCGCCATTCCAAAATGCGCCCTGCGCAAGCAGTTCCTTTGCCTTATCTACAGTAGGTTTCTCTGTAAAACGCTGAACACTTTTCCAGATAGAGTCGCCATTATCAGCCTTTGGTACCACATAGCCGAATTTCTCTGACGGATGCGTTGGTGTTATTCCCATCAGCACCAAATCAGCCACATCACACTTAACAACATCAGCCATTTTGGCGATAGTCTCAAAATAGCTTACCTCAGTATAAGGGTCGCAAGGCATTACTATAACCACCTCGTCATCAGAGCATCTCTTTGACAAAGACAGGTAAGACGAGGCCAACGCTATTGCCGGAAACGTATCCCTTCTCTCAGGCTCTGTAACCACAGAGACCTTATTACCAAGCTGATTGGTGATGACATCCATCTGCGCCACATTTGTGGCAATTGTAATATTATCCGAAAGCCCTGCCGCTTTTGCCTGGCGTATCACGCGCTGCAGCATTGATTCCATAGAGCCATCCTCTTTCTCCAACAATGGCAAAAACTGCTTACTCCTGGCATTATTGCTCAATGGCCATAAACGCTTGCCAGAACCTCCTGATAACAATATTAATTCCATTTTTATTTAAATAAAATTCCGGGTGCAAAGTTACAAAATAAATTGTTAGGGACTGTAGTATAACGTTTTCAATTTGAGCGAGGCAGCGACTGGTCACGTCCGTTTTCTGCGTTCGTCTCATCCACACAATCAGTGTACATCTTCAGAAACAACAGAGCCACCTTACCTTCAGGTGTGAAGAACGACTTGCGTCCAAGCTTCGGCCTCATACGCTTGCTGACCAATCCGAAGTTCTCAGCCATCGCCCTCAAGGGGAGCAGCTGCTTTATACGGCCCAAGCAGCTATTCTCAAACGTTGACCGGTACAGGTCATAGAAATCAAACTCAGAAAACGCAAGGGTTGGTGCTATTTCAGCAAAATTTCTATTGCATTATCAATCAATTTGTTGGAAAGGTTTCTACGTTTCCCGACAGTCCCTAATTTACTTATTTAAAATCTCTCTTGCCATCGTATTCACCACATTAGCATCAATAGGTTCGAAAATGATTTCTTCCGGCTCAAGATCCAGCAGGAATTGCATGTACAAAGGAAGAGTCAGCAATTGACCGTTCCTGCCGACATTATAGTCACCGAACTTGATAATCTGTTTGACTCCGTATTTTTCAGGATGCTTCAAGACGGTTTGAGCGCTTTTAGCTTGGGCGCTTTTAGCCTTCACTTCAAGCGGAACGCATTCGCCTTTCATGCGGACAAGAAAGTCCAGTTCAAGGCCGGAGTCCTTTTGAAAGTAGTATAGGCTCTGGTTCTTTTTATGAAGGGTATCGGCCATAAGGTTTTCATAGATTGCTCCCTTGAACCCTCCAAGATTACCCTGCAGAATATCAGCCCGTGTACCCGGTCCAAGCATTTCAACGAGAATACCGATGTCAGCAGTGTACACTTTGAACACATTGTCTTTGGCGTTTCCTTCCATCGGAAGTCCGGTTATGTCGGTATTATAGCAGCGGCAGATGATGCCGGCATCTTCCAGCCACTGGAGTGACCCCAAATAGGTTTCGCTCCGGCCACCGGGTTTGACCATGCTGTATTGGAACTTTTTATTGTCCTTCGCAAGTTGCTTGGGAATGGAGTTGAAACACTCCCTGACGTGAGGCTTGTCCTTGTCTGGAGCATACTTGGCCATATCTTCGCGATACTCCTTCAGAATGCTCTGATACTCCTTACTGACGGCATTCATATTGTTAGTTGCCAAGAATGCATTGATTGGAGCAGGAAGGCCGCCAATTGCAACATAGAGATTAAGATAGTTCTTCAGTGCTGTATGGATTCCGGCAGGGACGGGTTCTTCTTCACGATAGAACTTTCCAAGAGCATCAATGACTTCCTGGTTCAAACCATTTGCCCAAAGAAACTCCTCGAAGTCCAGCGGATACATTTCGAT
>CALDKD010000011.1 GCA_937898885.1 uncultured Bacteroidales bacterium | reverse complement strand
TAGAACCTCAGAAACGGGCACCTTAGACGGCACATCCGGCGCGTCTGTAGATAGTTGCAGAGAATGTCCACCCTGATTGAGTTCAGACATGCCGAATTCGAAGCGTCACATGATCCGAGGAATCTGCGCGGAAAACGCATGATCAGACTGTGGGCGGACATGTTTAGTGAGGTGGAATGACTAACCTTGGGAAGCGGCAAATCATTGCTAATGATATGTAGGCATTATAGCTTTTATTTTATAAAAGCGGGCGAAAACTATAAAAAAAATCAATTTTTCGCCCGCTTTGTATTGCATATAACGGATGGCAATAATATTTTTGTATCCAAATATGCTGATATATGGGAACAATTGTAGGACGCAAGAATGAGATTTCAGACCTGAATCACTATTTGAAATCAGGCAAGGCCGAGTTTGTTGCACTTTATGGCCGCAGACGTGTCGGAAAGACATATCTTATAACAAACTTCTTCAAGAACTCATTCGCTTTCGATACGACAGGCATCATAGACGGCAACAGGTCTGATGAATTCGAAGCATTCTACACCTCACTCAAGAATTACGGCTATCAGGGAGAGTGCCCCAAACGCTGGATGGAAGCTTTCAATATACTCAAAAATATGCTTGAGTCGAAAACCGGACGTGGGAGAACAGTAGTTTTTATTGATGAGCTACCATGTTTTGATACTCCGCGTTCAGGTTTTGTCAAAGCGCTTGATTTCTTTTGGAACAGCTGGGCTTCCAGACAGAACAATTTCTTTCTCATAGTCTGCGGCAGCGCGACATCATGGATGGTCAAGAATCTTGTTGACAGCCATGGAGGGCTCCATAATAGGATAACTCATGAAATGCACTTGCGCGCATTGAGCTTGAAGGAAACGGAAATGTATCTCAAATCTATGCATATTGATTGGGACAGGATGTCAATTCTGAGGACCTATATGGTGCTTGGCGGCATTCCATACTATCTCAATCTGTTAAGGCCCGATGAGAGCCCCCTGCAGAATATTGACAGGTTGTTTTTCGGATCTCAGGCCGAGTTGAAAGGAGAATACAACAGATTGTACAAATCCCTGTTCAAATCTCCAGACAGATACATGGCCGTAGTCAAGGCTCTTGCAAAGAACAAGAAGGGACTGACCAGAAAGGAAATTGTCGAATTGGCCGAACTTAAAGAAAACGGCCATTTGAGTGATATTCTGGACGATCTTGTGAACTGTGATTTCATAAGATATTATAATGTTGCAGGAAAGGAATCCAATGGCGGCTATTACCAGCTGACTGACTATTATACTCATTTCTATTTGGATTATGCGTCAAAGCGCATTAAAGACACACAGTATTGGTCACATATGCTAAATACTCCAATGCAGAACACATGGTATGGGCTGGCATTCGAAAGGGTATGTCTTGATCACGTATGGCAGATTCTGCGTACCATTGGAATAGACAGGATACAGACTGACTATTATTCTTGGCGCAGCAAAGTAACAACGCCCAAAAGCCAGATAGATCTGATCATAGACAGAGCCGATGGAATTGTCACGTTATGTGAAATGAAATACTCCGTCGATATCTATCAGATGACGGCAGAAGAGTCAGCCAGGATAACGACACGATTGCAGAATTACATAACAGAAACCTCAACGAAGAAAGGTGTTCAAACAGCATTGGTTACAACGTTTGGCCTGAGGGCCGGAAAGAATGCGAATGTTGTACAAAATGTAATCTGTCTGGATGACCTGTTTGTGTAATCATTAATAAAGCGGGCGAAAATGTGGTATACTCAATACTTTTCGCCCGTTTTATCTATCAATGGTTCGTTAGTTTTATAAAAATCATCCTGCGGCTCTGACGCCGTAGAACAAAAGTTCTTTGAAATCAGTGTTATTAAGCAAGCGTAAAAAAATAAGTTGGTAAGAAAACCGGAAGATTTTTCAGTCAGAAAGAATTATCGAAGAAGGAGCTATGCGGGCATAGTGACTGATGAGATGATTCTTTCGGGCGAAAAAGATTCGGAAAGATTACCAAGTTATTTTTTGAAGATTGCTTAGTAAAAAAATCCAGGCATTAAAAAAGCATTGCGAATCCAAAGCATTTTTTACAAGGCTAATCAAGCTGTCTGTCATTAAAATATTATTTCTTCCGGTTCTTTTTCATTCTGATGTATGAATGGGTTATTGCACAAATCCCAACAGCCATCAGGCTGTACATATGTATGACCGCAATGTTACCGGTCAGCAGAGCCACGACCGCCAGGACTGCAAATAATGCCAGTGAAATGGCAATTAGAGTATTGATAAGCTTGGCTGAAACTTTGGCTTTGGTCTTAGAAAACAGTATGGCCAGAAAGAAAGCTGCAGCAGCAAAGAGTACTGATAATTTACCAATAACGTCTAGAAGGTCTGTTATGTCTTTACCGACTATGGCGGTTATAATAACATCGGAAGTCATACAGCAGATAGAAATTGCCATAATGCACACCAAAACAATAATTGCGCCTTTGGGATTCAGAACACGGGGCTTTCCAGTCTCAGGGTCAATGTTCTGGCCATTATATCTGCGTTTGATTACCAGTTCGCGGATACATACCCCTATCAATATTGCAGCCATGAATATTACTCCGGCTTTTCCACTTGATATCAATGATACTAAATAATATAGCAGAATCCCTGCCCAAAATAGCCCGGAAACAATGTTGGCCGCCTTTGTTTTTCTGATATTATCCGCATCCTTTTCTGTGAGGGTCTTCAAATCAAACGATCCGTATTCTTCCTTTCTGGTTCTTCTAAGCAGGAACAGTTTGAACAACAGTGAAGCCAACCAGTAGACCGCTATTGCCCAAAGCATCCACGACGGCAATTGTGGGGCAAAGTACCACGCAAAGAAAGGAACAATCAGCAGATTGCTCCAAAGCAGCCCATCCTTGGTATCTGACCTGATAACGGCAAACTTGCTGTAAATGGTTTCACGAATCCTGTCATCACTGACAATTTCTTTGTCGTCAAGTCCTTCTTCAACAAGACTGTATTGGGTCTTGAGTTCCTCAAGTTCCTCAAGATTGAAATCCTTTTCTGACATAATCGTTGCGCTTTATTTGTTTGACATTGATTTGAGCTGTTCCTTTATGCGGAACAGTCGGACTGTGACAGCCGATGCGGTCAGGCCCACAATGGCGGCTATCTCGTCATAACTCATGCTTTCCAGCCACAGGAGAATGATGGCACGGTCAAACAGTTCAAGCTTGTTTATCCTTTCATAAAGCTGCTTGAGCTGACGGCCGGGTTCCTCGGACTCAGGAAGAATGTCACTTTCAAGAATGGGGATTGTAGGAATAAGACGTCTCTTACCCCTCTGTACTGTGCAGCATGTGTTCAAACTGACGCGCCATATCCATGTCTTGACACTGCTGTCACCGCGAAATTTCGGATAACCTTTCCAAAGATTGATCAACACTTCCTGAAATAGGTCATCGACTTCGGTCGGATTGTCCGAAAAGAAGTAGCATACCGTATATATTGTCTTACGGTACTCCTTGACCATTTTTGTGAATTCCTGTTCTAATTTCTCCATGTGTCTGGGATGCTATTCACAACGATTAGTATCCAGTTTTCAGAATTCCTTTCAAAAATAATGGATATTGTTCAAATGCAAAATGCCACTGACTGAAAATAATCATAGTCAGGCGCAACCTTTGTGGATATAATTGCGTTTAGTGTCTTTGCATAACGCTTTTTCGTGCATATTAACGTATTGATTTTCAACACATTAAGTTACGAAAAATATTACGAAAAGCAAGGGTAAACCACTGATATTCAACGGTTTACCCACATTTTTAGGGTATTTCAGGCCTGCACCAAAAGTGACGAAGAACCATATATAAGGCCCAATAATAGTGTTTAGTTTTCATGATAATGATAACAACTTAGCTTACAGGATGTTCAATGGAGAATGCGGCGGGTGAAACAGTAAAAGTATTTAATGTAATAAACACAAGTATGGTAATCAGTAATTGGATTAATAACACGAAGGTTCGTATCTTTATATTGTCAATCTTCTGTATAAAGAACAATGCAAGACAAAAGTCTAACATTAGCCAACCTGCCAACTGGCATGAACCATACGGCAAACATATCATAATACATGCTATTATTATTCTCGATAAGGAATATATAGTTTCAATGTACTGCTTCATTTTGATTTACATAATTAGTTGTGAATGCGCTATGATCTGGACTGAAAAACAAATCAAATTCAGTTTCTGATAATTTTAATTTAATCCTTGCCTTGTGAGTACGAACGGTTGCGTATGAAATATTTAATATATCACCAATTATCTGAGGCTTCACTCCCAGATGGTGTAATATGCAAATTCTTTTTTCATTCTCGTTCATAGCTTTAGACAACTGATTAAACATATCATTGTAATAATTATCTATGGAACCAACAATGATTTTACATTCTTTGTTATCTATGGCACCATCCTTGTTTATTATACTATCTATTATAGAATAGCAACCACTCTCTT
>CALDKD010000010.1 GCA_937898885.1 uncultured Bacteroidales bacterium | reverse complement strand
CCATCAATGGAAACATCACCGCGACAAAGTCCGATGTGACTCTGGATGTCCCTGCTGCCAGTCAGGATATCACCGCTGCAGGCACAACCTACGATTGTCTGCTGGTTCCTTCAAAGGTTGAGACAGGCCGGCAGGACGTAACTCTCACGCTTACGATAGACGGCGAAGATAAGACCGCAAACCTCAGCGGCAACAACGGCGTAATCATCGCCCAGAACACCAAGTCCAACATCACCATCACGCTCAGCAACAGCGGAATCTCCGTGCAGACCGTTTCTGTCAAAGACTGGAACGTAGTCGAGGCTGGAGGATACAAGGTGACGATAAAGGTGGCAGATGGCGTTGATCCTAACGATATTCTGACTAAGGCTTATGTTGATGGTAATTCTGTATTTGTCCGTGCATACTCATATTCCGGCCAGCACCTTAAATGCACCATGCCCGACGGAGAGTTCTGCACCAGCCAGAGCAAGACCGGCAATCTGGTCTATACTTTCACCATTTCTGATATTACGGAAAATACCACGGCAACCATTGGATATGCAAACCTTGCACGTATGATATCAGTATCGCAAGAAAATGCAGGGCATGTTGAAATAGAAGGATTACAATGGGTCGATCTTTACTTCGAAGGCGAGATATTCAAGCATAAGGCGATTCCGAATGAAGGATATTCCTTTGGCTATTGGCGGGATCAGTACGGGAACATACTTTGTGAGAGTGAAGAATACACCTTCCGACCTTCTTCAAAAGTTGATGTCACGGCTGTCTTCTTTAATAATAATTATATGTTTGTTAGTCCATCCTACGCCGGTAGTATCTCAGCATTTAGGAAGGGTGCGAAAATCACACTCACAACTACACCGTGCGGAAACTCTGAATTCATCTGTTGGAAAGACAAGGATGGGAATATTCTTTCAGACGATAATACATATACTTTCACTATAGAATGCGATACGATTGTCGTTGCCGAGTATTCCGTTGATTGTGGCACGGATGCTCTTGATGGCGTCTTCACAGTAGCCGCAGACAACGGCTACGGCAAACCGAAGAAGGTGCGATTCTCGAAGGGCAATTTGTGGTATGGAAAGACGAGCGAAGAAGCGACATCCGCCACATTCAATTTTGAGGAAAGCCAGTGGGATTTCAAAGTTTCATCAGAGGGCAATTGGGTTCAGGAACACATTTCCCATTTCATGTGGAGTAAGGACGCTTCTGTTACCTATCAAAAGACATATAGCGACCCGCAAGCTTCTGCTGACGACGTGTTCTTCACAAATTCCCCGAACTTTGCCGTGAACGGTGTCAGCGCATGGCATACGCTCTCTCAACCGGAATGGGCATACCTTTTGGGTGACAGTGCGGAAAGAAGCGGCAAATACAGAACAGAAGTAACGGTAAACGGCGTGATAGGCCTTGTCATAGCGCCGGACAAATTCAGCGGAACTATAAGAGATTCATATGATGCTTCCGAATGGGCCACGGCAGAGATCAATGATGGTCTCGTCTTTTTCCCTGCTGCCGGCTGTCGCGATGGCTACGATGGCAATACTGGCATCGACAATGCGGGCAGCTACGGCTACTACTGGTCTGCGTCTCTGAGCTACAGCAACCTCGCTTCTGACTTGAACTTCTACGGCGGCGATGTCCGCCCGCTCGACGTCGACGTGCGGAATAGGGCCCTGTCTGTCCGCCTCGTCACAGAATGTCAGAGCGAGCCGAGTGCAGAATGAAGCTTGCTTCAATTATGCCGAGGCGATGCCTGACATTGCTTGCAATCAAAATAATAAAAGCAACTTTCCCAAGCCCGTCAGGGCTAAGGAAAGTTGACATATTGAAAATCCTTGAAAGCCTTAATCCAGCGCCCGCGGGGCGCTGGTCGGTTTAAGAACTGAAGCAGCGGTCTCTGCCAACAGCAGGGACCGCAGTCTATTATCTAAAACTTGGTGAATTTGTCGCGGCGATCCATACATCCAGCACAAGACTTATTGAAAAGCAACCGATAACACTATAACTTCTATCACACTATACAATATAATTGGATTTATTAACTTTGCAGCCAATTTGAGAATTCCCTAACAAATGCGAGAACGCGGGAACAACTCAAGTAGGTAATGATTACTCTTCGTTTGCAAGACAATGCTTTTGGAAACTTCTGCAAGGCTTCGACTTCTCGTTTCTCAGTCGCGTCTGATCTCTCAATGGAGTAAATTAGCAGTCTATTCTATCCATATGACCGCGGTAAGGTGGTAAGGTAAGGTGTGTTGGACCACAAAGATTAAGTTGTAAGAATTTGGCCGGGGAAAGGAAAGATTTTTTCCTTTGGAAACCCATCGGTGACAAACCAAGCCTATAACCCTCCAAGTTTGATGAAAAATTGCTTACTTCACCCCGATAAATTGCAATTTGTGTGTTGCGAAATGGCTTTTTATTCGTCTTTAATATGTATGAACATATTTTATAATTAATCATATATGAAAAAGATTGCTTGTATCGCATTATCACTTGTTTGGGGTGTTGCTGCATTCTCACAATCGGCCAAACAGATTGTATCACAGATGCAGGAGTACGTAAATGCACATGAGTCTGAGGGAGTATCATTTACTGAGGAAGTTGGACTACTCTATGTTCATGGTTATAGAACTTCATATTTTTCAGGCGAGAAGAATGGTATTGCCATTATTTCTAATGTTGAGACAACAAAAGACATGAGAGAAACCAATCTTGAAAAAAGCAAGGTTGCGATTTTGGATAAGAAATCCCGCACAGAATCGTCAAAGCAGACGGAGTTCATAGATCTTGACATCGATAAGAAATGGACAATCATGGCTGATAAAAATGAGATAAATCATGATTTTGTCAATATCGGTGACCTTCACTCAATTGGCTATCATTTCAAAGGGTTAGATTCCATTGCACCTGCTTACAGATACAAGATAATAGAGGAAACTGATGACACCTGGACTATCACAGGAAAAAGGAAATTGATCACCAAATACTTGGGAAGTGAAAAGAGGATTGAATTGGTTGTAAGGAAGGACACCTATCAGCCAGTGAGCGTGACATTCTATAATGTCATTGACGGTAAGCCATTTGATGTTACTGAGATTACCAGAAAGAAGGATATACAATTTGGAGTGACTGAACAGCAGGTAACATTCAATCCTGAAGATTATCAGGGATTCAATATTACTGGATTGGGATTCTAAATGATTATCTATTTAAAAATATTATTTGTTGTTCTATGAATCGTTTACTGATGCATACTCTTACTTTATTATTGGTTTTATTCTCATTTATGAGTGGATTTATTTCTTGTCTTCAGACATCCGCTGAATCAGGCCCCAGCATTTACTCAGATTGGTTCCACCCTTAAAGGATATATGCTCTGCGTATGGTAGTGCAAACAAAGATTTAAGGACCGTGGTTACCCACCAGTCTTTCTCAATAATCTGCAGGTCCATTCCGTTTTCTGCCTGCACGCGACGCAGAATGTCCTGCCGTTCATCAATGGAAAGGTCTATGAATTTCATTGTTTCAATAAGGTATTTCGCACCCAGATAGGTGCAAGTTGAATATCATGGTTATAATCATCCAGGCCAACCTGATCCAGATGTGTATTGATAATGGTAATTTGTTCATCGGTTATATTATCCTGGCCTATCTCACGCATGGCGGCAACAATCAACTCCATCAACTGTGACTGGAAGGCAAACACACGCATGTTAGATGAGTGTTTGAAG
The DNA here is from genome assembly GCA_937898885.1 of uncultured Bacteroidales bacterium. Taxonomy (GTDB): domain Bacteria; phylum Bacteroidota; class Bacteroidia; order Bacteroidales; family Bacteroidaceae; genus Colenecus. The sequence goes on along the minus strand of CALDKD010000010.1, from coordinate 524 downwards.
AATATCCCTCGCCCCTTACCAATTGATATGCGCCGTTGTGAACCATCTGTCATAAACACCACATTAGCCGGTATCTGTGTGCTCAAGCCAAGCTGATACATGGCGTAAGAGCCGGTAGGGGCAATGCGCACCTTGTCACGCATGGCTATTCCACGTGCAATCTCCTCTATTGACGGCGGAATGATTCCGCTTCCCCATTTTGTATCAATCCGGGGATAATAATAGATTCCTTGCGCCACACGAATAAGGATGTTGTTCTTACACAACCTGACCAATGCTGACCTGACTGCATCAGATGATCCCAATGCCGAAAAAGAGTCCGGGAAGAACAAAGTCCCCCTTTCAGATAGCTCTACGCGCTCTTTAATGCTGTTATATGTACTTTGGCTTGCCATAAGCATCTCTTAATTCTGCCACAAAAATATAATAAATTTGTGGCAAAACAAGGTCTTCAAATCAAAAATCCTTTGTGAACAGGGGACAGGTTCCGTTCATTTCCCGGAAATAGTTGCCAGACACAGTCC